>NZ_KV810571.1:0-48945 GCF_001812845.1 Corynebacterium sp. HMSC065H09
TGGCCACGCTGACCTCCGAATACATTACACACACACCACCCAAAGACACAAAACCCCAGGTAGATAGATCTGATCTAGGGTTTTCCTGTGCAGTAGAGCGACTTACCAGAAGCTGCCAGTCCTCTCCTTTGATGAAACCCAAGAAGAGCTACAGCTACTGTCCACGAAGTCTTCGGTGATAATCCTCGAAGGCTTCTCTGGAAGAATGTATTCGCTCCTTTCGCTGACTGTCCGTGGTTTTCCTGACAATGACTTCACGGTCGTAAAAATTCCGCTGGAATTCATCCTCCAGTCCGACCATGTCGGAAAGGCCACCGATGAAGGCATCATATTCACGGATAACGATTTCGTTTTGCCTATCTTCAACGGTGTAGAACACATTTGGGTTTTCAACCGTCAATCGGCCTGGCGTGCTCTGCGGGCTCACCCGCCGAGAAGCAACCTCACCCTGAAAATCGTGGGCTTGTTCGGAGCCCGTTTCTGACGCACGCTGAGACTTCTTCGAGAAACGCGCGATAATCCGACCCATCAACGAGCCTCCCCGTCCAGCACGGTTTTCATGTCTTGGACTCATCGCTACCACCTTTGCTTCGGCTTCTACGCTCCCTTTAAAACAACTAAGGCTCCGGAGTGACCAGGAGTCAATGATTCTGAAATCATCAATCCCCTAGACTGCCCAGAGCCCTAGCCCAGCTACCTAAAAGGAATCAAGCTGCATAAACACCAATTGATCTAGAGATCAGCAGCGCGCCTACACAAAGACCAACCAGCGCCTACACGAACTTCACACCGGCGAAGTTCTTCTTACCGCGGCGCAGCACAATCCACTTGCCGTGCAGCAGGTCCTCGGCAGCCGGCTCCCACGCTTCGTCCTCGATGCGCTGGTTATTGGCGTACGCGCCACCTTCCTTAATGGTGCGGCGTGCCTCGCCCTTCGACTTGGCAAGACCCGCGGCGACGAGAAGGTCGACAACAGTACGCGGCTCGCCCTCAGCAATCTCCGCAACCTCAGTCTCCGAGACGGCACCTGCCAGGGTGGCCTCGTCCAGCTCGGTCAGCTCAGCACGCCCAAACAGGGCCTGCGCTGCCAGCTCAACTGCCTTGGTGGCCTCTTCGCCGTGAACCAGGTTGGTCATCTCCTGAGCCAGACGACGCTGCGCCTCACGCTTGAACGGACGCTCCGCAACAGCGACCTCGTACTCAGCAATCTCTTCCTGAGACAGGAAGGTGAACCAACGCAGGTAGTCAATAACAACCGAGTCACCAGCGTTGAGGAAGTACTGGTACCAGGAGTACGGCGAGGTCTTTTCAGCATCCAGCCACAGTTTGCCGCCACCGGTAGACTTACCGAACTTCTGACCCTGCGCATCGGTCACCAGCGGCACGGTCAGGCCGTGCACCTTGGCGCCGTCGATACGCCTGTTCAAATCGACACCAGAGACGATGTTGCCCCACTGATCACCGCCGCCAATCTGCAGCACGCAATCGTAGTTGCGGCGCAGCTGCACGTAGTCGTTGGACTGCAGCAGCATGTAGGAAAACTCGGTGTAGGAGATACCGTCAGACTCGAGGCGACGCTTCACAGTGTCGCGATCGAGCATGGTGTTGAGGGAGAAGTTCTTGCCGACATCGCGAAGGAAGTCAATGACGGACATGTTCATAGTCCAGTCCGCATTATTGACCATTGTCGCCGGGGCATCGCCCTCAAAGTCAATGAAACGACGCAGCTGGCCCTTGATGGCCTCCAGGTTGTGCTCGATGGCTTCCTGGCTGAGCATCGAACGCTCACCGACATCACGCGGATCGCCGATGAAGCCCGTAGCACCGCCTGCCAGTGCAATTGGGTGGTGACCGGCAAGCTGGAAACGACGCAACATGATCATCGGAACCAGGTGGCCCGCGTGCAGCGAATCGCCCGTTGGGTCAAAACCGCAATACAGAGTAATGGGGTTTTCGCACGCCTCGCGCAGCGCGTCAACATCGGTGGACTGATTAATCAGGCCACGCCACTGTAGTTCGTCGATAATGTTCTGTTCAGTCACGTCCACTATCGTAACGTTTCGCTTGCCGACGTTCACCGCGAGGGTGACCTAGAACTCCTCAACGGCCTTCTTGTGGCGACGATAGGCCGAGACGGAATCGTCTGGGAGCCACAGCCGCCACGGCCGATTCGCCGCTCGCCGAACGCCCACGCGCGGGCCTGCGTGGATATCTCTAACCGAATCGGCGTTCACTGGCTGCGCCACAAACACGCGTGACGACGGATCCAGCGCATCTGCCCCATAGTCATTTAAGTCAAGGCCAAGCGCCTGACCAACATTGCCTGGACCACGTCCGAGACCCGCAACTGCTGGCTTTTCACCGCGGCGACGGCGCACCGCATCCAGGCCCTGCTCAATGCGTACGGAGCGGACTAATACTCCCCCGCCCGTGCCGTCCGTAGCGCTGGTGATGTTGGCGCAAAAGTGGATGCCATAGGAGCGGTAGATATACCAATGCCCCGCCGGGCCAAACATGGCGCGATTGCGTGCGGTTGGCCCCATGAAGCAGTGCGCGGCCGGGTCAGGATAGCGCTGGTCAACTGGGCCACCATAGGCCTCGACCTCCGTGATGGTGGCGATAACATGCTCGGCGGGGATGACAATTACGCAGCCGAGCAGCGTCTTCGCAGCCTCAATCGGAGCTCCCGACAGCACAGTGCGGTCGAGGACGCTGTAGCCGTCGGGAAGCGGGAAAGGCAATTACTTGTCCCAGGCGATAGCTTCGTCGGAAAGCATGACCGGAATGCCTTCGTCGATGCGGTAGGCGATCTTTAGGCGAGGATTGACCAGCACCTGCTCGTCTTCGAGGTATTCAAGCGGCCCCTTGTCACGCGGGCAAGCGAGGATTTCAAGGAGTTTCGGATCAAGGCTCATAGTCCACTACCTTACCGAACTGAATTGCCAGGGTGTCACGCTGACCTTCCAAAGCAATCAGGTTGTCCTGACCGATTGCATCCTGGATCTTCTGAACCGCGGAATGCAACAGGTCGATGGACTCCCGCGCCGGATTCTCGGCCTTGTGACGCAGACGCTCCGGGACCGCGAGGTAGGAGTTGACTGTCTGCGGCAAGTACTCCTGGATAATGCCGCCGATGACCACCTTCTGCTCGGGATAATCTTTGAGGTACTTCCACTCGCTCAGGACGGATTCCAGCGTCGCACCCAGGTCATTTGCGGCGTTGCCAAGAGCTTCGCCAGGCTGGGCATCGAAAAGCCTGCCCAATGTCCGGTGAAGATTCCTACGCAGCTCAGATGGATTGAGCGGGCGACGCTGTGGGACCTCAGGCTTCGGCGCCGAGCTAACGGACTTCTGAGCCCCTTTGCTCTGCCTCGGCAACAAAGCAACCGACGCGCCCCAGGCGGCAATCGCAACAACCGGCCACAGGAAACCAAGCCCCACGGTCAGGTGCAGCAGCACGACGGCGATGGCAAGGATGAGCCCGACAATGTTGGCGGGACTGTTGAGAAAGCCACCGCCAGAAGAAGTGCCGGAGGATTTACTGGTAGCCACGAATCTCCTTGAACACATCAGCAAGCTCGGTCTCACGGGATTCAAAGACCTTACCACCAGTCAGGTTCGCAAGTTCCTGCATTTCTCCCGGATCCGCCTCTCCATAGCGGATGACGAATACCGGCGGCAGATTCCCGCCCTTGGACTGGTAGAAATCACGGAATTCCGCAAAGCTCTTGCCCGACGTCACCTGACCATCGGTCAACACCACGATAGACGGGATGGAGTTCTTATCCGAGCTGCCGAGAAGGTCGAAGGCCTGAATCAGTGCGTCGTAAAGCGCCGTCTCGCCCTCTGCGTACAGACCATCGACGGCGGCGGTGAGCTGCGCGCGCGATTCCGGGCCGTCAATTGTCGTGGTCGTGGGCTCGCCGACGCTCGTACTGAACGGCAGGATCGTCGCGATCTCACGGTTTCGCAATCCCACGCTTCCCGTTTCGGTGCGTGCACTGCCGTCGACGATTGCGCGCATTGTCGCCTGTAGATCAGCGATGCGCTCCCCGAACATTGAACCGGAAGTGTCGAGAACAAAGACCGACTCTCCGGGCACGCGCAGGTCATTGTCGTACGCCTCGATGAGACGATCCGTGACTGCGCGATCACCCGGGAACGGCAGCTCGATAATGACGCTGTTGGTCATGCTTTCCGGCAGGTTGGCGTCATCGGAGACCGGGCGAAGGAAGTGGTCGGCGAGAACCTGCGAGTTCGCTTCCAGCCACTGCCCGAGTGCCTCCGTCTGCCGCGCGGCAAGGTCGTTAGCCGGCTGAGCTAGTGGCGTCAGCGGGTAATCCGCACTGATGACACCGTCGCTCGGAACAACAACTTCCAGGTCAGCGCCCTCTTTATTCATCTGCTGCAACACAGCTTCATAGTTGATGAGCGCGTCGACGGAGTCCGGCTCATCCAGGAACTTGTCGCGCAGCCACCCCGACGAACCCGAGGTCATCTTCTGCCCCTCGAAGAACTTCTGCAGTTCAGGCGTGGTGCGGTTGATATCCCCCGTAGTCAGCGCCGATCCGGTGTCGGCGAACGCGGTCGCAACCGACACCACACCGGAAAAGCCCGAGTTCGATTCCGCGGGGTTGGTCATGCCGTAGGCCAATTTGCCTGACGACGCAGCCTCCGCGATCTCAGCCCACGTCGGCTGCTTGGTATCCCAACCGAGCTCCCGAGCCTTCGCCGAATGGATACCGAACGCTACGGGTGAGGTGGCGACTTTCTTGGCTTCGCCCAGCTTGTCAGCCCCACCGAGCAGATCAACGTACCGGTTGGTAGCAAACCAAGTGGCGTCAAATTGGTTGTCGAATTCGCCTGAGACAAGCGCGTGGCTGTTCTTCACGGTGCCGTCGAGAAGCTCAAGGTTAATAGTAAAACCGAGGTCGTCGGAGGCCTTTTGCATCAGTGGCTGGAGCTCTGCAAGCTCCGTGGCCCCGGCGATGCGCATAGTCGAGCCCTTGAGGTCAGAATCGACGTCGACTTTGTTGGTCTTCTCCCCGTCGGAGCCCAGCGGCAGGTTCAGGCCACCGTCGGAGCAGGCCGCGGCAGCGAAGATGCCGAGCACACCGACGAGGCCAAGAAGCATTTTGCGGAGGGCAGTTAGTGCCTTATCCATGTTCATTCGGCTTTACCCCTCTTCTGTTTCCGGCCTCGGTGGGCTCTGGTATCCACGGGACACACCCTCAATAAGCTGCTCGAGGATGTCGAAACTCGGCGGATCAATGGAGTCCACAAAATCGGTGGAGACCTCCTGGCCCGTCTTCAACTGCGTCTGGAATTCCTCCATCGCCTCAGGCTGGCTGGAGCGGTAACCGTGCTTGGCCGCCAGCTTCTGAAGCTCAGGGTCTTCGGCGAGGAGCCGTGCGACCGCAGCTCCATTGTCGTTAAAACCCAGCGCCACGTGAGTACTCAGAATCGTCGGCGATGGATACGCCAGGCGCATTTCCGACTTCAACCGGCTGTTCGGGGCACTGTTCTCCCCCAGGAACTGCGACTCGTAAACCATCACCATTGGCTTCGAACCGACACCCTGCGAGAGGTAGTCCGAAAATGGACCAGCCGACGAGGATTCCGTGTACCCCTGGCCGGTGAACAGAGGGGTGAGCTCCGGCAAGACCGCATTGACCTGCCCATTGTCAGACACAATCCGGCCTTCATTGGTAATCCAAGACATGAGCGACAAGTACATTGCGGCCGAGTTCGACGAACGAATGTCCGTTGTGGACATCTGCACCGTGCGCGGCGACGGATAATCGCTCTCCGCGAAGTCACGCCAGCGGACATTGTCGTGCTGCATCGTGGCCAGCGCTGCCATATCTACCTGCCACGTAGTGCCCTGTTGGCGAGCAACATTTTCCCGCGCCAATGCCTGCAAGATGTTGTCGAAAGTAGCGATCGCCATCGGTGTGTAGAAGACGTCGTACCGCTCAGCGCCACTCATTTTCTCGGCAATTTTCTCCGCTGCCGGTGCCGACGACGGGAATGCCAAGTCGAAGGAATCCAGATCCACATCCGTGGCCATCCGACGCGAACCCGCCGTCTTTACTTCCACCACATAGCCGTGAGAGGCAAGAGCCTTCTGGACCTCTTTGTCTTCGAAGAAGGGCTTTTTCTCAGAGCCAACAATCGCCTTGACGACGGTCTTTTCACCACCGAAGAAATCACGGTTTCCTCCGGAGCTGCCACCAGAAAAACCTGGAATACTACCGCCGCGACCGACATAGACTGCAACAGCCGCGATGACAATCAAAATGACTGCAAGAATTGCCCCCGGGCCCATGCACCCTTTCTTGCTACCACTCTGATTTTTATTTTTATCTCGTGAGCTGCGATTTCCACCGCTCGACCGCGTACTTTCCGCCATGAAATTATGGTAAGAGACCCGGCCAAACCTGGCAACAGATATAGAAATAATCAGTAATCTGCGTCACTTCGGGGGGGGGCACCCTGGCATTACAAGGTTACTGGTGGCGTCGGATCGATCCGAGTTACTGACTGCGTTTATGACTGGCGGCGGCGGGTCGAGCCGAGTTACTGACTACGTTTATGACAAAAATGGCCTGAAAAATGGCCTGAAAGTGTCATAAACTTACACAGTTTCACATTTGCAGCCCGTATTCGCACGTGGAGCCCGTAATTTTTCGGGTTGCTAGTTACCGGGTCATCAGTTGTCGGGTTGCTGGTTTTTCTACTCTCCCCCCCCCGGGCTGTAAAAAATCGGCGTGCGGTCGATTGACCGCACACCGATTAATTAGCCGCTTTAGCTGAGCTAGCAGGTTTGCTAGCTCTAGCAGCTTTAGCCGCGAACCGGCTTTTCAGCCCACTGCTTCAGCTCGGTATTCTTCTCGTCAACGCGAGCGAGCTGCTCTGCAACACGGACACCCGCGGTGCCGCCGCGAGTATCGCGGGAAGCGACAGCGCCGTCAATAGTAAGCACTTCACGGACCTTCGGAGTCAGTGCCGGGTGGACACCGGCGAGGTCCTCGTCGGAAAGCTCGTCCAGACCGATACCGCCCTTGGACTCTGCGATGCGGACACACTGGCCGGATGCCTCGTGAGCGTCGCGGAACGGTACGCCCTCGCGGACCAGCCACTCAGCCAAGTCCGTGGCCAGGGTGTAGCCCGCCGGAGCGAGCTCGCGCAGACGGTCTTCGTGGAAGGTCAGCGTTGCCACCAGGCCGGTCAGGGCCGGCAGCAGCAAGGTTAGCTGCTCAACCGAGTCCACCAAAGGCTCCTTGTCCTCCTGGAGGTCACGGTTGTAGGCCAGCGGCTGCGCTTTCAGCGTGGCCATAAGACCAGCGAGGTTACCGATCAGGCGACCGGTCTTACCGCGGGTCAGCTCTGCCACGTCCGGGTTCTTCTTCTGCGGCATGATGGAGGATCCAGTCGACCAGGCATCAGCCAGAGTGACGTAGCCGTACTCCGGGGTGGCCCAGTAGATGATTTCCTCTGCCAGGCGAGACATGTCCACAGCAATCTGGGCGAAGACAAAAGCCGCCTCAGAGGCGAAGTCACGCGAAGAAGTGCCGTCAATGGAGTTGTCCGTGGCAGAGTCGAAGCCGAGCTCCTCCGCGATGGCCTCCGGATCCAGGTGCAGCGAAGATCCCGCGAGCGCACCGGAACCGTACGGGGACACAGCCAGTCGACGGTCGAGATCGCGGATGCGGTCCAGATCGCGCAGCAGCGGATGCGCGTGAGCCAGCAACTGGTGGGCCAGCAATACCGGCTGCGCTGCCTGGGAGTGGGTCTTGCCCGGCATGATGGCATCCGGATGTGCCTTGGACTGAGCCACCAGGGCGGCAACCAGGTCAGTGACATCCAGTGCAACGCCGCGCACGGCATCGCGCAGCCACATGCGGAACAGAGTTGCCACCTGGTCATTGCGGGAACGACCAGCGCGCAGGCGACCGCCGACCTCCGGGCCGACGCGATCAATCAGACCGCGCTCCATGGCACCGTGGACGTCCTCATCTGTCGGCTCTGGACCAAATTCGCCGGAGGCAACGTCGCGACCGAGCTGATCAAGGCCTTCGATCATGGTGTCAAAGTCGGCATCGCTGAGCAGCCCACGGGCATGCAGCACTCGGGCGTGGGCCTTGGACGCAAGAACGTCGTAAGGCGCGAGCACCCAGTCAAAATGGGTGGACTTGCTCAATGCGGCCATCGCCTCGGACGGGCCACCGGCAAAGCGGCCGCCCCACAGGGAGCCTTCGTTGGTACCGTGCTTTTCGACCATTGTCTTTTCCAATAGGCCTTTCGCTCTAGTCGCTCTGGAGAATCTTTACAGTTTGAAGTCGCGCTTTGCGGCCATCTTCGAGGACAGGCCGTGCAGCTCGACAAAACCGCGAGCCAGGGTCTGGTCGAAGGTGTCGCCCTCGTCGTAGGTAGCCAGGTTGAAGTCGTACAGCGAGGTGTTCGAACGACGACCGTTGACGTTGCAGTGACCTGCGTGCATGACCATGCGGATGTCACCGGAAACGCCCTTCTGGGACTCCTCGATGAAGGCATCCAGCGCGCGCTTCAGCGGCGAGAACCACAGGCCGTCGTAGACCAGGTTGGCCCACTCGCCCTCGACCTGACGCTTGTAACGGGCCAGCTCACGCTCAACGGTGACGTCCTCGAGCGCTGCGTGTGCGGTCATGATGGCAACTGCGCCCGGAGCCTCGTAAATCTCGCGGGACTTAATGCCGACCAGGCGGTCTTCAACCATGTCCAGACGACCGATGCCCTGAGCACCAGCGCGGCGGTTCATCTCTTCGATGGCCTCAAGCACGGAAACCTTCTTGCCGTCGATGGCAGTCGGCTTACCGTCCTCGAAGGAGATGATGACCTCGTCCGGGGAGCTGAAGTTCAGGGTCGGATCCTCGGTGTACGCGTAGACATCCTTGGTTGGTGCGTTCCACAGGTCCTCCAGGTAGCCGGTCTCAATGGCACGACCGAAGAGGTTCTGGTCAATGGAGAACGGAGAGGACTTGGACTGCTCAATTGGCAGACCCTTTTCCTCAGCGAAGGCAATAGCCTTGTCGCGGGTCCAAGCGAAGTCACGAGCCGGTGCAATAATCTTCAGATCCGGGGCGGTGTTGGCGAAACCGACCTCGAAACGGACCTGGTCATTGCCCTTACCGGTGCAACCGTGAGCAACGTGGGTGCCACCGAACTCCTCTGCAGCCTTCGCCATGTGCTTAACAATCAGCGGGCGCGACAGTGCAGAAACCAGCGGGTACTGCTTCATGTAAAGACCATTGGCCTTAATGGTCGGCAGGCAGTACTCCTCGGCGAACTCGTCCTTGGCGTCGACAACGACAGCTTCGACAGCGCCGGCGTCCAGAGCGCGCTGACGCACGGACTCCATGTCCTCGCCGCCCTGTCCGACATCGATAGAAACTGCGACGACCTCGCCGTCCGTCATTTCCTTGAGGTACGGAATAGCAACGGTGGTATCGAGGCCACCAGAGTAAGCAAGAATAACCCGGTTGGTCATAGGGTAAGCGCTCCTTTAATCGGTGCTTTAAAGCATTTCGTGAAATAGTTTACTGGTTCGTTCCGGCGGCTAGACGCTGGGCTAGGTCAGCGCCGGAAAGTGGTTCTCTAGCCAGGCACATTACGGTGTCATCTCCCGCAATTGTGCCAACGATTTCTTTGAGTCCCGCACGGTCAATCACACTGGCTAGATACTGTGCGGCTCCCGGTGGTGTACGCACAACCGCGATGGTGCCCGAATGATCAATGGAGACCAGCAGCTCGTCTAAAACGCGCCGCATCCTGGCCACTGCCCCGCTGGAGACAGCGAGTGCATCTTCGACGATGGAATAACGCGAACCGTTGGCTCCATCGCGAATCTTTCGGGCGCCCAGCTCATCGAGGTCTCTGGACAACGTCGCCTGCGCAATCTCAATGCCTTCGTCGGCAAGCAGCTCGACGAGCTGAACCTGACTGGACACGTGATGCTGCGCCAACAGGTCAGCGATGCGCGTCTGCCGAGCTGTGCGAGAACCTGGTTGTGCTGCGGTCATGACCTTACTGCCTCTCCACCAGCCAGGTCAGCAACGCCTTCTGAGCGTGCATGCGGTTTTCCGCCTCGTCAAAGACTACCGACTGCGGGCCATCGATGACCTCGGCAGTAACTTCGTTGCCGCGGTATGCCGGCAGGCAGTGCAGGAAGATGGCATCCTCATTTGCCTTCGCCATCAGCTCAGCGTTGATCTGGTACGGCAGAAACGGAGTGCGACGATCCAGGCCGTCGTTCTCCTGCCCCATGCTGACCCAGGTATCGGTGATGACAACGTCGGCACCGGCAATGGCCTCATCGACGTCTGCGGTCACGGCCACGGCCGCACCGGTCTGCTCCGCGACCTTCTTGGCGCGGTCGACGTAGACCTGCTCCGGCTGGAAGGTCTCCGGTGCACAGATGGTGACGTCCAGCCCTGCGGTGGCGAAGCCTACTAGGTAGGAGTTGGCCATGTTGTTGGCACCATCGCCGAAGTAGACAGCCTTCTTGCCACGCAGTCCCGCCTGGCCTTCTTCCGGGCACTTGTGCTCGATGATGGTCTGCAGGTCAGCGAGAATCTGGCACGGGTGGAACTCGTCGGAAAGTGCGTTGACAATCGGCACCGTCGCAGTTTCAGACATGGCCTCCAGCCCTGACTGTGCGTAGGTACGCCACACGATTGCCGAGACAAAACGGCTGAGCACAGCAGCGGTGTCCTGGTAGGTTTCGCCCTTGCCCATCTGCGAGTTTCCGGTTTCGACCACAATCGCGTTGCCGCCCAGAGCCGCAATACCAGCGTCGAAGGAGAAACGGGTACGAGTCGACGTCTTGTCGAACAGCACCGCAACCGACTGCGGCCCCTCAAACGGCCGGCGGGAGTACGGTGCTGCCTTTAGCTCTGCAGCCAACTGCAGCACCTCAGCCTGCTCCTGCGGAGTCAGGTCATCATCGGCGAGAAAATGACGGAGCATCAGTTCCTAATTCCTTCCATTGTTTGCGACAGCCTCAGCGGCGTCGTTCAGGCAGGTATCAATCAACTCGACGGCACGGTTGATTTCCTCATCGCTAAGATTCAGCGGCGGCACGATGCGCAGCACATTCGCCTGTGGTGCATTCAAAATGACTCCGTGCTCATAGCCGGCGTTAACCGCTTCCTTAGCCAGGTTCTCGCACAGCACCAGCCCAAGCATGAAGCCTCGACCACGCACGTGATCGACATGGCTTAACGACGCAAGCTTGCGAGCCAGAACCTTGCCCTTCTCGGTGACTCGATCGAGCAGCTTTTCTTCTTCCAGCGTCTCGATAACGGACAAACCAGCGGCGGCACAGACCGGGTTGCCACCGAAGGTGGTGCCGTGCGCACCTGGGGTGAACAGTTCTGCTGCGCGGCCGTTAGCGATGACAGCGCCCAACGGCAGTCCGCCGCCGAGCCCCTTAGCCAGGGTCATAACATCCGGCACGATGCCATCGTGCTGATGGGCAAACCACTGGCCGGTACGGCCAATGCCGGTCTGCACTTCGTCGACAATCATGAGGACGTCGAAGCGCTTGGTCAGTTCGCGGACGTCGGCGAGGTATCCCTCTGGCGGTGCGACCACGCCGGTCTCACCCTGAATTGGTTCCAGAATCACCGCTGCGACACCCAACGGATCGGATTCGATGGTCTTGGTAAGGAAGTCAATGTCACCGTAGGGCACGAACTCGACTCCACCCGGCATCGGTTCGAACGGGGTGCGCTTGTCCGGCTGACCGGTCATGGCAAGTGCTCCCATGGTGCGGCCGTGGAACCCGTGGTGGGTCGCGATAATACGGTTGCGCCCCGTCAAACGCGCCAGCTTGAATGCAGCCTCGTTGGCCTCGGTGCCGGAATTGCAGAACATAACCCGGGTGTCATCGGTGTCCCAGCCAGTGAGCTCAATGAGCTTCTCACCCAGTGCCAGTGGCGGCTCAGAGGCGAAGATGTTGGACACGTGCCCCAGCGTGGAAATCTGCTTGGACACGGCTTCCACGATCGCCGGATGCGCGTGACCCAACGCGTTGACTGCAATACCGGCGAGCAGGTCCAGGTATTCCTTGCCCTCGGAATCCGTGACAATAGCGCCCTTACCCTGCACAAGCTCAATGCGCGGCGTGCCGTAATTGTTCATCATCGTGTGTTGCCACTGCTGCTTGAAGTCGCTCATGTCGTCTTTCGACCTGCCTAACGTGTGTGTAGGTAAATTCTTGTCCGTCTTTTTCTGCCTTATCCGGGCTCTACCATTGTGCCGATACCGCCGGAAGTCATCAGCTCCAGCAGCACCGAGTGTGGCTGGCGGCCATCGATAACGTGGGCCGCAGGCACTCCCTGATCCACTGCGTTCAGGCAGGACTCCATCTTCGGAATCATGCCCGAGTCCAGCGTCGGAAGGATTTCTCGCAGGTGCGAAGTGGAAATCTTGGACACCAGCGAATCGCGGTTCGGCCAATCCGTGTAGAGACCCTCGACATTAGTCAGAATCACCAGACGGTTCGCGTTAATTGCCGATGCCAGTGCACCTGCTGCCGTGTCGGCGTTGATGTTGTAGACCTCTTTGCCGTCAGCGGACGGCGCAATCGTGGAGACCACCGGAATACGGCCGGCATCAATCAGGTCCAATAGCGTTTCCGAGTGCACCTCGGTGATATTGCCAACCAGCCCGATATCTGTCTCCTTGCCACCGACGTTTACCGTGCGTCGAGTACCGGTGAACAGGCCACCGTCCTCACCAGAGGTACCTACCGCATACGGCCCGTAGGCGTTGATGAGGTTCACTAGTTCGCGGCCGACCTGCCCGAAGAGAACCATGCGGACAATTTCCATGACCTCCGGAGTCGTGACGCGGAAACCGCCTCGGAACTCTCCCTCCAGCCCCAGGCGCTTGAGCATCGACGAAATCTGAGGACCGCCACCGTGGACAACCACCGGCTTCACACCCACGGTGCGCAGGAAAACCATGTCCTGCGCGAAGGCCTTCTTCAGTTTCAGGTCGGTCATCGCGTTACCGCCGTACTTGACCACCACAATCTTGTCACGGTGGTGCTGCAGCCACGGCAGGGCTTCCGCCAGCACATGTGCCCGCTGTTCGAAGGACAGCCCTTCGGTCAACTGGTGAACCATTGCAGAGTCTCCTCAAAACCTTTAGGACGAATATGCCGAGTTGATGTGAACGTAATCGTGGGAAAGGTCCGTCGTACGAATCGTGGCCTCTTCCGGATTACCAGTACCGAGGTCAACCTCAACGGCGATGTCCTTGCCGGACAGATCCACTTCACGAGCATCAGGCGTGCCACCAGTATCGCGACAGACTACGTGACCGTTGAAGGAAACCGTGATGTGCTCCGGATCCATATCCACCGGCGCGGTGCCGACAGCCGCCAACACACGACCCCAGTTCGGGTCCGAACCGAACATCGCACACTTGAAGAGGTTGTCGCGGCCGATAATGCGAGCAGCTACCAGGGCATCTTCAGCGCCACCGGTGCCACGCACGGTCACCGACACACGTTTGGTCACGCCTTCGGCGTCCGACTGCATCTGGCGTGCGATGGAATCACACACGCTGAGCACTGCCTGATCGAGCTCCTCCTGCGAGGGCTTCACGCCAGAGGCACCGTTGGCCAAAATGATGACGGTGTCATTGGTGGATGTGGAGCCATCAATATCTAGGCGGTTAAACGTAACCTCGCTCGCCTTGGCAATAGCCTCGTGCGCCATTTCTGCGCTTACCGACGCATCCGTCGTAATCACACCGAGCATCGTGGCCATCGACGGGCTAATCATGCCAACACCCTTGCCCATAGCACCGACAGTGAATCCGTCACCATGCGCAACGGCCTGCTTTGCCACCAAGTCAGTGGTCAAGATGGCCTCTGCTGCAGCCGTACCTGCGGCGACATCGCCGCCCAGTTTCTCAATCAGCTTCGGCACACCTGCCAGCACAATGTCCATCGGCAACCGGTCACCAATCAAGCCAGTGGAACAGGCGCCAATCTCGGTAACGTCGACGCCGAGCCCATCTGCGACCTTTTGGCAAACTTCGAGGGCGTCGGCAATACCCGGCTGACCATTGCAGGCGTTGGCATTGCCGGAGTTCAGCACCACTGCCGACAGCTTGCCGTCAGCGATGTGCTTCTTGGATACCGTCACCGGCGCAGCCTGGACACGGTTGGTGGTAAAGACAGCCGCCGCGGTCTTCTCCGGCCCCTGGTTTACGATGAGCGCCATGTCCGGGTTTCCGCTGACCTTGATGCCGGCAATGACACCGCTGGCCGCGAACCCCTGAGGTGCACATACGCCGCCTTCGTCACCAGCGACGTTGACAAGACCTTCTTTTTCTTCCTTCATCATGGGGCAACTCCTACCAGGGGAAGTCCTGCAGTTTCATTCTGTCCAGTAACCAAATTCATGCACTGAACTGCGGCACCACCGGTGCCCTTTGTCAGATTGTCAATCGCCGAGGTCAGCACCAGGCGCTTGGCGCGTTCATCTACCTCGACCTGAATCTGAACCAAGTTAGAGCCAATTACCGACTGTGTCTGCGGCAGCAGCCCTTCGGCCAACACCTGCACAAACGGCTCATCCTTGTAGAACTCGAGGTAGGCTTCCCGTGCGGCTGCCTCCGTAACCCCGTCGACAAGCGGGGCGGTAATAGTGGTGAGAATGCCGCGCGACGTCGGGGCGAGTACGGGCGTGAAGCTGACGGTGAGATCCTCTGCGTACGGTTTGAGGTTCTGCAGGAACTCTGCGGTGTGGCGGTGCCTGCCCGCAGTGTTGTAGGCGCGGAGATTGCCCATAACCTCGGACCCGAGCAGGGGCACAGCCGCCTTCTTGCCCGCACCGGAGGTACCGGTGATGGAAACAACGGACAGGTCCGGCTTAACCAGGTTCTTTGCAACTGCCGGCAGCGCCGTAATTGTACCCCCAGTGGGGAAACAACCCGGCACAGCAATGCGCTTCGAAGCAGCCACTACTTCCCTGTTGCCCGGCAGCTCTGGAATACCGTAAGTCCAGGTACCGGCGTACTCCGAGCCGTAGTAGTGCTCCCACTCAGCGGCATCCTGCAGGCGGAAATCCGCGCCGCAGTCAATAATCACCGTGTCATCCCCCAACTGCTCTGCAATCGCAGCCGAATGACCGTGGGGCAGACCGAGGAACACCACGTCATGTCCAGCGAGTGTGTCACCATTAGTCGGCTCAATACGACGGTCAGCCAAAGGTGCCACATGAGGCATAATGTCGCCCACACGAGCACCCGCGTTGGATGCTCCCGTCAGTGCGCCGATGGTTAGTTCGCCGGAAAGGTACGCCGGGTGCGACAACAGGATGCGGAGGATCTCTCCTCCTGCGTAACCGGTCGCACCGGCAATGGCAACGGAAATACTCATGTCAAACATTCAACACTTTTATTCACTGCGTTGCAAGATATTCATAGAATTCGTTGCCAAAGTGCTGGAATCCTACCAATGTGACGTGAGTGATTTATGAATATAACGCCGTCGTCGGTACATACATCGCGTTCGCCGAGCACGGCAGATTACTCAACGAACGCGACGCTTGGCTCCTGACTCATCACGCCATCTGCCCACTGCGCCACCGATGACGTCGTGGTGTAGAGATAGTAACCTGACTCCTCCGGTGCGACGCTGCCATCAAAAGCCACCGCGCCCGAGAACACCGCCGCTAGCTGGCCGTCGATAAAAAGCGGTCCGCCCGAATCGCCTACCTGCAACGCCGCGGGGCGCTCCATGCGCGCCAACACCGAGTCTTCCCGCACGCACTGTTGATACTTCACCGGACACATCGAAGCGGTGACGGTCGCCGACGGCAGCGTGCCATCCGCAACATCGCCGAGCAGCGATCGCCCATAGACCGTGCCTGCCGTTTCTTGCTCCGAAAACGCTTGACGACGTTCCATTGCGGGATACCCCGGAAGAGCTGCGTCGCCCGCAAGGTGAACAAGCGCTACGTCACCGGTGGGCGCAATTTCCCAGCTATCGATAGGAACACGGTGGGAATCCTGACCGAAACCGACCTCTACTTCCCCAGCCTGCTGCGGGACATCACGCACGCAGTGGGCGGCGGTCATTACCCACTGCGGGGCGATTGCAGTTCCTGTGCAAAAGTTTCCGGTATGGGGACTGGTCCGGACCATGATCGCCACCACGGAGTCCGCCGCCACACTAGGCGCAGCAGCCTCCCCGCCAACCAGCGCAGCCGCACTCGGCGCGCCGGTGAGCAATAGACCTGCCGTGACAGCAGCTGCAGCCACAGTCGCCGCAGGCTTCGCGCTGCTCACAGCGCACGCCCCAACGCGCTGCTCTCGCGCCTCTGCGCTATTCAGCCTGTTGCCGCGGTGCCGCAAGATGCCAATCATGGGTATCTCTCCCTGTGGTCTCCCCTTTTAGCCGCGCAACTGAGCGCCATGACGGGTAGTGGCCAGCTCAATGGCCGCTTCACGAGCTGCGGAAGCTTCCTCTTCCTTCAGCGTACGGTCCGGTGCGCGGAAACGCAGGGAGTACGCCAGTGAGCGAACGCCTTCGCCCATCTGCTCGGAACGGTAAACATCGAAGATACGAATGGATTCGAGGAGCTCACCGGCACCTTCCACCAGAGTCTTCTCCACCTCTGCGGCGGAGACCTCATCGCTGACAACAAGCGCGACGTCCTGGTGGACAGCCGGGAACGGGCTGAGTACCGGCGCCGGCAGGTGCTCCGTCACTGGCAGTGCATCGAGATTAATCTCCATCGCGCAGGTGCGCTCCGGCAGACCAGCGTCCTTGCACACCTTCGGGTGCAGCTCACCGGCGTGGCCGACGACCTCGCCGTCGACAAGCAGCTCAGCGCAGCGGCCCGGGTGCCACGGCAGCACCTCAGCGTTGCGGATCTCCAGCTCGACGTTGGCAGCACGGGCTACGATTTGCGCGGCTTCGATGGCGTCCGCGACGGTGTACGCGGCCTCGTCACCCCACGGGCTATCCAGGCGGATACGACCGCAGGCGACAGTGGCGACGTGCAGCGGCTGCTCCGGCAGCGAGTCCAGCAGCTCGGCGCGCTCGGCCTCGCTCGGCAGACCCGCGGTAGACGGCATCGGCGAGACACCGTTACCGCGCTCGATGGATACCTGCTCCACACCGTAGAGCGACAGGTCGACCTGGCCGCGAGCAACATTGCGCTTCAGCGATTCAAGCATGGACGGCAGCAGAGTCGTGCCCAGCTGAGCGTGGTCGGACTCCAACGGGTTGATGACCTTGACGGTGTTACGACGCGGGTCATCAGCGTCCAGGCCCCAGACGTCGAAGACATCGTTGGCAATGAACGGTGTCGGCAGAATCTCCAGGTAGCCATTGTGAGCCAGCGCGTGGCCGACGAAGCGGCGACGCAGCTGACGCTCGGTCAGACCGCGACCGGCCGGGGCGATTGGGAGGATAACCGGAATGTCTTCCAGGCCCTCCAGACGTAGGATTTCCTCAACCAGGTCAGCGGACATGGTCAGGTCCGAGCGCCAGGTCGGCGGAGTGACAGCCAGGCGGTCACCGTTGTCGACGACCTCGCAACCGACCTCGCGCAGGCGTCCAATGACGGTCTCACGCGGGTAATCAACGCCCGCAACTTCGCTGGCGCGGTTGACGGCAAAGTCAATAGTCGGCATGGCGGCAACCTCACCGAGCAGGGTGCGACCAGTGTCGATAGTGCCGCCGGCGATGTCAGCGAGCAGCTGGCAGGCCAGATCCAAAGCCGGCTCGACCAGAGCGGTGTCCACGCCGCGCTCGAAACGTCGTGAAGCCTCAGAGCTCAGCTTGTGGCGGCGACCACTGCGGAAGACGTGCAGCGGCGACCAGTTGGCGGCCTCGAAGACAACATCGGTGGTGTCGTCGGCGATCTCGGAGGTGAGACCACCCATGATGCCGGCCAGCGACTGAATACCGTTGTCGTCGCAGATGACAACGTCCGCCGGGTCGAGCTTGCGGTCCACGTGGTCGAGAGTGGTCAGAGTCTCGCCGGCCTTAGCGTTGCGGATGTGCAGGCCACCAGCGATCTTGGAACCGTCGAAAGCGTGCATCGGCTGACCGAGCAGTAGCATCACATAGTTGGTGACGTCCGTGGCCACGTTGACCGGACGCTGACCAGCCAGCAGCAGGCGGCGACGCATCCACCACGGGGTCTCGGCGTTCGGGTCGATGCCGGTGACTCGGCGCAGACCAAAGCGGCGGGTGTCGGTGTCCTCGTCGATAGTGACGTTCAGGACCTCACCTTCGACCGGCAGCTCGTTGACCTTGGCTGGATCGGCGAAGTCGAGGTTGAAGGCGGAGCAGATCTCGCGGCCCAGACCGCGGGCCGACAGCGCGTAACCGCGGTCCGGGGTGATGTTGACCTCGAACTTCTCGTCATCGAGACCGATGAATTCCTTAGCGCACGAACCCAGCTCAGCTGGGGCCGACGGCAGCGTCAGAATACCGGCGGAGGAATCGGTCATACCCAGCTCAGCTTCGGAGCAGAGCATGCCGTTGGAAACCTTGCCGTAAGTCTTCCGTGCGGAAATCTCGAACCCACCCGGCAGCACGCAGCCCGGCAGCGCGACGATAACAATGGAGCCCTCTTCGAAGTTGCGGGCACCACAGATGATCTCCTGCAGCTCGCCGGTGCCATTGGCATCACCGACATTGACCTGACAGAAGCGAATTGGCTTCTTAAAGCCCTCGAGCTCCTCAATGTGGTCGACGCGACCGAAAACCAGCGGCCCCTCGACCTTCTCCAGCGGCTCGTGCCCCTCGGTTTCAAAACCAACGCGGACAAAGCCCTCATCCAACTCGTCCGGGGTAACGGACCAGTCCGGGTTGATGGTGTTCTCTGGGCCGCGAACGATTTCAGTGACCCACGACTGTGGAATGAACATGTAAGTAAAACTCCTATCTGTAGGTCAGTGAATTAGCCGCGGATACCGAACGGCTGCGTGAAGCGGACGTCGCCTTCGACCATGTCGCGCATGTCAGTCAGGCCATTGCGGAACTGCAGGGTGCGCTCCAGGCCCATGCCGAACGCGAAGCCCGAGTACACCTCCGGGTCAATGCCAGAGGCCCGCAGCACGTTCGGGTTGACCATGCCGCAGCCACCCCACTCGATCCAGCCTGCGCCGCCCTTCTTATTCGGGAACCAGACGTCAACCTCAGCGGACGGTTCAGTGAACGGGAAGTAGTTGGTGCGCATGCGGGTCTTGGTCTCCGGACCGAACAGCGCCTTTGCCATGTGATCCAGCGTGCCGCGCAGGTGCCCCATGGTCAGCCCCTTGTCCACAGCGAGTCCCTCCACCTGGTGGAAGACCGGGGTGTGGGTGGCGTCGAGCTCATCGGTGCGGAAGGTACGGCCCGGGCAGATAACGTAAATCGGCAGGTCACGTGACTGCAGAGTGCGAACCTGGACCGGCGAGGTGTGCGTACGCAGCACCTGCTTGGATCCTTCCGGCGCAATGTGGAAAGTATCCTGCAGAGTACGAGCCGGGTGATCCGGCAGGAAGTTCAGCGCGTCAAAGTTGAAGTACTCGGCTTCGACCTCTGGGCCCTCGGCGATTTCCCAGCCCATGCCCACGAAGATGTCACCAATCTGCTCGGACAGGATGGTAATTGGGTGCATACCGCCACGCTGACTCTGCGTGGTGTCCACCGACACGTCGATACGCTCCGCGACCAGGCGACGCGCGTTTTCCTCTTCCTCCAGCACTGCAAGACGCTCAGCATAGTGCTTTTCGACGGCTCCGCGAACAACATTTACGCGACGACCAGCATCCTTGCGCTCAGCCTTCGGAATGGAGCCCAGCGCGCGGCGAGCCTGCGGAATGTAGCCTTCATCCCCCAAGTGCTCACGGCGGGCGGCAGAAAGCTCATCCAGGTTGCCGGCAGCATCAAAGGCACCCGTGGCCTTCTGCGCAGCCGCCTGGAGGGCTTCCTCGGAAAGATCGATAGGATTTGGCGAATCGCTCACGTGTCAACCACTTCTATATAGGACTATCAGTTCTTGTGATGGAACAATCATAGTCGAGGATAACTGCACACGTGCATGCACCTCACCATCGAGGTTTCCTACTTACCCCGAACCGTCTCCCACAGGCACATGGCCGCTGCGGTGGCGAGGTTCAACGACTCTGCCTCGCCCTTAATCGGGATGGACACACTTGCCCCCGCCGAGGCCGTAATCTCCTCCGACAGGCCATGGGCTTCGTTGCCGAAAAGCCAGGCGACGGGACCGTCGGGAAGCGCATCAACGCCGAGCGTGAGAGCGCCATCCATCGCCGTGGCGAGGGTGGTAAAGCCCGCTTCCCTGACTTTCTCCATAACGACATCAATATCGCGCTCGCGTGCGACAGGGGTATGAAAAACAGAACCTGCCGACGAACGCACGGCCTTAGAATTCAACGGGTCAACCGAATCGCCAGCAAGGATAACCGCACCAGCTCCGAGAGCATCAGTCATACGCACAATCGTGCCGACATTACCCGGGTCATTGCACTCCACCGGAATCACCAGACAGCCGGACTGCTTTCCAACCTCAATGGCCTCTTCCAACGAAATGGACACCGCACCTGTGTCGCAGACAGCGAAGAGTCCGGTGGTGGTGACAGTTTCACTTAAAGAGCGGGCGGCGGCGGCGTCGATAAGCGAAACAGACTTACGCTGCGTCCCCGATTCGAGATACCCCGTGAGCAGCTCGCGGAACTGCTCGGCGGCGGCAGCGGTGACGAAAATTTCTACGACAGCCTCTGCGCGGATAGCCGCATCGACGGAATTGAAGCCCTCGATGAGGAAGCGCCCGGCCTTCTTCCGCTTGGCCGCACGGTGGAGCTGAATAGCCGCCGAGACTCGCGGGGTGCGAGGAGTAAACGGCTCGTCGTTGAAGTACAGCGCAGAGTTCATAGTGATTAATCCTAGTGATGCGGCTCGGGATTCATAACCGCCAGCAGGCCAGTGCGGATACGAAAAACCACCGTCGAGGTTATTCGTTAACCCAATCGACGGTGGTTTTTCAAAGATGTTGGCAGGCGCACTGCCGGTCGCAGGCGCTTGCCGACGCTACGTACGAGTTACCTCGTAGCTGCTTTACTTAGCAGCAGGAGCGTTGACGTCCTCCGGCAGAGCATCCTTAGCGACCTTGACCAGAGCAGCGAATGCCTGCGGGTCGTTGACAGCCATCTCAGCCAGGTTCTTACGGTCAACCTCAACGCCAGCCAGGTTCAGACCCTGGACGAAGCGGTTGTAGGTGATGTCGTTAGCGCGGGCAGCAGCGTTGATGCGCTGAATCCACAGACGACGGAACTGACCCTTACGGTGGCGGCGATCGCGGAACTCGTAGGTCTTGGAGTGGAGCATCTGCTCCTTGGCCTTGCGGTACAGGCGGGAGCGCTGACCACGGTAGCCCTTTGCGGAATCGAGAACTTCGCGACGCTTCTTCTTAGCGTTAACAGACCGCTTCACACGTGCCACGGTGATACTTCCTTTTCGTTGTCTTTAAGAACTAGTGAAATTAAGAGGGCGATTGCCCTGGGACGAGACTTGAAAAATTAAGCCTTGCCCAGCAGACGCTTGACGCGCTTGACGTCCGACTTAGCAACGTCCGTGGTGCCCTTCAGGCGACGGGTACGAGTGGACGGCTTGCCCTCCAGGAGGTGGCGGCGGTTAGCCTGCTCGCGGCGCAGCTTGCCGGAACCGGTAACCTTGATGCGCTTTGCGGTGCCCTTGTGGGTCTTCTGCTTCATGTTAAAACTCTCCCCTACCGATCTTTGACGCTCGTGGCGCAAAAATCTCGTTTACAACCATTTCTGGTCAGGTCGGTTACTTCTTACCCTTATTCCGAACCGGCCCCAGGACCATAGTCATGTTGCGACCGTCCTGCTTCGGGCGAGACTCGACAATGCCGTACTCTTCGACATCGGCGGCCAGACGCTCCAACAGGCGGAATCCCAGTTCTGGACGAGACTGTTCACGGCCACGGAACATAATCGTGACCTTGACCTTCGAACCCTTCTCCAAGAAACGAACAACGTTGTTCTTCTTGGTTTCGTAGTCGTGGTCATCAATCTTCGGACGGAACTTCTGCTCCTTGACCACAGTCTGCTGCTGGTTCTTTCGAGCCTCGCGTGCCTTCTGGGCTTGTTCGTACTTGAACTTGCCGTAGTCCATAATCTTGGCGACCGGCGGCTTTGCTCGCGGAGCAACCTCAACCAGGTCAAGGTCTGCTTCGTAAGCGAGCTTGAGTGCGTCACCGGTGCGGACAACGCCCACCTGCTCACCATTCGGTCCTACAAGGCGGACTTCCGGTACTCGAATATCCTCGTTAATACGAGCTTCAGCGCTGATGTGGCCTCCTAGGTTGAACCTGAACAATCTTCGTTTCAAACCGCGATAGCAAGCGGGAAAGGAAGAAAAGCCACGCGTCTACAGCGGATTACTACACACTGTATAAGGACGCCTTCCAATCGTGCGATGTGACATCACCGATTAGGGTGGACCCCGGCGCTACCGTAATTCTTTGGCGCACCTAGGGTGGGACTTAAATCCTCTTCGCTGCCGAATGCAACTAAATGCTCCCCGAAGGCAGCAAGCATCGCATTCTGGCGGTCGTAGACGAGATGTTAACACAGCTGTTCTCGCACACCAAAACCGACTCTTATGCCAGGTTATTTACCATCAGCTCCCCGGCGCGAAACCGAGCGCTAAATAGCGCAATCCGAATTGTAATCAGATTGGTAGATTCTCTCCATAGTTTTTAGGCCAAACACGATTAAAGTCGTCACAATGAATACTGGCTCCAACGGCTTTGGCCCTAAAGCCGAGAACACCAATCCTAATCAGCATTCCGCCCGATACGGCAAGCCACCGACCGGCGATTTTGTCCTGACCGGCGACTCCGTCTCAGAGCTTTCCCATGCTCTGGCAGATCTCGAGGCTAGCTCGCTTCGGCTGGCTCAGCTCACCCATACTTGGCAGGTACGCCTTTCCCAGGCAAGCGAGCACGAGCCGACCGTACCGCGCTCGCCTCAAACTATGGGCACGGAATCTGCGCCAGCACCTCAAGCGCCGCCCCATGCTGCACCTCAAGGGACACCTCAACACAATCCGCAACCGCCGCCAGCACACAGTCCGCCACTAGAGCAGGCGCCTCCTCCCCGTTGGGAACCGCAGGCTGAGCAGGCACTGACCACACCGCAGTATCCCCAGCAGTCTCAGCAGATGCAGGTGCCACCACCGCCAACGCAAGCTGACTGGCGGAACCAACCAGCACCCCTGCCACAGAGCGACGCAACTGCGCAGCCGATGTTCGGCTTCCCCTCTGCCCACCAATGGCGGCGGGATTCGAAGTCGCCACAGTCTTCTCCCACAGACTCCACCCCGCCACCGAAGCTGCCAGAGGCATCGCGCGAACCTCGCGAGCCCTGGTGGCGCAACGAGAAGGCAATCATCAGAATCATCGCCATCTTCGGTGGTCTCATCACCGCTGCCGGTATCGCGTTTTTCGTCGCGGTCGCAATCCAATCCGGCCTGATTGGACCGGCCGGTCGTGTGGTCCTGGCTTACTTGTTGGCCGCTGTGCTCGCGGTCGCGGCTGTGCGAGCGCACCGTCGTCAAGCACCGCCTGCTGGTGTGACGGCGTTGATTGCGACATCACTAGCCGCTGCGCACCTGACAACGATGTCGATGTCCTACCTCCTCGACTGGATTCCGGTGGCCGCGACGCTGGTCATCATGCTGCCTTTCGCCGCAGTCGGTCTATACGGCGCGCGGTGGACGAAGTCGAGTGCAACCGCGGCGTGGACAATCACAATCAACACCGGATTAATGCTGTGGGCGACGATCGGCCTCAACTTCCACGCCCGCCCGCTGAGCTCTTCGCTCGCGCAAATCACCCTTCAACTGATGGTCATCGCCGCTATCGTCTGCCTCCTGAACGTCCCCTTCCGGAAGTACGTAGTCGCATTCCTGCTCGGCGCAAACGTTCTCATCGGCGTAATCACGACCAACAATGCACTGGTGATGCCCGCAATCGCCGCACTCACCATTGCCCTTTTCGTGTTTGCCCAGTTCGGTCCGCTGGCGTTGACTCGCCAACTCACTCCCGAGCTTGACGACGAGCCTTCGGAAACCAGCACTTGGGAAGACGATCTGGTCACCATCACGTCAGTAGTTGCCTTCTCGACTCCGGTTGTAGCTGCAGTCCCAATGGTCAACGCCGCACAGTCCGCCTCCAGCCTCTGGCTGCTGTTCTACGGCGGATTCGTGCTGTTCATCGCAATTGCTGCAGTATTCCTTTGGAACCGTGCCATCTTCCGCTATCTCGCCCCAATGGCCTTGGCCACGGCAATCCTGCCCTGGCTAGCGCTCGCGGTGGCAGGCCCGGAAAGGAGCTCAGGAACCGATACTGGAACCCACACTTGGGGTCTCATCCCAATCTCCATCGGTGCCGCGCTTTTTGTCTGGGCGCTGGCCACAGCACCGAAGCACGGCGCGATTGGCGCACGACTACAGGCTCCTGAACCAACCCGGGATGCCGTGGCACCATATACAAAGATTGCGGCACTGACCTGGCTGCTCGGCGCAACGGTAGTACACCTCTACATCCTGCCCGCAGCATTGAATGCCGGTGCTGCGGACGACTACTCGGCAACGTGGGCAGAAATGCTTTCGCTGTTGTTCCTGCTGTGCGCCGACGTCGGCCTGGCCGTGACGGCAGCGAGGTCGCAGCTACCGCCAGCTTTTGCACTGATTGGCCTGGCTGCACTGGGTATGCCATTTATCGTGCTGCTCACAACTATTGGCGTGAGCTTCAATGCTGCACACATGTTGCTGAGTATTTTCTGGGCCACGATTGCCGGCATGCTGGTGCTATCGAAGAGGTTCCACCACATTCCGGCGCGACTGGCAGCGGGTTTGACGATTGCGGCGCTGTCTATCGTCAAGCTGATCTTCTACGACATGGCAACACTCGATGGCGTTATCCGCGCCTTGGCGTTCCTCGGCTGTGGTTTGATTCTGCTGGCCATGGCGGTCTCCGGGGCGAAGCAGAAGAGTGCCGAGGAGCCGGCGGCACCGGAGCGTGACGGCACCGCCAGCGATACTGACGCTGCCGGCACTGCTGCCGACGCTGCCGGCGCGAGCGGCGCAGCAGATGCCGACCCCGCTGCTGACAGACTGGAAGGCTTCACCCGCACCGGCGGTCCTGGAATTTCCGACGGAAACGAGCCGACTACCTAAGCTACTTAAGCAGCGGCTTCAGGTACTGCCCGGTGTGGGAGCCGGAACAGTTCGCGACATCCTCCGGCGTGCCCTCTACAACCACGGTGCCACCGCCGGAGCCGCCTTCCGGCCCCATGTCGATGATCCAATCCGCAGACTTGATGACATCCAAATTGTGCTCAATGACAATGACGGTGTTGCCCTTGTCCACCAGGCCCTGCAACACCAACATGAGCTTGCGGATGTCCTCAAAATGCAGCCCCGTGGTCGGCTCATCCAAGATGTAGACCGTCCGGCCATTGGAGCGCTTCTGCAGCTCACTGGCCAACTTCACGCGCTGAGCCTCACCACCCGAGAGCGTGGTTGCCGCCTGCCCGAGACGGACATAGCCCAGGCCGACGTCGACAAGCGTATTGAGATAACGCGCAATCGACTGAATCGGCTCGAAGAACTCCGCTGCCTCGGAGATGGGCATGTCCAGAACCTCAGCGATGGTCTTGCCCTTGTAACGAACCTCCAGCGTTTCGCGGTTGTAGCGCGCGCCGTGGCAAACCTCGCAAGGCACATAGACGTCCGGCAGGAAGTTCATCTCAATCTTGATGGTGCCGTCGCCCTTACACGCCTCACAGCGGCCGCCCTTGACGTTGAAGCTGAATCGACCGGGCTTATAGCCACGAACCTTGGCCTCTTGCGTCTCGGCGAAGAGGTTGCGGATCTTGTCGAACACACCGGTGTACGTCGCTGGGTTGGAACGCGGGGTGCGACCAATCGGCGACTGATCAACTTGCACCAGCTTGTCCAGCTGATCCAACCCCTCCACGCGGCTGTGTCGACCCGGCACCTGACGAGCACCGTTGAGCTCGTTGCTCATCACCTTGGCCAGGATTTCGTTGACCAAGGTGGACTTGCCGGACCCGGAAACACCCGTAACGCAGGTCAACACGCCGAGGGGGAACTTCACGTCAATCTTCTTCAGGTTGTTTTCGCGAGCGCCCTTGACCGTCACCATGCGCGACTTATCAATCGCACGACGGTTCTCCGGCACCGCCAATACCCGACGACCCGAGAGATACGCACCTGTCAGTGATTCCTCGCAGTCAACGATGCCAGACGGTTCACCCTGGTAGACGATTTGTCCACCGTATTCACCGGCCTTTGGCCCAATGTCGACCAGCCAATCGGCCTCGCGAATCGTGTCCTCATCATGCTCGACCACAATCAGGGTATTGCCCAGGTCGCGCAGGTTTTTCAGAGTCTTGATTAGACGGTTGTTATCACGCTGGTGAAGACCAATCGAGGGCTCATCCAAGACGTAGAGCACGCCAGCGAGCCCCGAACCAATCTGTGTGGCCAGACGAATTCGCTGCGCTTCACCACCGGACAGCGTGCCTGCCGAACGAGACAGGGACAGATAATCCAGGCCAACGTCAAGCAGGAATTTCAGACGAGCCTGCACCTCACGCAGAACACGCCCGGCAATCATTTCCTCGCGCTTGCCCAGAGTCAGCGAATTCAGGAATGCCGAGCCATCGTGAACCGATAGCTCTGTCAGCTCGGCAATATTCTTCTGCCCGAACTCCGCCGAATCCAACGTCACCGAAAGAATCTCCGGACGCAAACGAGTACCGCTACATGCCGGGCACGGCACCTCACGCATGTACCCCTGGAAACGCTCCTTCTGAGAGTCGCTCTCCGCCTGTGACAGCTTGCGGTGCAGGTACGGCATCACGCCTTCGAAAGGTGCGGTGTACTGGCGAGTACGGCCGTAGCGATTGCGGTAACGCACCGTGACCTTGTGGCTGGAACCATGCAGCAGGGCCTTGCGCTGCGGCGCTGTGAGGTCTTCGAAAGGCGTGGTCGGGTCGAAGCTCATCTCGGTGGCGAGGCCTTCAACCAGCTTTTCAAAGTACTTCTTGTTCAGCGTCTGCCGCCACGGCGCAATCGCCTCAATCGTCGGCAGCGACGGATCTGGAATCACCAGGTCCGTGTCCACCTCCAGCTTGGTACCGATACCGTCACACTCCGGGCACGCACCATACGGCGAGTTAAAGGAAAACGACCGTGGCTCCAACTCATCGATAGCAATACGGTGCCCATTCGGGCAGGCCATCTTCTCCGAGAACCGCTGGGTTCGACGCGGGTCGTCCGCCTCTAGCCCGACGGCGTCGATGACCACGACGCCGTCGGCAAGCAGAAGCGCCGTTTCGACGGAATCGGTGAGCCTGCGCTGCTGCGACTCCTTCACCTGGAGACGGTCAATGACCACGTCAATGTCATGCTTGACCTGCTTCTTCAGCTTCGGCGGATCCGTTAGACGGTGCATTTCACCATCGACGATGACACGCGCGTATCCCTCGGATGCGAGGCGTTCAAACAGGTCGACGAATTCACCCTTGCGCGTGCGCACGACGGGTGCGAGGACCTGGAATTTGGTGCCCTCCGGCATTTCCATGACCTGATCGACGATCTGCTGTGGAGTCTGTGAGGAGATTACTTCCCCACAGGTCGGACAGTGCGGAGTACCGGTGCGCGCGTAGAGAAGACGCAGGTAGTCATACACTTCAGTGATGGTTCCGACGGTCGAGCGCGGGTTGCGGTTCGTCGACTTCTGGTCGATCGACACCGCCGGCGAGAGCCCCTCAATCATCTCTACATCGGGCTTTTCCATCTGCCCCAGGAACATGCGCGCATAGGAGCTCAGCGACTCCACGTAACGGCGCTGGCCCTCGGCGAAAATTGTGTCAAATGCCAGTGACGATTTACCCGACCCCGACAGACCGGTGAAAACCACCATCTTGTCTCTGGGCAAATCGATGTCAACACCCTGCAGGTTATGCTCGCGGGCGCCTCTGACCACTAGACGTTCAGCCACAGTGGGAAACCTCAATTCGTCGACGATTCACTGCCGACTAGTCTACAGTCCACAACCAATTTTTCGCACATGTGTTCAGAGATTCGCGGTTACGTTGCGTTCCTAGCGCGCCGACAGACACCTCATTACCCTGGGGCGCATGAACGACGACATTACAATCAGCCCCTACTCCAACTCGCCGAGCACGCGCGGCGTTGAGCGCATTGACTACGGCAATGTCACGATTTATAAGACCTCCGTCGGACCGATGGACAACAACGTCTACCTTTTGGTCGACTCCCGCGAGCCCGACAGTTCTCTACTTATCGACGCCGCCACCGACGCCGAGCACCTAATCCGCCTGGTTGAGCACGTCGGCGCGCAGGTGCGCACGATTGTCACCACGCACTCCCACGGCGATCACGTCCAGGCGCTCGGCGAACTTCTACAGGCATTCCCGGCCCGCCACATCACGTCCAGCCTCGACGCTGCCGACATTCCCGAGCCCGCCGACCAGCAGCTCGACGGCGGCGAGACCATCACGTTCGGCCAGGGCATCACGCTGCCCACGTTCATCCTGCGCGGACACACCAAGGGCGGTCTCTGCCTCGACCTGTCCGCCAAGGAGGCCGGCGCGCTTTCCGACGACACCCCGTCACACCACCTCTTCGTCGGTGACAGCATCTTCCCAGGCGGTGTCGGCAAAACGTACTCGCCCGAGGATTTCACGCAGCTTATCGACGATGTCGAGAGCCGCCTCTTTCACGTCTACCCCGCCGACTCGGTGATTCACCCCGGCCACGGCAAAGACACCACAGTTGGTGTCGAGAGCCCCGAGGTCGAGAACTGGCGCCAGCGTGGTTGGTAGCGCTGGATGAGCGTGGTCGGTAGTGCTGGATGAGTGTGGTTGGCAGCGCTGGATGCAGCCGGAGCTTCTGAAAAACTCGTCATTCCCGCGACATAAATAGGCCGGGCTGCGTAGGATTAATAGTGAATTACAGCGACCAGATGGCCAAAAACACGGTTTCACCTGGACGACAAAGGAGATGGAATTTAGATGATTCGCAAGTTTGCCCGACCAATGCTGGCCTCGGTTTTCGTTGCCGACGGTGTCGACACGCTGATGAACCAAAAGGATCATGAAGAGGGCGCACGCGACCTAATTGCCCGCGTCCGCTCCGTAACCCCGAACCAGTACAACAAGTACGTGCCAAATAGTGAGAAGCTGGTTGTCCAGGTCGTCGCTGGTACCAAGGTTGCTGCGGGTTCCCTCTACGCTCTGGGTAAGGCTCCACGCCTGTCCGCCACCGCTCTGGTCGCTGCACAGGTTCCGACGATGCTGGCTCGCCACGCATTCTGGGAGACCCAGGATTCGAAGGAGAAGGCAGCTCGCCGCACTGGTTTCCTGACCGACATCGGTCTGCTGGGTGGCCTCTTCCTGGCTACCGCTGACACCGACGGCAAGCCGGGTGTCGCTTGGCGCGCTGAGAAGGCAGGCAAGCAGCTGAACAAGAAGGTTCAGGCTGCCCTGCCGACCAAGTCTGAAACCGAGCAGCGCACTGAGGAAATCAGCGCAGCCTTCGCTTCCGCCGGCGAGAACGTCCGCGAAAAGGCTGGCCTGCTCCGTGACCGCGCTTCTGAGGCCACCGATGGGGCTCGTGAATACGTCGAGGACAACAAGGACGGCTGGCGCGAGCAGCTCACCGACGCCTTCGACACCGCTAAGAGCTACGTCGAGGACAACAAGGACGACTGGATTGCCAAGGCTACCGAGCTCGCTGAGGACGCTCGCGACTACGCCGAGGACCTGGGCAAGGATCTCAAGAAGGACACTCGCAAGCAGCGCAAGGAACTGCGCAAGCGCGCAGCCAAGGCTTCCAAGGAGGCCAAGAAGTCCGCAAAGAAGGCGCAGAAGCGCCTGCAGTAAGTTTGCTGCCGCAGTTAAAGCGGTATACTTAAACGCTCCCCACGCCACTACGCGTGCGGGAGCGTTTTCATATTTTTATATTCATTCAGCACATCAGTTAGCACTAATTTTGCGATTCGTTGAGGAGACCAGGTTGGCGTCGCGCGCATCCGAGCCCGGGCAGGACCAGACAGGCCGCATTGGCCGCACTGGCCAGGCAGGTCTGCCGGACCAAGCAAGTTCAGCACCACAGCGAGAAGAAGAAAGCATCCTCGCTGCAGAACAGGCCTACGTCGATCGTGCGTTCAGCTTCCTCGACCGGGCACGCGAGCGCGACCAAGAGTACCTGCGCCAGGTCATGCTCATCGACGACCCAGACCCGCAAGCCCGCGTTGAACGCGAGGTGGAATACCACCGACTACAGGCTAATCTGGACCGCTACCGCTCAGCCGAGATTGGCCTGGTCTTTGGTCGAATCGATATCGATGACACAGACCCCGACAATCCTTTGGCAGAGGAAGGGCCGGGGGCGACCGTCGATAAGCGATACATCGGGCGAATCGGCCTGTCCGATGAAGACGACGACTACCGCACGGTCATCATGGATTGGCGTGCCGACGGTGCGCGCCCGTTTTACCTGGCCACGACCGCGCATCCCGAGGGAGTCAGCCTGCGCCGACACCTGCGCACTCACGGCCGGAAGGTCCGCAGCATTGACGACGAATGGCTCTCCGGCGAGGAAGCCGACAGCGCACACGAGACCGAAGTTGAAGCGGGCGTCGGTGGCGAATCGGTGCTGCGGGAGGTCATGAATCAAGCGCGCACCGGCCATATGCGCGGCATTGTGGAGACCATCCAGCGCGAGCAGGACCTCATCATCCGCGACTCAACCCGCGGCACCCTGGTCGTCCAGGGCGGTCCCGGCACGGGCAAGACGGCGGTGGCGCTGCATCGCGTCGCGTGGCTTCTCTACACCTACCGCGATCAACTGGCGAAAACCGGTGTCCTCATCATCGGCCCGAACACAACCTTCCTCGACTACATCTCGCGCGTGCTGCCGAGCCTCGGCGAAACGGGCGTGGTACTGACCACCATTGCCGATCTCTACCCCGGCGTGCGCGGTTCCGACGCGCTTATCGACGGACACAACCCCGAACCCTTGGTTGCGCAGGAAGTTAAGGGCTCGATTGAGATGCTCACGATCCTGCGTGAGGCCGTGCGGGCCTACCAGGAGCTGCCCGCGGAACCTCTTGAGGTCCGGAACGACAACATCACTCTGACCATCACGCCGGAGATGGTGAAAGCCGCGCGGACGCGTGCGCGGAGGACTCGTAAACCCCACAATCTGGCTCGCCCGATTTTCCGCGATCACGTGGTGGAACTGCTGGCCGCACAGATGGCCGAGGTCATCGGTGCCGATCCGCTGGGCGGCGAAAACCTCCTGTCCGTGACCGACATTGCCGATCTACGCGACGAAATCGACGAATCCGGAGCAGTTGCCGACATCCTCGATGAGCTGTGGCCTGCGCTTACGCCCGAGCGGGTGCTGTCGGAGCTGCTGAGCTCTCGCGAGGCCATCGACTACGCCGCCACCGATTACGACGAGCTGACGCGCGAGGCTCTCTACCGGCCGGAAGGCACCGACTGGATGCCTTCCGACGCCCCGCTTCTCGACGAGCTGGCGGAACTCCTCGGCCCAGTTGGTGACGCGGAGGCCGATGAAGAGGATTGGCAGGCCCGCGTCGAGGAAGCGCAGGGCGCGTTGGATACCCTGTCCAGTTCTGCGTCCCAGGATCTTGACGACGGCTTCGAGGCCGAGATCTTGTCAGCGTATGACGTCATCGATGCCGAGGCACTGGCCGAACGCCACCGTGAGCGCGACCTGCGATCCACCGCCGAGCGGGCGGCGGCGGATCGCCTGTGGGCCTACGGCCATGTCATCGTCGACGAGGCTCAGGAACTCTCCGCGATGGCCTGGCGAATGCTGCGCCGCCGCAGCCCCAACGGCTGGATGACCCTCGTCGGCGACGTGGCCCAGACGGGCTCCCCCGCAGGTGCCGCGACCTGGGATGATGTGCTGGAACCCATCATCGGCTCGAGGTGGCATCTCCACGAGCTGACCGTCAACTACCGCACCCCAGCTGAGGTGATGGAGGTCGCCGCCAGCGTCCTGGCCGAGATTGATCCGGAGCTGGAGGCACCGCAGTCGATCCGCGCGACCGGCCGCAAGCCTGTCCAGGCTCGCACCGTGACGGAGGCTCTGGCGCATGTGGAGCAGGTTGCGCAGCCGGACCGCCTGGTCGCTGTGATCGCGCCCGCCGAGTTGCTCGAAGCCACGCGCGCGGAGGTGCGGGATTTTCTCGGTGGTGGAGCTGATGGAGATGGTGACCCTGATGGTGCTGGCGGGGCTAGTGCCGCCGATGACGCACCTGCTACTCGCCCCAGCAAACTCACCAACTGCGCGGTCTACGACATCACGACCTCAAAAGGCCTGGAATTCGACGAGGTCATCGTCGTTGCGCCCGACCAGATTGTGGCGCAATCCCCACAGGGGCTACAGGACCTGTACGTTGCACTGACTCGTGCGACCCAGGGGCTAATTGTTGTGGCGCCTCAGCAGTCGGGCGTTTTGCCGGAGCTGCAATGGTTAGAATGACGAGGATAGTGCCGTACAGAATGAGTGAGACATTATGTCCCAAAACTATCTACCTCAGCTAGCTGAACTTCGCGCACGCCGTCTCATTGCCCAGGGGTTAGCTGCAAGTCAAGCACGCAGCGATTGGAATACAAACCTCAACTCGCCTGCATTATCAGCAACGCATGGCATGGTCGCTCTACAAGGGCAGAATTATTCGAACGGTGTTAATGCCATCGCCCTACGCAGTGGCAGCACCACCGACGATGTTTTAGCAGCCATTTCTTCTTACGACATCGTTCGCTGTTGGTCTCAACGAGGCACCCTGCACTTTGTTTCAGCGCAAGACGCGGGAGCAATTATGAGGTTGACGAATCCGCGCATCGAAAAGGCAGCAGCAAGACGTCGTACGACACTCGGGCTTTCTCAAGATGATGTGCAGACCGCAAGGGCAGCATTTCATTCCGAATTGCGCTCACGTGGCCTGTCCGACCCGCTGACTCGGACTGAAGCCTATGAGGTTTTCGCAGATCATGGAATAGACCCCACGGAACAAAGAGGTCCTCACCTACTGCGCACATTCGGCGGCGAAGGCGCTGTCGTCCAAGGGCCACGAAAAGGATCCGAAGATACCTTCGTCCTGCTTGCCGACGTAACTTTCAAAGGCGGCCTCTCAGCAAATACCACGGAGGGCTCCAGCACAGAACACTCAGCTGAATCCACGCTGGCCGACATTGCCTGGCGCTATGTTAATTCCCGCGGACCTATCTGTGTAGCTGACTTCGCGTGGTGGCTGGGGCTGACGAAAACTCAAGCGAAAAAGGCCTTTAAGCTTATCGACCACTTAATAGCTCCTTTCTCCCTCGATTCCTCTGCCTCTCCGCACACGCCAACTGACACAGAATTCACCGGCGAAGGACTCGCACAAAATGAGTACTTCATGCCGGCATGGCAGCAGAACGTAGCTGAGGCCGAGCTTGAAGCCGCGCTTTCACTGACGCTTCGACTGCCCGCTTTTGACGAGTACCTCATGGGCTATGGCAGCCGTACCGAAGTTCTTCCTGAATCCCTTCGCAACCAGGTCTTAACCAGAAACGGAATTAGCTGGCCTTTTGTAGTTGAAGAAGGGGTTATCACCGGCCGACAATAGAAAAACCGGCACCTCAACTAAGAGATGCCGGTTTAAAACGAAAGCTAAATTGTTAGCTGACGGTCTTACTAGCTCACCGTTTTGTTAGCTCACAGTGTGAACAATCATGACGTCACAGTCCGACTGACGAGCAACATCAGCCGGCACGGAGCCCAGCAGACGACCAGTCAGCGAGTTAATACCGCGGTTGCCAACCACCAGCAGGTCAGCGCGACGGTCAGTGACCAGAGACATCAGAGCCTCAACCGGGGAGCCGGAACGAACCTCGGTCTCAACCTTGGTAGCGCCGACGGCCTCTGCGGCCTCCTTAGCAGCAGCCAGGTTCTTCTGAGCCGGGTCATCACCGAGGACCTGAACCGAATCCTGGCGCAGGGTCTTGGACGCATCCTCTGCAGTCTCGTAGTAAGCGCAGCCGATAACCAGGGTGGCATCGAAAGCCGCGGCAATCGAGGCAGCGCGCTCTACTGCGAGCAGCGACGACTTAGAACCATCCGTGCCGACAACAATGGTCTTGTAATCACTCATGAAAACTATCCCTCACTGTGGAAGTTGCATTAAAACAGTTCATCGTGCGTAACGCCGTCGTTGCCCCGAACCCACTGGCCAGAGGCACTTTCGCGAATACACTGTTTTACTTCCCACAACAGTAGCAAAAAACTACTCGACACCGGCCTCAATCATCCCCTTTAGTTCCTTCTTGAGGTCGAAAATCTCATCGCGCAAGCGCCCCGCGAGCTCGAACTTCAACTCTCGCGCAGCCGCGGCCATCTGCTCCGACAAATCCGCGATAAGCGCCTCGAGCTCCGCCCTCGGCATCTGCTTACCGCTAGCACCACCGGCCGCGCCCGAGCCGTCGGCACGCGAGAGCAGCGCATCAGCGGCCGCACCGGTCTTGCCTTCGTAATCGGTGTCAGCGTTGTCGTAGACCTGATCCAGAATGTCCGCAATCTTCTTGCGCAGCGGCTGCGGATCGATGTCATGCTCAGTGTTGTACGCGATCTGCTTTTCGCGGCGACGCTCCGTCTCATCGATGGCGAACCGCATGGAATCGGTGATCTTGTCGGCGTACATGTGCACCTCGCCGGAGACGTTTCGCGCGGCACGACCAATCGTCTGAATCAACGAGCGCTCCGAACGCAGGAACCCCTCCTTGTCGGCGTCGAGGATTGCCACCAGCGAAACCTCGGGCAAGTCCAGCCCCTCGCGCAGCAGGTTAATACCGACCAGCACGTCGTACTCGCCGAGACGCAACTGCCGCAGCAACTCAACGCGCTTGAGCGTATCAACATCCGAGTGCATGTAGCGCACCTGCACGCCATTTTCGAGCAGGTAGTCGGTCAGATCCTCCGCCATCTTCTTCGTCAGGGTGGTCACAAGAACGCGCTCGTCACGCTCGGTGCGCTTTCGGATCTCGCCGATCAAATCATCGATCTGCCCCTCAGTAGGCTTAACGACGATCTTGGGGTCCACCAGCCCAGTCGGACGAATAACCTGCTCCACATACTCGCCACCGGTCTTTTCGAGCTCATAGTCACCCGGCGTTGCGGACATGAACACGACCTGGCCCACTCTGGCATCGAATTCGTCGAACGTCAGCGGGCGGTTATCCAGCGCCGATGGGAGGCGGAAACCGAAGTCGACGAGGTTGCGCTTACGGGAAGCGTCGCCTTCGAACATGCCGCCAATCTGCGGCACGGTGACGTGCGACTCATCGATGATGGTGAGGAAGTCCTCCGGGAAATAGTCAATGAGCGTCGCGGGGGCCGAGCCCGGCGCGCGACCATCGATGTGGCGCGAGTAGTTCTCAATGCCGGAGCAGAAGCCGACCTGTTCAATCATTTCGAGGTCGTACTCCGTGCGCATGCGCAGACGCTGTGCTTCCAGCAACTTGCCCCGGTTTTCCAGATCCGCCAGGCGTTCGGCGAGTTCGGCCTTGATGTCCGCGACGGCCCGTTCCATCCGCTCCGGGCCTGCGACGTAGTGCGTAGCTGGGAAGATGCGCAGCTCAGGGACTTGGTCGATGACGTCGCCTGTGACTGGATTGAGGTAGTACAGCGAATCAATCTCGTCGCCGAAGAACTCCACCCGCACGGCCTTTTCTTCGTAGGCCGGGATGATATCGACCACGTCACCTTTTACTCGGAAGGTGCCGCGGGTAAAGGCAATGTCATTGCGGGCGTACTGAATGTCCACCAAAAGGCGCAGGAACTGGTCGCGGTCGACTTCCTCGCCCTCCTTCAGCCACACCGAACGGTCGAGGTATGACTGCGGGGTACCCAGGCCATAGATGCAAGAAACAGAGCTGACGACGACTACGTCGCGACGCGACAGCAGCGCTGAAGTAGCCGAGTGGCGCAGGCGCTCCACGTCCTCGTTGATGGAGGAATCCTTTTCAATATAGGTATCGGTCTGCGCGATGTAGGCCTCGGGTTGGTAGTAGTCGTAGTACGAAACGAAGTACTCGACCGCGTTGTTTGGCAGCAGGCTGCGGAGCTCATTGGCCAGCTGGGCCGCAAGCGTCTTGTTCGGTGCCATGACGAGGGTTGGCCGCTGCACCTTTTCGATCAACCACGCTGCGGTGGCTGACTTACCGGTGCCCGTGGCACCCATCAGGACTACCTCGCGCTCGCCTCTATCTAGGCGCTCCGACAGTTCCGCGATTGCCTGCGGCTGGTCGCCCGAGGGCTCGAACTCGCTGATGACCTCGAAGTTTCCCTCAGCGCGCTCGACTTCACCGACGGGACGGAACTCCGAGTGCGCGAGGACGGGTTGCTCTGCTGCAAATGCCATAGTTCCCAGCGTAGCGAAGGCTGTCTTGAAAGCGGCTGGTTACGTTACTTCCTGGGGCTTTGGGCTGTCCAGGGCTAGGGTCCAGAGCCTAGGAGCGGCTGTCGAGTTCCGGACCAACATTAAAATCGGTACAGATTTGGACAAGGCTGGCATAAAGTCGGTGCCAGGCCAGCAAAGGCGGGTTCCGCTTCACCAGCTGGCCCTTAGTGCGCATGGACTGACTCCTGGTGAAGCGCAAGCCGTCTTATCGATGGTCCGCGGCTGCGGCTGCGAGGCTGCAAGGCTGCAAGGCTGCGGGAGGCCTGGGTTATCCACACCCTGAAAGTTGTCCACAGATTGGACGTGGAGCCTCTCTCACAGAAAATCCCCTGGGCCGAAAAAGCTTAGAGTCCCGACCATGGGAAGTTTCACCACGGCCGAGTTGCGTGCACTCGGCATCGGAGAGAAAAAGACCAGAGCCCTCCTACAACAAGGCAGGCTAATTAAATTGGTACGTGGCCTCTACATTGACGACCACTCTCCCGCCTCAGTCGCCCGAGCAATCACGGGGCATTACAAAAGCATTGCGCTAACCGGTAAAAGCGCAGCTCAAATCCACTTGAGACTTCCCCTGACACTTCCTATCCAGGCAGAAGGCGCGGGATCAGTTCAGGCCGAGACCTTCTCCATTAGGCACAGCCGCCTACCGTCCTACACCAGCATCAATGGCCTCCCAGTTGTCGAAGCACTCTGGGCAGCACGAGCTTCAAAAGACTATGCACGCAGAATCCTGGAAACACACTACGCCGGCCGGGACGGCGAGAAGCGACTCAACCACGACCTCAGCCGGATGCGGAAAGTTCCCGCCTGGCTGCGTGAAACCATCGCCACCACGCCAATCGGCTCATGCAGCGAACTCGAGCGCAAGCTGGCCCGTCCACTAATCAAGCGCGGGTACCGCATCCGAATGAACCAGTACATCGGCCCCTACTGCTTCGACATCCTGCTTGACCAGTGGAAAATAGCTATCGAAGTCGACTCAGAGACGTACCACGCTAACGAGGACTCGTTCATCGCAGATCGCTGGAAGGCCAACTCCGGCACGCTGCACGGCTGGATAGTCCTGCGGTTCACAGACTCATGCATCAATTGGAATCTCGACAGTGTCCTCGACGAAATCGAGCAGGCAATTCGATGGGTGCAAAAGCGCCGTCCCCGCGTGGACTATAAACCAGGATGGCCTGCCTGTCAGAAAGTTTGGGAATGGAATCCAACGGTTGGCTACGCCAATAAGCAGCGATAAACAGCCGATATCGCGAGATAAACAGCCATCCACTTGCCAAATTGTTATTTATTTTGTAATGAAAACTGACCGAACAGCAACTAGCCTGGCGCCTATGAACACTTCGCGCCGCACACCAGTCCACACGCCCGCTACGACTCGCCCAGGTTCCACCACTCGAAAAGCAACCTCACACCGAGCCCTTGTGGCCGGCATCCTCGCTACCACCGCATTGGCTTTCACCGCCTGCTCAACACAGGAAACTGAAGCAGCGCCCGAATCTGCTGCTCCGGTTGAAACCACTACCGTTACTCAGACCGAGGATGGCGTGTCTGACAAGAGTTCGGGCAACACGCCAAACCCAACCGGTTCTGCACCGGACCAGGGAGGCGATACATCGACGGCGGAGACTGGTGGCGCGTCGACGTCGTCAAGCGAAAGAGGCGACAACGGCGACGGGAGCCGGCTTCGTCAGGACATGACCGCTGAAATCTACAACAACCCCTCGCCGGGATCTACCTTCATGGCGGCCGGCGAACAGGCAACCACCTGCATCTACGGCGATGGGTACGGCCTCAACCTCATCGCGGCGGGCCCGAATACCAGCTGCGACTTTGCGAAGGCCGTTTTCAACCAGCAGACCGAGGGGCTTAACGCCTCGGAGGACAATATCCGCGACCACCTGCAGCCAAACATCAAGGCCAAGAGTCCCGCGACCGGGAAGACCTACGACCTCAGCTGCAGCACACAAGACGACGTTGTCGTGTGCACCGGCGGCAACAACGCGAAGTTTTACATGTACTAGCGCACCAGGTGGCGGTCGGCAGTCGGTGCAACTGCTGGCCGCCAGCCGCGATTCGCCGATGGGGAATCGCAACAAGCCCGCAAACTCCCGCCTACAGTGAAACCATGACTGTTTCCCGCTTGCGCCCCTTCGGCGAGACCATCTTCGCCACCATGTCCCGCCTCGCTACCGAGCACGAGGCAATCAATCTTGGGCAGGGCTTCCCGGATTGGGATGGGCCGGACGAGGTGCTCGCGGAGGCGCGACATCAGATAGCTGGAGGAAACAACCAGTACGGCCCCGGCCGCGGTATGAAGGTGCTCCGTGATGCCATCGTCGCCGATCGCGCCCGCCGCACGGGGCAGGTCTACGACGCCGACACCGAATGCCTCGTCACGGTCGGCGCCACGGAGGCGATTGCCGCCACCGCCTTGGGGCATCTCGAACCCGGCAGCCACGTCATCGTCATCGAGCCGTACTACGACTCGTACAAAGCCGTCATCGCACTGGCTAACTGCACATATACCGCGGTGCCGCTCATCCCCGCAGCTTCCGGCACGGCACGCTCCTGGTCGCTCGACCGCAGCGCGCTTGCCGATGCCGTCACCGCTAAAACGGCCATGATTATCATCAATTCGCCGCACAACCCCACCGGCACCGTCCTCACGGAGGAGGACTTGCAGGCCATCGCCGATGTCGCCATCGCAAACAATCTACTCGTGCTTGCCGACGAAGTCTACGAACGCCTGTACTTCAACGGATTGTCACACTCTTCCATCAGCGCTCTGCCCGGCATGCGCGAGCGAACCATTGTCGTGTCCAGCGCCGCAAAAACCTTCAACGTCACCGGATGGAAGATCGGCTGGGCGCTGGCCCCGACCGAACTACTCGATGGCGTCGTCAAGGCCAAGCAGTTCTTGAGCTATGTCGGCGCCACTCCCCTTCAGCCCGCAGTCGCCCGTGGCCTGCAGGAATGTGCCCCATGGGTGGACGAGCTGGCGGGTCAGCTCGAGGGCAACATGCGGCTCCTCGCCGATGGGTTGGAGGGCCTTGGCGCCGACGTCTTCACGCCGCAGGCAGGGTATTTTGTCGTCGCCGATGTCTCGAGCTGGGGGCTTGGCGACGCCCTGGAGACCTGCACCCTGCTGGTCAAGGAATGCCGCGTCGCAGCCATCCCCGTCACCGCTTTTGTGGATGACCCAGAGTCAGAAAAGTACCGCTACCTGGTGCGGTTCGCTTTCTGCAAGCGCGCCGAGGTGATTGAGGAGGCTATCATCCGGCTGCGGGATTATCTTGCTGCCCGGCCTGCAGCTGGCGAATCTGATTCAGCGGCTGAATAATCCGCTCCCAAATCCGGTCGACCTGGCGCACGAGGTCCTCCTCGGTGCCTGAGTTTTCCAGAACCACGTCGGCGAACTGCAGGCGCTTGTCATCGCTGATTTGCTTAGCGATGCGCTGCTTCGCATCCTCTCGGTCTACACCGCGGCTTTCCACCAGACGGTCGAGACGGACCTCCACCGGGGTATGCACAACTACGACGAGGTCCTGTGCTTCCGACTGCCCCATTTCAATCAACAGCGGAGAGTCAAAAACAATGATGGCGTCACCTGCCGCGTTGAACTGCTCTTCGGTGCGCTGCTCAATACGCGGATGGGTGATGGAGTTCAGCAGCTCCGTCTTCTCCGCGGATACGAAGGCCCGCTTCGCAAGTTCGCCGCGGTTGAGGGAGCCGTCGTCAAGCAAAATGCCCTCGCCGAAAGCTTCGGCGAGTTCGGCCAGCGCCGGTTCCCCGGGTTCGACGACATCGCGAGCGATCTGATCAGCGTCGATGATGACAGCACCGAGCTCGGCAAACCTACGGGCGACCGTAGATTTCCCACTGCCCATGCCACCGGTTAGTCCTACTTTGAGCATGTCTCTAAGGGTACGTGGACACGCCCCCGCACGTTAGTGCTTTACGACGAGATCCTCGATGCGGTGACCCTCTTCAACGGGATCTGGGTTGACTGGGGCCGGGGCGGTGCCGTTACCGAATGGGCTGCCACCAAGGGCCTCACGGCCGTGCGGCTGGAGCAGGTCAGAGAGCTCCGGCCCCTTCGGGACAATCCCTAAAGGATTGAGGTCGCAGTGGACCTCGTAGTAATGGCGCTTGATATCGACGAGGTCAGTGGTGTCGCCGAAGCCCGGAGTCTGGAAGAGATCACGCAGGTAGTTGTATAGAACCGGCATCTCGGAGATCTTGCTCCGGTTGCACTTGAAGTGGCCGTGGTAGACGGCATCGAAGCGGATGAGGGTTGTGTAAAGGCGAATGTCGGCCTCAGTGATGTGGTCGCCCATGAGGTAACGGCGGGTCTCCAAGCGCTCAGAAACCTTGTCTAGGGCATTGAACAGCCGGTCGTAAGCTTTGTCGTAGGAGTCCTGCGAGCCTGCGAAGCCGCAGCGGTAGACACCGTTATTGATCTCGGTGTAGATGAACTGCATAAGCTCATCCATTTCCTCGCGCATCTCCACCGGGTAAAGATCCGGGGCGCCTTCGCGGTGGAACTCGGTCCACTCGGTAATGAAGTCCAAGGTGATCCAGGGAAAGTCATTGGTCACGACCTCGCCCGACTCGATCTCGACGATGGCCGGAACAGTAATGCCGCGCTGGTAGTCCGGGAAACGCTTGAGGAATGCCTCCTGGAGGCGCTCGTAGCCTAGTACTTCGTCACGGCCACCTGGTCCCTTGTCGAATGCCCAGGAGCGGGCATCGTGCACTGGCCCTGGAATTCCGACTGAAATTGCATCTTCCAAGCCGAGCAACCTGCGAACAATAAGCGTGCGATGCGCCCACGGGCAGGCGCGAGCTGCAACAAGGCGGTAGCGACCGGCTTCAACGGGCCACGTCTTAATTCCGTCGCCTACCTCGCGACCGTTCTTAACAATGCGGTCGTTGATATAGCGGGTGTCGCGGTTAAAGTCCTTGCCCTCCTGGGAGTACACACCACCGGTGGAGTGGGAGGAATCCTCTACCTGGTTAGCGTTATCTACCTGCTTGGCTTCGCCCTTTGTTGTCATGTCATCAATCATATGGGCAGAAAGATAGGCTGTCAACGGCAGTAAGGGCAGCCAGAGCCACCAAAATCGACAAGGCCACCAGGACATTAGAGCCCTTAGGGCCAATAGGACGGCTTGCGCTTCGCCAGCAGCCCGTTACTGTGCAGCAAGCCACTTCTGGTGAAGCGCAAGCCCGCTTTAGGCAACAGCGGCGCCACCTTTATGGCCCAAAGCTCCATCACCCGGACCAAGGATGCAGCAAGCCCTCAAGCCGCCGATATAAGAACAAGGCCGAGCAGGTGCCCGTCGTAAAGCAAAGAAGGCACGAAAAAGCCCCAGCGAGGAAAACCTCGCCGGGGCAATTTCTCAAAGGGACGTGTAAGCCCTTAGCGGTCTAGCTTAGTTGCCAGCCAGCTTCTCGCGCAGAGCAGCGAGCTGCTCGTCGGAAGCCAGGGTGCCGCCTGCATTGTCTGCAGCCGGTGCGGCCGGAGCAGCCGGAGCTGCCTCGCCGGACTCGGAGGAGTAGTTCGAAGCGGTCTCTGCAGCCTCGGCAGCTGCAGCGCGGTGACGCTCGATCTGGGCAGCGTGCAGCTGGTGGTGACGCTCTGCCTCTGCGTAGCGAGCCTCCCACTCTGCGCGCTGGGTCTCGAAGCCCTCCATCCACTCGTTGGTCTCCGGGTCGAAGCCCTCCGGGAAGATGTAGTTGCCCTGCTCGTCGTAGGAGTCGCCCATGCCGTACTTGGTCGGGTCGAACTCTTCGGTGAAGTCCTCGTCAGCCTGCTTGAGGGACAGGGAGATACGACGACGCTCGAGGTCGATGTCGATGACCTTGACCATGACCTGCTCGTCGACGGAGACGATCTGGTCCGGAACATCGATGTGGCGGGAAGCCAGCTCGGAGATGTGAACCAGGCCCTCGATGCCCTCCTCGACGCGGACGAACGCACCGAACGGAACCAGCTTGGTGACCTTGCCCGGAACAATCTGGCCGATTGCGTGAGTGCGGGCGAAGACGCGCCACGGATCTTCCTGAGTAGCCTTCAGGGACAGGGAAACGCGCTCGCGGTTCAGGTCGACCTCGAGAACCTCGACAGTGACCTCGTCGCCAACCTGGACAACCTCGGACGGGTGGTCGATGTGCTTCCAGGACAGCTCGGAAACGTGAACCAGGCCGTCAACACCGCCGAGATCGACGAATGCGCCGAAGTTGACGATGGAGGAAACGACACCCTTGCGGACCTGGCCCTTCTGCAGCTGGTGCAGGAACTCAGAGCGGACCTCAGACTGGGTCTGCTCGAGCCATGCACGGCGGGACAGAACGACGTTGTTGCGGTTCTTGTCGAGCTCGATGATCTTGGCCTCGATCTCCTGGCCGATGTACGGCTGGAGGTCGCGGACACGACGCATCTCGACGAGGGAAGCCGGCAGGAAGCCGCGCAGGCCGATGTCGAGGATCAGGCCGCCCTTGACGACCTCGATGACGGTACCGGTAACCGGTTCGTCGTTCTCCTTGAGCTGCTCGATGGTGCCCCAAGCACGCTCGTACTGAGCGCGCTTCTTGGACAGGATGAGGCGGCCTTCCTTGTCTTCCTTGGTCAGGACCAGCGCGTCGATCTCATCGCCAACTTCGACCACTTCGTCAGGGTCGACATCGTGCTTGATGGACAGTTCGCGGGAAGGAATGACACCTTCAGTCTTGTAGCCGATGTCGAGAAGAACCTCGTCGCGGTCAACCTTAACGACGGTGCCTTCAACGATGTCACCATCGTTGAAGTACTTCATCGTCGAGTCGACAGCGGCCAGGAAATCCTCAGCGGTGCCAATGTCGTTGATGGCAACCTGAGGGACGTTAGAAGTGGACATATAAGATGTGCTCCGAAGCGGATAGAAATCGAAAAACGGACAATTTCGGCCTTGCCCCTCAAAGAAACCCCTGGACAACCGGGCCAAATCCGCTTTCGGCGAATCTCACCATTGGCAATTAGTTAACCCGATGTCCATGAAGCTCGAGGCTGCAAAGTCGGCACGCTAATGCATACCTAGCGAACAATACCGATTTGAGCTGCGACATTCAAGTCCGCAACACATCCGCGGCAAGCCCGCAACAAGTCCGCCGACCAGCACTACGGCCCGACCTTCGCACCACTAATGCGCAGCAGTATCCCAATTCACACCAGCACCGATAGAAACATCCAACGGCACCAACAATTCAGCCGCCGAGTCCATCTCCCGATGCAGCAGCTCCTTGATGGCCGCCTCTTCCCCATCTGCAACTTCAACAACCAATTCGTCATGAACCTGCAGGAGGACACGTGAGCGCAACCCGCCCCGTCGTAAAGCATCGTCGACCCGGAGCATTGCAATCTTAATAATGTCTGCCGCCGAGCCCTGGATCGGCGAGTTCAATGCCGCGCGTTCCGCGTTATCGCGAGCGATGCGGTTGTCGGCGTTGAGTTCCGGCAGGTAGCGACGACGATCGAACATCGTGGCCGTAAAGCCGTCCTTGCGCGCCCGCTCAACAACCTTGTGCAGATAATCGCGCACACCACCGAAGCGCTCGAAGTAGTCCTCCATGAGCTTCTTCGCCTCGCGCTGCGGAATGTCGAGCTGCTGAGCCAGACCAAAAGCGCTCAGACCATAAGCCAATCCGTAGCTCATCGCCTTTACACGACGACGCAGCTCAGGCGTAACCTCATCGATGCCGACGCCGAAGACCTTCGAGCCGACGTAGTTATGCAGGTCCTCGCCCTGGCGGTAGGCCTCAATCAGCCCCGGATCCTGCGATAGGTGCGCCATCACGCGCATCTCAATCTGCGAGTAGTCCGCGGTGATCAGCTGCTCATAGCCATCGCCGACCACGAACGCCTCACGAATCCGTCGCCCGAACTCCGTGCGCACCGGGATGTTCTGCAGATTCGGCTCCGTCGACGACAGACGCCCCGTCGCCGCGACCGCCTGATTAAAAGTCGTATGAATACGGCCATCATCAGCGACAGCCTTAATCAGCCCCTCCACGGTCGACTTCATCTTCTGCGACTCGCGGAACTTCAACAGGTAATCCAGGAACGGATGCGGGTTGACCTTCGCCAGCCCCTCAATTTCCTTCGCCGCCGTGGAATAGCCCGTCTTCGTCTTCTTTGTCTTGGGCATTCCCAGCTGGTCAAACAGGACCTCTTGCAACTGCTTCGGCGATCCGAGATTCAGCTCAGGCTTATCGACGAGGTTGCGAGCCTCACTCTCCGCCTCATCGGTAGCCGCCTGCGCCTGCTTTCGGAGCTCCTCGAGCGCATCAACATCGACAGCGATACCGGCACGCTCCATCCGACCCAGCACTGGGGCGAGCGGGACTTCCAGGTCGGCGTACACACTGTAGAGCCCGGCCTCGTCGAGTTCGACAGCCAATCGCTCAGCCAGGTCGATGACGGCGGCGACATGGGAAGCGTCTTCGGCCGGGCCATCGAGCAGGGTCATCTGGCCCTCGGCCTGCGAAAGAGTCTGGCCCAGGTGACGCTGGACGACGTTGTCCAAGCTGTAGCTGCGCTGGCTTGGGCGCAGCAGATACGCAGCCAGGAAGGTGTCGTGGATGACCCCGGCCAGCTCGAAGTCGTAGTTCCAGAGTGCATGCATGGCCGTTTTAGAGTCATGCACCAGCTTCGGATGGTCGCCAGCGAGCCACTCGCGCAGTGCGTCGGCATCTTCGGCGGAAAGATCACCCAAGTCGAGAGAAACAGCCTGGCCGGAGGTCTTGCCCTTCTCATCTGCGGAGCCAATCATCAGGGTGTGCTCCCCGACCTGCAACGCGGCCGGCTCGTGCAGATTATCGAGCCAGGCAGCCAGGGCGCCGTCGTCAAGCGAAACAGCCTCGAGCTTTGTCGCACTGTCGCTGGTGGAGGCGGTGACGCCCGCGCCTTCGATGGAAAGGGTGCGGAACACGCGCTCGCGAAGGTTGTCGCCGAATTCGAGGCGGTCGAAGAAGTCGATGATTCCCTGGGCGTCGGCGGGACGGAGCTCGAGCTCGTTCGGACCGTATGGCAAGGGCAGGTCCTTGACCATTTCGGTGATGTCGCGGTTCAGCTGGACGTTTGCGACGCGCTCGCGGAAGTTATCGCCGACTTTGCCGCGGATTTCGTCAGCGTGGTCGATGAGGTTTGCCAGCGTGCCGTACTGAACGATCCACTTCGTCGCGGTCTTCTCGCCGACCCCCGGAATGCCCGGGAGGTTGTCGGAGGGGTCGCCGCGGAGAGCAGCGAAGTCCGGGTACTGAGTCGGCGTCAGACCGTACTTCTTCTCGATAGCAGCAGGCGTGAAGCGATGCAGCGTGGTGACGCCGCGCATTGGATAAAGCACCGTCGTGGTGTCGTTGACCAACTGGAACGAGTCACGGTCACCAGTGACGATGAGCGTTTCGAAGCCCTCAGGCTTGGCTTGGGTAGCCAAAGTCGCGATAATGTCGTCGGCCTCATAGTTGTCCTTTTCCAGCGTGACGATGCCCATCTCTTTCAGCACCTGCTGAATAAGCGGCACCTGACCACGGAATTCCTCAGGAGTCTTCTCACGCTGAGCCTTATACTCCGGGAAGATCTCGTTGCGGAAGGTCTCGCGGGCGACATCGAAGGCGACCGCCACGTGCGTGGGCGTTTCCTCGCTGAGGATATTGGACAGCATAGAAAGGAAGCCGTACACCGCGTTCGTTGTCTGACCACCGGTAGTTGAGAAATTATCCACCGGAAGGGCAAAGAACGCGCGGAAGGCCATGGAATGACCGTCGATAAGCATGAGGGTCTTCTTCATGACATCCCAGTGTAGGAAAATATTGAACAGCGTAGGAAAACTGAGATGCGCGCTGAGGAATCGCGAGCTGCGGAGGATGAGCTGTTGGCCGGTCAGCTTCAGTGAACAATAATTACGGTAATCAGGCTGCATTTTGAAACGGATTCAGCAGCCCCTTAGTCCACCTGAACAGTGATTCGCAAGAGTGAGCCTCTCGAGCGTCGCTTGGCACCTGGTTTCAGTTTCCGAAATGCTGTAATCCAACTTTAATATTCGCCTTATTTTCCTGGAGTTTTTCCATATTTTCCAGCGATTGTTCAACAGCATGCACGGAACCTGCCCCAAATGAGGCACCTAGAAATTACCCCCTCTTTGAGGTGGCCGCGAAAACATATCACCACGTCCTGCGCATGCCTCTGAAATCAATTGGCGTAGTTACGCTTTCATGGCTTTAGACTCTTCAGCATGAGTGAGTTCGATTCGACCGATTTCCAACGGAGCGCCCAGTCCACCCGCGACCGCATCATCGCGGCTGCAGCTCGGCACTTCGCGCGCAAGCCTTTGCGAAGCGTGCCGCTGAAGGAAATTGCCAGCGATGCGGGCGTTAGCGCGCCGCTCATCATCAAGTACTTCGGCTCCAAAGAAGGTCTCATGGCCGAACTGATTGACTTCAGCCAGTTCAAAGGCACACTCAGCCGAGCTCCCTTCAATGAACTTGGCCAGCGGATGGCCAGCGCTATTTTGACTGGTCAAGGAATGGCCGGACAGTCCATGATTCCGCTGATTGTCGGGTCCCTCGACTCCGAGGAAACTGCAAAAGTCATCGCCGAGCGGTTCAATGAAGCTGTTGCAGATGACTTGATTCGCCGCGTCGAAGAGGACGGACCGGAAGACGTTAGCCACGATGCTGCTGTGCACCGCAGCCAAATGGCTATTTCCCTCTGCGTCGGATACCTAGTTCTTTCTGATACTGGCCTAATCGATGAGGCCAACGCACCGAGGATTTCGGTGGAGGCCCTGGGCAGCTGCCTGCAGCAGATCATCGAACACGGCTAAGAACTGAGCACGGCTAAGAAAGCAGCTCCACTGCCCACCGTCTACTGCCCCCCCCCACTGCCACCGACTACTCCTGCGTAACTCACTGAATCAGCAGCGCCACCCCAGGCGCTGCTTTTTTGTTTTGTGTCTTTAATCGCACCCCGAAGCTACTAATACACACACGGAAATACGCTTCTTCTCAGGTGGAAGACATACAATGGCCTGCGATGTCTACTGAAAATACGAGCGCTCCTGGCGCAGAGTCGACCACGCTGCCGACCACGAGCCCCTACTCTGAAATCCCGAAGCCGACCCCGCTGGGTGTCATCGCCAACGCAGTTCGCGGTGGCCTCATTGGTCTCGCCGAGACGATTCCGGGGGTCTCCGGCGGCACCCTTGCGCTGATCACGGGCATCTACGGACGCCTGATTGAATCGGCAAAGCGCATCACCGACCTGCCGCGGGCAACTTCGAAGGGCACCTTCAAGGAGGACCTTCGCAGAATCGACTGGTGGCTGCTCATCCCGGTGGCTATCGGCATGGTTGCCGTGGTCTTCTCCATGGCAGGCATCATGGAGAACTTCGTCACCAACCAACCAGTCGCTTCTCGAGCACTGTTCATGGGCATGATCGCCGCCTCGATTACCATGCCGCTGAACGAGCTACCGCCAGGCGCTCTGCGTCAGCCGGGCATGCGCGGCAAGGCCATCGCCGTCTTCCTGTTCTTCAGCATCGCCCTGTTCGCGCTTACTTCCCTGCCACAGGCCGCGCCGACGCAGCCGCCTCTCTGGCTTGTACTCATCGCCGCCTCGATTGCCGTGTGCGCACTGGTTCTGCCGGGCGTTTCGGGCTCTTTCTTCCTGCTGGTCATCGGACTCTACGCACCGACCATGGGCGCAATTCACGACCGTGACTTCGCCTACATCGGCACGTTCTTCGTCGGCGCGCTGATCGGCATCGTCCTGTTCATCCGCCTCCTCGAATGGCTGCTGAGTACGCACCAGGCGCTCACGTTGGTCGCCATGTCCGGCCTCATGCTCGGTTCGCTGCGCGCTCTCTGGCCGTGGCAGACCGAAAACAACGAGCTCCAGGGCATCGGCTCCGACTGGGGACTCGCCCTCGGACTGTTCATTCTCGGCGCCGCAATCGTCAGCGTCGTCGCTTATGCGCAGCGCCGTTTTTCTAATTCGGGGTCGATGGACTAAACTAGTCAAAGTCGCTTCGATAGAGCATTTTCGCTTATCGACGGCTTTGCGCCCCTGTAGCCCAATTGGCAGAGGCAACGGATTCAAAACCCGTCCAGTGTGAGTTCGAGTCTCACCGGGGGCACGATTTTAAAACCCGCCTTCACCTGACTTTTAGCCTGGTGGGGGCGGGTTTTTGATTGGGTTAGTATTCACTATCTTTCACTCTTTTTCGGGTTAAGTAAAGAAAAGTGTGTCTTTTCCGGG
>NZ_KV810572.1:0-40297 GCF_001812845.1 Corynebacterium sp. HMSC065H09
GTGGCATGCGGACACACTTTTCTTTACTTAACCCACAAAATGTGTGTCTGGCTCGGCGTGTCGCGCGGGGGTTAGATTTGGCCTTTCTGGATGCCGATTGAGTGGGTGTAGTCGGTGTCGATAGCGTTGTCGTAGAGGGCTGGTCGTCCTGTTTCGTGGTCGGCTTGGTTCTCGTGTTGGGTCAGGGTGGAAACTTTGGCGAGTTGGTCCTGGCCCCAGTTGGACTGCCTGGCGATTCGTGCTGGATCGTCGGGCAGTTCGGTTTTTAAGTAGAGCCACCAATCCAGCATTCGGCGTTGTCGTTCGCCTGATCTGCCGCGGTGTGTTCTGGCAAGTAGTTTGATCTGGGAGTTGATGCCGCCTTCAAGGCTGTTGGTGGTGGATTTAATCCGGTTTTTCTCCAGCACACCTTCTGGTGGGGTGAGGTAGACAAACAGCAGTTCGGAGCGCCAGAGGTGGTTGAGGCTGTTGTAGGCCTTGCGCACGTTGTGATGTGTCCACGTGCGGGTCCATGTACCTGTTTTAGGGTCTTTGACCGTGGTTTTCTCGTCCATCCAGGAACGGTAGATCGTGGAGAATTCGTGCAGTTGTGCACCCCATGCTGCTGCTTGGTCCAGGGTGGTGATCCGGGTCAGTTTCAGCGCCAGTCGGTAGATGGTGCGCCCGGCATCAGTCCGGGGCCGTGAGGTGGTGTAGCGGCGTACAACGCGTTGGGCGTGGACGAGGCAACGCTGGATTTTCGTGGTGGGCCAGCACTTTTTGATCGCGCTAAACGCTCCCTGGCCGCCATCGATAACGGCGATAAGTGGGGCTTCGATGCGCTCGAGAAGTCGTTGGTAGTCGCGCGTGGTTTCGTGTTTGCACCAGTGCCAGGCGATGACATGGTCGATAGTTGCGGCAATGATCAAACAGCCGCCGGCGGTATATGTGCCGTCTAGAAACACCTGGTCGTAAACCCGCCCGATATGTCCGATGGTGGGATCTGGTACGTCAACGAGCCAGAAGGGTTCGAAGCGGCGTTGCAGTGTGCGCGGTGAGCATCCCACACGACTGGCAACGGTATCGAGGCTGGCGCCAGTGGTCAGGTGGTCAATGAAGGCGGCAAAAACCGTGGAATTGGTGATGTCGCTGCGGCGCTTCACACTCGACGCGCCGCAGTGTTTGCATCGCCACCTCGTAGTTCCTTTGCTGGTAGTGCCGTTGCGTTTCATCTCATCGCCGCAGTGGCAGCGTGGTTGGTTCTTTGACATTGCGACACCACACCACGCCGCGTGTAGCACATCACTGCTGCCACACCGCGGATTTACCGTCCCGGAGCCAAATATATGCTCCCGGAGCATATATTTCTCTGAAACCTAGAGGTCAACCACTACAAATCACCGAATCCAGACACACTTTCTGTCGTTTAACCCGCAGGTGCCAACTTGCACCCCTCGCTCGCACCCCACGCCTGACTCAAACAAGGGTTAGATACGCAAAAGCGCACGGCCCCAGGTAACTACCCGAAGCGCGTGCGCTAACTACCGAAAAACTACTTAGCAGCAGTCTCAATCATCTCGCGAATGCGGTCGATTTCCTTGCTGCGGTTACGGTTGCGACGAATGCCCATTGCGATGCCGCCAACAACAAGTGCGGCAACGACACCCAGTGCTGCCTGCACCTTCGGCTCATTCAGAGCATCGAGAACGCGGGTCTTTGCGTCATCCGCAACGTTCTTCGGATTCGTTCGCACGGTTAGCTCATCCAGAGTACGGGCGAGCTGGTTACGGTTACGCTCAATATCGCGCTGGATATCTTCAATGCTGCGAGCCACGTAAACTCCCTAAAAAGTTGAATATCTAAAGTGATTGTTCGCCTAAAAGACTAACACTTCCACTACAGCAACGTGGGCGAGCACGGGGAAAAACTCAACGCATTGCTTCAGAGTCGCCACGCACCGCTCCAGAGTCGATACGATTAAGCCATGACTACTTCTTCCTCCAGCGACAAAGAATACGGCCAGAACAACATCCGACTGGAACCTGGCAATCCTGCCCCAGCGTTTACTCTGTTCAACGACGCCGAAGAGCAGGTTTCTCTGTCGGACTACGCGGGCAAGCCCGTGCTGATTTACTTCTACCCGCGGGCCAACACCCCAGGTTGCACCACTGAGGCATGCGACTTCCGCGATGAATCCGCTGCCCTGAACGATGCCGGCATTCCAGTCGTAGGTATTTCTCCGGACAAGCCGGCGAAACTCGCAAAGTTCCGCGAGGACCACGGCTTAAACTTCACCCTTCTGTCCGATCCGGACAAGGAAACCATGACCGCGTTCGGCGCTTTCGGCGAGAAGAAGAACTACGGCAAGATTGTCCAGGGCGTCATCCGCTCGACTTTCCTGGTCAATGCCGATGGAGAAATTGAAAAGGCCTGGTACAACGTTCGCGCCAAGGGGCACGTCCAGCGCGTACTGCGTGACTTGGGTGTGGAATCACAGGCTTCCGAAAGCTAACTAGCCGCAAGGCCTACTCTGACCCTGGCCCCAAACTCTCCTCCCACATCATCCCGATTAGACGGTTTCGTAGTAGTGACTCAATCCCAGGACGCACCGAATATTCTTCGTCCCCGTCGCACTCCGGCTCAGCAACGCAGCCGAGAGCGGTACGCACGCATGCTCAGCTCGGCACGCACAGTGCTCATCGAGCACGGGTTTGAGTCTTTCACTTTCGACGAAGTCGCTCGCATCGCAGATATCCCCATTGGCACGCTCTACCAATTCTTCGCAAACAAGTATGTGATGATCTGCGAGCTCGACCGTCAGGACACTGAGGCCGTCATCGAGGAAGTCTCACGTTTCGGAGAAACAGTCCCCACCTTGAAATGGCCGGAGTTTCTCTCGGAGTTCATCGATCACCTGGCAAAGCTCTGGCGCGAGGACGTTTCTAGAAGAGCCGTATGGTTGGCTGTTCAATCAACGCCCGCCACACGCGCAACTGCAGAAGATACGAAGTCACGCCTGGTCAACGAGATTTCAAAGGTGCTGCGCCCGCTGGTGCCGTCGTCAAGCGATGCGGAACTGAACTTCATCTCCGACCTCATGATTAACGCCACGTACGCCCTGCTGAATTATGCGGTGGACCATCCGGGAAGCGATGCTGAGCGGGAAGCTCATTACGAGCTGACGGTGCAGGAAATCAAACGCATGACAATCTCTTATCTCATGAGCGTCGCGGAGGCCGCAGACTAGAGAGCGCCCCTCGCCCACCTCGGCAGGGGCATTTATTGCCCTTATCAATACGCGGAGGGTAGGCTTGCCTTAGTTTACGCTTTACTCTGGTCAGCGCGGTGGGGTTCCCTGTTTTTCGCCGCGCCTGCGCCGGAACTCCCAAACAGAATCAGAGGTTCACATGTCCACGACGCAGGGCGCTTTCCGACGGAGCCTGCTTCCCCGCTCTATTGTTCTAGCTTCGGCAATCGTAGTGAGTACGGGATTTTTACCCGCAGTCCCCGCATCGGCACAGTCACTGCCATCGATTGGACAGCTCGGCGGTTCGCTCCCCGGCATCGGCGACCTTCTCGGCGGCAGCACCGATCAGTCTGAGCGCCAGCTCTCTGTGACCCCTGCCACCGATCTGTCCGACGGCGCCACCGTGACCATCAAGGGAGTCGGCTACCCCGCTAACGCAAATATTTACCTGGCCCAGACAATCGAGAAGCCAAAGTCGGGCTACCCTTCGACCTACGGCGAAGCGGCCAAGGTGACAGTCGGCGCTGACGGAAGTTTTACGCAGGAGATGAAGGTCGCGACCAGCTTTGGCGATGTCGACTGCACCTCCACCCAGTGCTACGTAGCCTCCTTTACTGCGTTCCCTAATCTTTCTGACCGCAGCAATGACCAGTGGGTCCCCATCACCTTCAAGGCGGGTGCTACTTCCCAGGCTGCTCAATCACAGGGTTCCACCAGCGCGGCACCGAGCGGTGGCCAGAGCACTGGTTCGGGCTCGCAGTCACCGTCGCAGTCACGGGGTAACGCATCGGTGAGCCTGTCCAAGACCTCAGACTTGAACCCGAGCGGCGACACCATTCGAGTTGAAGGCAAGGGATTCAAGACCTCTGGACCGGGCATCTACGTCGGTATCGCGCAAAATGACCAGATGGATGTGACCAACGCCGATTCCTTCGGCCCGGATACCCAGTTTGTGTCTACCTCTCGCGGCAACTTGAAGTCCGACGGCAGCTTCAGCGTGGATCTTCCGGTCAGCGCGAAGTTCGGCACGGCAGACTGCATGCAGAACGCTTGCTCGGTCTACACCATTGCTGCTCACGGTTCTTCCGACCGCAGCCAGGACACGGCGACCGCGGTATCGTTTGCCGGCGGAGCTGCCAAGCAGGACGCTACCCTGCCCTCCGGCGGTGGCTCCTCACAGTCCGCAGGCAGCGCAAGCTCCGGCACCAGTGGCAGCACAGGGTCTAGTGGAACGAGTAGCACCAGCGCTTCCAGTGGCTCCAGCAGCTCCAACGGCAGCAGCTCCTCGACCGGCACCCCGTCGGTAAGCCTCTCCACCACGGAACTGAACCCATCGGGCAGCACCGCAATTACTGTCTCCGGCAGCGGATTCAAGACCAGCGGCAACGGCATCTACGTCGCAGTGGCTGAGAAGAACAAGTTCTCCACCACCAACGCTGATGCTTTCTCCGCCGCTGAGTTTGTGCGCACCTCCCAGATGTCCTCCGACGGCAGCTTCTCTACAACGCTCAATGTCGAGGCCGTCACCTCGGCCGCCAACTGCGTCGAAAATGACTGCGCGCTCTACACCTTTGCTGCTCACGGTTCCTCCGACCGCAGCCAGGACACGGCCACGGACCTCAGCGTCGGCGGCTCCGCCAAGGAACGCGAAGAAGCTGTGAAGACCGGTGCCTCCAAGACCGGAGAGTCCAAGGCCAGCGGCTCCTCCAAGGCATCTGGCAAGGTTTCCGCAAAGTCCAACGCTTCCGGCAATGGCCTCGACGAAGTTGATGTGCAGACTCAGCAGGCCGCGACCAACTCCCCGCTCCAAACCGCCGCAGTCGCCGGAACCGGCGCAATCCTGGGCGCGCTAATCTTCGGTGCCGGCATCCTGGTCGGTCGCCGTCAGAAGTCCGTCGATTAGCGCGGTGCCGGACTAGTCCAGGCGTACGACGGCGATTGCGTAGTCGCCGTCGTGCGAGATGCTTAACGACGGCCCCAGCTGCCACTCCTGATCGTGGAAATGGCGGCTCACAGCACCGTGGAGACTGATGCTCACGCGACCGTAGGCATCCGGCTGCACCTCTATTTCCCGCCAGTCCAGCTGATCGCGCGCAATCGGCGGTTGGCTGCCGAAGAGGGTCTGCGACCAGGCCTTGATGAAGGCTTCCTTCGCAGCCCAGCGGCCCGCTAAGTGACGCGCCAGCGCGCCGCCGACTGCTCCGCGGCGCCTAGCTACCAGTAGCTCCGCAGGTGTGAAAACAGCCTGCGCGAACTGACTTCCTGGCATATTCAGCTGCTCTTCGAAGCCCGGAATATAGACGAGGTCTACGCCAATCATGGCTGGAGGACACCATCGATCAGACGGGCGCCGTCGGAAAGCAGAACTGCCTTTTCCAATGCAGCGGGTGAACCGAACCGACCACCGTCCGCCAGGTTTCGCTCGCGTGGACGCTCGTAGAGGGCTTCCCCACCGTAAATAGCCTCATCAATGCGACGCAGACCAGCCGCTTCGCGGTTGTACGCCGCGGACCGCCAACGCTCCGCAGCCTCAGCGCCATCGTGCTGCACTATCGCTTGGTAGAAAGCTTCCGGATGCACGACTGCCACCAGTGCCGAGACATGTCCGAACCCGAGCGAGGTAACAAAGCCAGCCTTCAGCGGCAACGTATTGCCGAAATTGACTGCCTTCGTTGGCCATACCAGACGCGAATGCTCAGCCAATGCGGGATCGACGCAGTCCAGCGATCGATTACCTGGCACAATGCCGCTGCGCAACACCTGGGTCAGACCAATGATCTGGAACGCTGCAGCACCACCCTTAGCGTGTCCCGTCAGCGATTTCTGAGAGACCACCAACAGCGGGTTAGAGCGCTCGCGACCGAGTTCATCTGCAATGCGTTCATGCAGTTCGGACTCATTTGGGTCGTTGGCATTGGTCGAGGTGTCGTGCTTGGACAACACCGCGACCTGATCCGCAGTGACATCGAGTACTGCAAGGGCGCGAGCCAACCGAGACTTCTCGCCGCCCTGAGCGGCCGCTAGCGCGCCCAAACCCGGCGCCGGAATGGATGTGTGCGCGCCGTCGGCGAAGGACTGGGCGTATGCGACGACACCGAGCACGGGGAGCCCCATGTCACGGGCGATGTCTCCGCGAGCCAACAGCACCGTGCCACCGCCTTGCGATTCCACAAAACCTCCGCGTCGACGATCGTTCGGCCTGGAGAAGTACTCATGCTCGATGCCTTTGTCTTCCATGGTGGCGGAGTCAGCTGTGGCGGCCATGTCGCCGAAACCTGTGATTCCCTCTGTGGATAGGTCATCAAAGCCACCCGCGACAACAAAATCTGCCTTACCCAGGGCAATCTTGTCGACGCCCTCCTCCACCGACACCGCTGCCGTCGCACAGGCTGCCACAGGGTGAATCATCTGCCCGTAGCCACCGACATACGACTGCATAACGTGGGCGGCAATAACATTTGGCAATGCCTCCTGCAGGACGTCATTGGCTCGCGGTTGCCCCAGCAGGCCGTCGATGTAAAGACTGCGCAGCGACTCCATCGCACCAATACCTGTGCCCTGTGTCGACGACACTCGCGCCGGGTTGACCGCTTCCAGCAGCTGCGCTGGGCTGAAGCCCGATGACAAGAAGGCATCGACAGTACAGACAATGTTCCACAAGCTCACGCGGTCCAGATTGTCCATCATGTCTGCCGGAATACCGTAGCGTGCCGGGTCAAAGCCCTGCGGAATTTGACCGCCAACATAGCGGCTCATCGCCATTCGGCGCGGAACCTGAACTGGCGTGCCAGCGGCCCGTGTCACAAGCCACTGCCCTGTCTCGGCATCGAAGCTCGCAGTGGTGTTGTCCGGGTTGGAACTGACAAAAGTCTCCGCTGCCGCGCGGTCACGCACAGCAAAGCTCAACGCACGATCCAGGTAGACCGTGGTCAGCTCAGTCATCGTATTATCAACCAAATCGCCATCATCGGCGTAACGACGCACACCAACTCGCGCCAGCACTTCATCGCGGTAACGCGAAGCAATGTCGCTTTCTGCCAACGGTTGCCCGTCGGCATCGCGCCAGCCACCCTCATAGGAAATCAACCCCATTGACCAGGCTAATTCCACAATTCCTGCTGCAGAAATATCATCGACTTCAGCCTCAAAGCGCGTCCGGGAAGAACCGTACGGCCCAAGCTCACCGGCGCCCACAATGACCACCATGTCCTCCAGAGCCGCTGCGATGTCACCAAAGGTCGGTGTTGTCTGCGCAATTGGTCGGCGAGGGCTTGGCAGACCGCTCAAAACACGGCTTGACGACGGCTCCTGCGAACGCGCCCCGCTAGCGACCTCGGAGCTTTGAGCTGTTGGGCCAGCCGCCTGCGCAGCCTCCTGCGCCAATTGCGCAATGTTGAGGTCGACGTCACCCAATCCGCCGGTGAGATCGGCCTGAATCGGGCGGGTTTGTGCCTTCTTCCGAGCCTCCGAGCTCGCGAGCTCAATGAGTTCAGCTGCCATTTCTTCGGTGGAGAAGGTGCGAACTCCCTTTGCTTCCACTGCAGCAACCAATGGGTCGTTTCCACCCATCAGGTTGGTGCCTCGAACCCAACCAATCTGTGCATGAGCCAGAGTGGTGCGGGTGCGCCAAGCGTCCTCCACATTCCAGCGCGCCACCACTGCATCGAGTGCGGCCTTGGCTTCACCATAGGCACCATCACCGCCGAAGCGACCACGGTTCGGTGAACCCGGCAGCACCACATGCAAACGATGGTCCAGATTATTGTCCCCGCCAAGTGCTGACATCCCTGCGATGAGTCGTTCCACCGACCACAGAAGCAGACGCATTTGGGTCTCGGACGCAGGACCGGCGTCGGCAAGCGAACCCGAAACCGTAGGCGCCGCGAACGGGAATAGCAACGTCGGTGACAGTGCAGGCTTGGTCACAACCACTTCCGCACCAATCGTCGTAGTCTGCTCGGTTCCGATCCAGTCGATAAGGGAATCCAGGTCCTGGAAGCTGGACAGGTTCGCCGGTACCACCCACAGCTTCGCCTCGCCCTGCGCATGCATGCGGTAGAGCTGCTTGTAGAAGCTCAGGCGCTCATGTCCCAGGCGTGAGGTAGTGACAACAACGGTTGCTCCCTGAGACAGCAACTGTGCAGTCACAGCGGAGCCAATCGAATTTGGCGATGCACCGGTAACAACTGCGATGTCGGCATTCATCGATAGTTCGTCCACATTCGTGATGGACTCATCCGCCAGCTGTCGGTAGATACTCGCCAACTGTGTTCGCCCTGCCGCGTCTGCCTTGGCAGCCCACCACTGTGCCTGCTCGACTGCGGTTTCGTGGATACTGCCCGGCGCGGTGTCAGCCACGTCTTCATCAGCGGCTGCCCAGAGGCGTGCTAGGTCATCGCGGGAGGTGGCCCAGCGGTCGTCGAGCAGCACTGCCTTGGTGGGCGTAAACGTCGGGGTGACCAGCTTCGGCCAGTCCGCACCGAGTTCAGCAGTGACGAGATTTACCAGGTTGCTGTCGGCGTCTTCGGCATCGAAGTCAATGGCACCGGTAATCTCGTGGCCGAGTTGCTCCAGAATCGTGCGTGCAGCGGTGGCAAGAATTCCTCGTTGACCAGTCAGTTTATCTGCAAACTCAGTGAGTGCAGCCGAGTCGACCATCCCAGCACTACTGTCGCTTGCCGACGGCTTAGCGACAGATACACCTCGCTGCGAGGCGACCGCGAGGATTGCTTCATCGATCAGCTGGTTGAGTTCAGCAGTACTGGTTGGGGCGGCCGGTGCCAGATGCGCAAGATCACCGCCGCGCAGGGATGCGCCCTCACGAGTACCGAGCATCATCTCGGCGCTAACTGCGGTTGCCCACCCCTTGCCGAGCTGCCATTCATCGACCACATAGTCATCGATGTAATTCGCGCCTGCACCGGCAGGACCGGTAATCCGGCGAATACCGTCGGCAATGGCTTCGGAGAGAATCGGACCGAATGCCGAATACCCACTGGCCAAGCTATCAATCTTGTCCTTTAGATCAGCCAGTTCCGCATCTGCGGCCCCTTCGATTGAACCGAGGTCGAATTCCACTCCGAGATCGAGCAGCAGTTGATTGCGTCGAGATGAGACTCCATCGACCAGAGTCTCAATGGAGTCGGCGGCGCCGAGCTGGTCGGGGCGCACCTTCGTCCATTGGCAAATAAGAACTTCCAGCGCTTCTGCCGGGCTGACTGCGATATCAGCAACTTCGGCAGCCGGAGTGGCAGCACTCGTGATCGTGGTTGCCTGTTCGGTCGCCGCGGATTGGTCTGCGGATACCGCCGGCGCCGCTGATCCTGCTTCTCCCGATGCTCCTGCTGCTCCAGATAGGGTCTGCGCCGCGTCCTGCTCTGGTGTCACCTCCGACTCGGGCTCAGTCTTTTCCGGCTGAATTTGGTCGCGCATAAACGCTGCATCAGCATCACGCTCGAGATTGAGCACTCGAATGTCACGGCTTCGGTGGCGGGGCAACTGGCAGGTACGGGCAGCCAGGTTTGCCAGTGTGGGCGCTGTACCTACACCGACTTCAATAATGCGGCTGACACCGAGATCCTCAAGCAACAGATCCTGAGTTTCGACCCACCTCACCGGTGAGCAGAATTGCCAGGCCAGCAACTCGACCAGCAACATGCGGGCCAGGCGCGCCGGGTTTTCAGCAGCAGTATCAAAGTCGGCAAGGATGTTTTCCAGAATGTCTGAGTCGACGACTGCAGCCATCTGGCGGACGAACTTCTCGGTCAGCTCAAAAGAGGTCGCGGTGAGATTCGGGATATAGCGTCCCACCAGGCGTTCTGGAGCGATTTCCGCTGGCAGCAGCCGCTCCAGGTGTTTACGGAAGGAATCCACACCGTCGCGTAGGACACTGGAGTGGAATGGCACATCAATACCTGGGATACGCACGTATCCCTTGCCGTCCGAGCTGCGGCGCTCGCACTGTTCAGCCAGTGCCGCAAGGCCCGCGACGGTGCCGGCGACGGCGTACTGCTTGCCTGCCAGGTTGAGATTTACGACTTCGAGGAACTCACCGGTTTCCTGCGACAACCGATTAACAAACTCAGTGACCTCGTCCTCGCGTACGCCGATCTTGTCCGGACGCAGGGCGCACAAACCATAGTTGGACCTCCCCTGCTCATCACGTTCGACCAGTTCATGCATGGTCAAACCGCGGCGGTAGACAACCTCCAACACGGCATCTGCGTCAAGCGCACCAGCGAAAGCCGCCAGCGCGTTGTACTCACCGACAGAGTGTCCCGCAAAGTGAGCTGTTTCATCCAGCAGCCCTGCTTCACGGAGCTCCGCAACCTGCGCCAGCCCCAACGTCGCCATCGCAACCTGGGTGAACTGAGTCAGATTCAGGACACCTTCTGGGTGGAAATAGCGCACACCATCCACAACCACCTCTACCGGGTTGTCCCGAACAATAGCCAGTACGGAAAAGCCAAGCTTCTCTCGGGTCATCGCATCCGCCTGGTCCCACACGCGGCGGGCCGCTACGCTGCGAGTCCGGGCAGACAGCCCCATCCCCTGTGATTGAATCCCCTGGCCAGGGAAGACATATGCAGTCGTCGGTGCGGCAATTACAGCAGTGGCAGTCAGTACCAGCTCGCCCTCTACTGTGGCCGTGACTTCACGGACTTCACCGGCGCCTGGACGGTCATCAAAACCACGGCGTTCGACAGAGAATTTCACTTCCTGACCAGGTAGAACCGGACTCAGCATAGTCGCAGTGAACTCAATCACCCGATTGCCAATGCCGGCATCCGACGTGGCAACAGCCGCATGCTCGGCCATCGCCGACAGCCACATTCCATGGACAATAACCCCTGGTAGACCAGCTAGCGCTGCTGCCCGGGAATCGACGTGGATAGGATTGCGATCGCCCGTGACACAGCTAAATGGCTCCATCGCCTTAGGCGCTTCCACGGTCAAGGCACCGCGGAAACTCCGTGGCGTATCCGTGACCGTTGGAAATGGCACAGTATTGGTCCGCGCTGTCTCGCCGCCGTTTCGGCCACGAATGGCAAAGCGTTCACTCAAGGTGGCGAGCAGCGTATCGCCATCACGAACCTCCGCGCGCACCACAACTAGTCGCCCTAAGTCCGTATCAACGGCCTCGTCGACACGCGCACTAATCCGCAACGTTGTGGTTTCCTGCGGCAGAGCTCCAATCATACGAATGTGATGCTCAAGGTGAACAAGCGCGAGCATGCCCTCAACAACATCAATGCCGGTCTCAGTACGCGCCTGCGCGACTGCCGCAAAAATCGCTGGCCAAGCATGCCCGACCAACGCGTCCGGCACCGTCGCCTGTGACTCATCGCCGGCAGCTGCAATAGTGACCGCATCGTAGTCAGCCATCGCCATCGGATCCCACACGGATTCCCACTCCGCGACCCCATCGACGATGTTTGCAAGCTCACCGCCAGCCGCGATTCGCGTCAGCTCCCGCATCGCGGCTGCCGCATCCTCATGCTTGACGACGGGCACTGCGCCCACCGCTGCACTCTGGCACAGGCGAATTCGCAGTTGCGTATTCTCCCCCGCAGCATCGGGCAGCGGAACGGTCAGCTGTGCCCAGACGAGCTCCTCCCCGCCCTCATCATTGCTGCCATCAGCTCCAATGGTCTCCAAAATGGCACCAGTACCTGGGTGCTCCAGGCGTTGTGAACGAGAGACATCACTTGCGTCAGATACACATACCCACTCATGTTCCGCGCCAAGTGCCAGCGCCGGATTCGGCTGCTGTCGACCAGCCCACCAAATCACAGGTGCTGCGAGCATCCGGCTGAGGGCGTCAACAGGTGCCTCCGGCAGGTAGCCGGTATCCGTCAATGCCTGTGCAGTAGCTTTTTCAAACCGACCCAGAATTTCCGCTACTGGCTCATTCGCGCGGGTAATGCCCGAAACAGCCTGCGGCCCTGGGATGATGCAGACTTGATCCGCATCGTAGCGAGAGTCATGCGCCTGCCATAGGGAGTCCGATCGCCACCAGCGACGAACCTCATCATCGATAACCGGAACGAATGGCACAGGTTTGCCAGGTGTGCGGCAGAGCTCAGAGATAAAGAAGGTGACATCTGCTGGGTGGAGCTGGGTATCCAGATCCAGCAGGCCGGATAGTCGCGAGATTTCATTCTGCGGCTGAGTGCGCAAGCTGTCGCCGTCGGCAAGCGCGTCAAACGTGCCCGCGTCGACTGCATTCAATCGTGCCTCTACGCGATCGACGAGTGCGACAAAGCGCGTCGACCACGTTGGATCGAGGAACGTCCCTTCGGGCGCACACAATTCGAGATAGCGATTCAGCACCTCGGCATACGTCATGGTGACGACATCCCCGAAGTACGGCTTCGCGGTGGCGTTAATTGCCTCGATGATCTCTGCGCGTCGTTCGGTGACCTTAGTGAGGTCACCTGCGACTTCGTCAAGCAATCTGCCTGCGCGTGCTGCGGCGTTATCAATTTCGTGGATATCAGCGCCCAACTGGCTGCGTCCCGACGCCATGCCATCCATGGCGCTACCAGCGGGGATCCAGTTGTCAGTGCCGACGGTGTCGACCAGCATCTGTTTCACGGACTCAGAGGCGGTCGACTCCTTGGCTGCCATCGCAGCTGTGCCGATGATGACAGCATCGACCGGCATCGGCGCCAATCCGTACCGTGTCGACCACGTGCCCATCAGATAATCACGGGCCTGTTCTGGCTTGCCGATACCGCCGCCAACAGCAAGCACCACATCTCGCTTGCGGATCTTTGCGTAGGTGTTAATTAGCAGGTCATCGAGGTCTTCCCAGGAATGGTGGCCGCCGGCACGCCCACCTTCAACCTGCATGATGATTGGATACGGTGTGCCCTGCTGCGCCAAGGTGTCTGCAATTTCGAGCACCGACTCGATTTGTGCGATTGTGCCCGGTTTGAAGGAGATATGCGGAATCCCGCCCTCACGCAGCTGCTTTACTAGCTCAACTGCCTCGTCCACCTCGGGGATTCCCGCGGAGATGGTGACTCCATCAATCGGTCGCCCCGCTGCCACTGCGCGCGGGAGCAAACGGCGGCTTCCAATGTGCAAACCCCACAGGTACGGATCCAAAAACATGGTGTTGAACTGTGCACTGCGCCCCTCCTCGAGCAGATCGGAGAGTCGCGCCACATTAGCCTCGAAGATTTCCGGCGTGACTTGGCCGCCACCGGCCAGCTCCGCCCAGAACCCCGCATTCGCAGCAGCCGCCACGATCTCAGGGTCAACGGTTGTCGGGGTCATACCGCCGAGCAGAATTGGCGAGCGCCCGGTCAACTTGGTGAACTTCGTCTCGACACGGGGCTTGTCTCCAGTGACCAGACGCGGCGCAAACTCCAGCCACGATGTCGGGTGCTCAATGTCGCTCTCAGACAGGACGCCCCTCCCCGCAGCTGTCGCCGCAGGAATCACCGCCACGCCATAGCCTTCAGCGTTGCGTTCTGTCAGCTTGACGACGCCTGTGTTCGGCCCCAGATCCAAAATGGTGGTTGCTCCTTGGTCGATGAGCCCCCGTACCTCGGCGCTCCAGTCACTGGGGTCAACCAAGATTGCACGCGCAAGCCGGTCCGCCGTTTCCGCATCTAGCCCAATGCGCTCAGCTCGCTCCACTACCCATGCCACAGCAGGTACCAGCGCTGGGTGATGGAATGCGCCACTAACTGGCAGAACTGTACATTCGACTCTCCGACCCTTCGGCTGCTGCGTTGTGAGCTGCTCTGCCAGCTGGTCTAGTTCATCCTGCTTGCCGATAACTACGCTGGTAGTCTGCGTATTCTTCAGACCGATGACACAGCCCTGGGGGAGGAAAGGCTCCAACTCCTCGACCGTCAGGCCAGAGATACTCATCATCGGCGCGTGCCCAAATCCGGCTACTCGGCTTCCGCGCGCACACGCCACACCGATGAGGCGAGCTAGCGCCAGAAGCTCTGCTGCCTTCTCTGGGCGAGCGACAATCTCAGCGGCAAGAACACCTTGCGAATGACCGGTTACCGCTACCGCTTCGGTGATATTAATTCCCTGCTTTTCCAGCAACTCGACAATGCCCAACTGTGCCAAGACGATGCCCGGGACGCTGACCGCAGGGTTGGTTGTATCTCCGGTAAATGGCTCGTCTGTAACGAGTGAGATTGCCCAGCCAAAGGGGTCGAAACCTGCGGGAAGCTGGCCGATGAGATCGTCGTCAAGCGGTGTGAGCAGTTCCTCAGCGCGAGTGAAAACTTCCCGTAGTTTCTTTGAGTTGCCACTGGCCATGACGCTGGAGAGAGTGTCCAGCCATGGTTGCGATTGACCGGCGAAAGTGACTGCAAAAGTGCCCAGGTCTGGAGCAGTTACGACGTTGGTCTGCAAAGTGGCGAGTTTTTCGTATTTCACGTGGCTGAGGTCCTTGTCTTGTGGAGTACGAAATGAAAACATCTTTTGTTTCCAAATCCTTGCCAGGACACTATGCCATAAATCATGAGGAATCCATCATGTTTTTCTCGCGCAGTTTCGCGGCGCCATCAACGCGAAGATAATTTGCAGCCCCAAAACGAGAGGCTGAACACGGCTGCGAAATCAGCGAGTACAACGCTTCGAAAGCGCAAGAACTTCGCAGGTAGGAAACAGTGTTCCCCTGTCGAAAAGTTGCTTGCGCTTCACCACCCTGGCAGCGCCGGCGGTGGAAAATAAAACGCGGAAGACCGAGCCAATTTATGCCCAATCGGTGATGAACATCACACCCGGAATGCGTGTCAATGGGCGCCGAGAACGCTCAATCTTTCCTCGATTAATCGCCTAGCATATCCAGAATTGTGGACTCCGCTTCTTCTAAGCGCCGCTCTGACTCTTCAAGGTCCTGCTGCGACTTACCATCGCGCTCGACCTTGCCGTCGAAGATTGCGCAGGGATCATCGTTGACCACAGTGTCGTCGGGAACTATGCCACGACGCGCCATGTACTCATCCAGATGCATCGAGATGCTCATGTTGCCTCCCTGCTTCCACCTTACGATTCAAGATACGATTCGATCAGCGTCATTGTATCGACAGATTCGATTGCCCTACGCAGTGGAATGAGCGGACAGAGGTTTCCCAGAATGGTACTCACGCGCGCTGTGCGGCTGCCCCGTCTTGCGTTCCCCTTATCGATGCGAAAACTGTCGCAGGTCTACGACCGGTCTGGCGGCCAGGGTTTTCCATCGGGGAAATACCGGTCAAACTTCCAGCCCAGGCGGAACGGAAGCACAAACTTAGGAGGGCAGTTGTTGGCCTCCCACATTGTCTCCGGCTTAGCTGCGTGTTCAGCCACCTTACGGTCGGTGTACACCCCGTGACATATAGGGTCGTAGTAGTCTGGCTCGTCAATCTTGTGGGCGGGCGTACCACTAAATACCCCGTAGAGAATCTGGTCGCGGCTTTCGACCTCGACCTCGAAATCTTCCCAGGTACCAATCATGTCGCCAGGTTGTGCACGCCACCAGTCGTCTATCTTGCGGGCGGTCTCCTCGGACTCGACGAACCCGCCGAGAGGTTCAGTGTTATCCGGATAGCGGGGATAAACGACGCAGACAACAATTTTCATAGTCATGGTTCTACACCGTGCACGGGAGATTAGCGACCTTGGAATAGCTTCGGGCGGGAAATGGGGCAGATTTTGGGCACGCAGCGTAATGAGGGCGAAAAATCTGGCGGGCTGGAGAACGAAAACACCCCGTGACCTGCATAGTCACGGGGTATTTATGTGTGCGCCTGGGGAGACTTGAACTCCCACGCCCTAAGGCACTGGAACCTAAATCCAGCGCGTCTGCCAATTCCGCCACAGGCGCCCGTCGCGAATCCGTGACAGTTACGTACAGTCCCCGTAAGCATGGACTACCTATTAGCCACCTACAGGCACAACGAACTTTCACAGCTCATTTGGACTGTACACACTTTAACGGGTTTGCCGCAGATTTCCTAATGTCCCATCCCCTGCCTATCCAGCGAGCGCGCTAGCTTGGCAGGTCACGGACTAGCTATGGTGGTTATGTGTCCACTTCACAGCATTCCAATACCACTGACAAGCCAGCGAAGATTCCCACTCGTACCCGCGTGGTGCAACTAATCTTCTTGGCTCTTGCAGTCGGCGCCACTCTTGCACTCGCCTACTGGCAGCTCAGCAGGTGGAACACAACCAGCTCATTCCAAAACCTGGGCTACGCACTGCAGTGGCCAGCTTTCGGCCTGTTCTTTATTTGGGCCTACCGCAAATACATGGAGTACGAACGCGAACGCCTGAGCGGCAATAGCGAGGCCGCATTTGAGGCTAAAGACGATGTCATGACGGAAATTCCAGACGAATTCCTGCCGACCAACCCAGATGGCTCGCGAAAGGTGCAGCGTGTGGATGAGACACAATCGACGGATTCTGGCACCAACGCCTAGGCGATAACTGCTTATTCGAGAAAAGGACTTTTAGTGACCAACATCAATCCAGATCGTCAAGAGCGCGTAAGGAAGGCACTGACGTACTTCTCCGTCACCGCCTACTTCACGGGTGTGATGCTGCTCTTGCTGTGTGCCGAGATGATTTACAAGTACCTCATCCTCGACAACTCCGCCGACGCGCCGCGGTGGTTCTTCTACACCGCCCAGATTCACGGCTTCGGCTACATGGCATTCCTCATTGCCACCGTAAACCTGGGTACCAAGGCCCGCTGGGAACCAGCAAAGTGGATTATCACCGCGCTCGGTGGCGTGGTCCCGTTCCTCTCCTTCTTCGTCGAGAAGAAGCGTCGTGAGGAAGTCGAGACCGCTTTCCAGCTGAAGTAGCGGGCTCTCGGCAGCCCGAGGGCTACCCCTTAGCCTCAACCTCAGCCAGAATTTTCAGCGCCGGAGTCAAGGCACGCAGTGCACGCCCCCTGTGGCTAAAAGCGTCCTTGTCTTCGGCGCTCATTTGTGCCGCAGACAAGGCCCCCTCAGCTTCGTTGCCCTCCCCAACTGCGGGCGCGAACACCGGATCGTAGCCGAACCCATTGTCCCCAACAGGCTCGCGCAGAATGGCGCCAGGCCAGCGGCCCTCTACAACCAGCAGCAGATTACCGGCTTCATCGAGGACGGCTGGGAAACCGCCGTCGGCAAGCGCGGACGGCACCTCCTTGACACCGGGGACGACCAACGCGCAGGCGGTACGGAAGGACGCCGTACGACGCTCATCTGGGCAGTCCCCCATCTGGGCGAGCAGCAGCTCGTAGTTAGCGACATCGTCGCCGTGAGTGCCGGACCAGCGCGCCGAGAGCACACCCGGCATGCCGTTTAGCTCATCGACGCTGAGCCCCGAATCGTCTGCCAAGCACGCGTAGCCGGTGTGTGTCGCACCATCGAAAGCCTTGATGTAGGCGTTGTCCGCAAAAGTGCGACCGGTTTCGGGGCGCTCTGGGTACTCCGGGACGTCGCTAAGCGAAAGAAGTTCCACCGAATCAATACCCGCCGCACGCAGGATGCGGTCGAGCTCGACTAGTTTTTTAGAATTTCGGGTAGCGACGAGGAGCTTCACGGCAGCTCACCCGGGTACGGCGCACGCAGAACTTCCTGCTGCAGGGCAACGAGCTCACGCAGACCCTTTTCCGCCGAGTCGAGCATGTCATTCAGCTGACCTCGGTCAAAGGTGCCTTCCTCGCCAGTGCCCTGGATTTCGACGAACTTACCCTCTGCGGTCATCACCACGTTGAGGTCGACCTCAGCGCGAGAGTCCTCCTCGTAAGGCAGATCCAGGCAGACACGGCCATCAATAATGCCAACCGAAACAGCTGCGACTGGTGCCTTCAGCGGGGTGCCCGGAACTGCACCCGCTGCATGCAGGTAGGTCAGGGCATCAGCCAGCGCGACGTACGCACCGGTGATGGAAGCGGTTCGGGTACCACCATCCGCCTGCAGAACATCACAGTCGATGTTGATGGTGTTCTCACCGAGTTCCTTCAAGTCGATAGCAGCTCGCAAGGAGCGACCGATCAGACGGGAAATCTCGTGAGTGCGACCCTTGACCTTGCCGCGCATTGACTCGCGGGGCATGCGCTCGTGGGTAGAGGCCGGCAGCATGGAGTACTCAGCGGTCAACCAGCCCTCGCCGGAGTCACGCTTGAATCGTGGCACCGACTGTTCGACGGAAGCGGTGCACATTACACGCGTATTACCGAAAGTAACCAGCACAGAACCGGCCGGATTGTCGGTGAAGCCGCGAGTGATGGTCACCTTGCGCATTTCATCAACCGCGCGTCCATCGGCACGGCGAAAATCGGAATTAGCTGTAGTCATGCCAACTACCCTACCGCCCGGCGCGGAAGCGGTGCGACAGCTGTACGGAAACCCGATAGTCGCTGTGACTAGCCGCCTAGCTCCATGCCCAGGTAGGCCAATTCAACGTCACCGGCAAAGGTGCTCTTCGCAGCACGTAGTGCTTCTTCACCGTCGGCGTATGGCGGAATGTGAGTCAGCACCAGCTTCTTAACCCCCGCCAGCGTCGCTGCCTTTCCGGCCTCAAAGCCTGTCAGGTGCATGTCCGGTGGGGTGCCCTCTTCGTTGCTGCACCATGTGGCTTCGCAGATGAAGATATCCGCATCCCGCGCCAGCTCCACCAATTCATCGGTCCACGCAGTATCTCCGGTGTACGCAATGGTCAGACCATCTGCTTCAATGCGATATCCAACAGCTGGCACCGGGTGGACCATGTTATACGGCGTGACGACGGCGCCTCCGTCCGCTTCGCCCCCACCGACTAACAGTGGCTCACCGGGGTTACTCACAACCTGATCAAAAGTGTCTTCCAGGTTGGCATCTTCTTCACTTCCCAGTGCTTTGCACATGGTGCCTATCCGGTCGTGAATGTCTCCGGGGCCAACCAGGAGATTCCGGGAACTCGCCGGGGCTGTCGGGTGGAAGCGACGCCAGACGAGCAGCCCTGGAATGTCTGCAGTGTGGTCTGGGTGCACATGAGTTAGTAACAAATCACAAGCTGCAGGATCAGAGATCTTCTGCAATTCGGCGAGGACACCGGGACCCAAATCAATGACAAAGGTTCGACCGTTATCCAGCTCAATGAGGTAGCCAGATGCTGGCGCCGATGGGCCACCCATGCTGCCTGTACATCCCAGAACCTTCAATCGCATACTTCAAGCTTGCCATGTAATTGATCAAAAACGAGCAAAAAACCAATGGAGTGTCTGGATTTAATAAGAAAGGTCACATTTGGGAATGCATAGTGACCTGGCTAATACCCGGCCCAAGGAAGCGCTTTGCCAGGGATGCAAAAACTTGCGGATCTCCAGTGGATTCGAATGTGCGCACAGGGGTCGGATTACTCTCCGGGTCAGCGAGCATGTCGGTCTTTGTGAGGATGCGCAGAACATCCTTCGACGTCTCCTCCGCCGACGACACTAGGGCGACGTCCTCCCCCATAGCCAGCTGAATCACACCAGACAGCAGCGGATAGTGGGTGCAGCCCAGCACGAGGGTGTCCACACCATCGGCCTGCAATGGCGCGAGGTAGCCCTCTGCAAGTCCCAGAATCTGGCGACCGGAGGTAATTCCTCGCTCGACAAAGTCCACGAATCGCGGGCAGTCGACCGCGGAGACATCCACGCCGGGCACTGCATCAAAGAGATCTTGGTAGGCACGGGAGCGAATTGTGGCGGCGGTACCGATTACGCCGACTTTTCCGTTCCTGGTGGTCGAGACCGCACGGCGCACAGCGGGCAGAATGACCTCGACTACTGGGACTGGGTAGCGCTCGCGGGCATCACGCAAAAATGCGGCCGAAGCCGTGTTGCAGGCAATGACAATCATCTTGCAGCCGCGTGCAACCAGTTCATCGGCAATCGCTTCAGCGTGCTGACGAACCTCGGCGATGCGCAGCGGCCCGTAAGGGCCGTTGGCAGTATCGCCGATGTACATAATCGACTCGTGCGGAAGCTGATCCATGATGGCACGTGCCACTGTCAGCCCACCGACGCCGGAGTCGAAGATGCCAATCGGCGCTGTTCGGTCGGGGAAGCCGCTATCCTGCGCTGTCAGCTGATTGACTACCTGAGTTTCTGCTCCTGCTCCCACCGCTATCTGGACTCCTCATATCGTTGGTCAAACACCGAAGCTCCTATTCTAGGCCGATTCCGCCAGGAGCTGATGCCACGTACCTCGGGCTCTTAACCACGTGCACTCTTAGCCACGCGCACGACCACGCTTAAACATCACCGCAGCCCAGATGCCCGCAAGCCCGCCGAAGAGGTGCATCTGCCAACTAACAGCCATCTGTGTTGGCAGCACTCCCCAGATAAGACCCGAATACATCGATGCCAGAATTACGCCCAAAATAATCTGCATCACCCGACGATTCACGAAACCGCGTACCACCAAAAACGCCAGCCAGCCGTAAATCAGGCCGGACGCACCGATGTGGACGGTATTTACACCGCCGACCAGCCATGTCAGACCGCCACCAACGACCGTAATCAAGAGTGTGACCTGCCAAAATAGCCGCTTCGACGACATTGCAATCAAACCGGCGAACAACGCCCCGGGCAGAGAGTTCGCCACAATGTGCCCGTAATCTGCGTGCAGCAGCGGTGCGGTCAAAATTCCCCACAGCGTCGAGGTTTCGCGTGGGCGCACACCGAAGTTGTTCAGCGCCCCACCAAAGATGAATTCGTTGACAAGAAAGACCGTCCAGATAAGTGCCAGGTACCCAATAGCCGTACTGATGGCCGCCCCGAGCCCGCCGTCGCGATCCTGTGGAACAATCTGATTATTCCGCCGCGTCTGCACGGGACCGCCCATCGGGTACTGCGCATAGTTCTGGTAATTCTGCTGTTGTCCCGAGCTCCATTGCGGATTCATTGGCGAACTTCCTTCACTACTTGTCCAGCATCTCTGACAGCGCGGCTACTTCCGCGCGTCCCGTTGCACTCATCACGGCATCGACAATAGCCATCTGCACCGCATCGGCCGCCATCGCAGCCAACAGGGCCACCACATCCGAGCCCACGGGTTCAGCGTTTCCGCTATCCGCCGCCTCGGCCGAGCTGAGGGCAAACAGCGTGTCACCGTCCATCGGCGCATGGGCCGGCCGAATCGCTCGTGCCAGCCCATCATGACCGCACATCGCCAACCGCTTCAACTGCGCAGTTGTCACCGGCGCATTGGTTATCAACGTGCCAATCGTTGTGTTTCGCGTGCTTGCCGACGATTCCCCGTCGCCAGCCGCATCGGCGAGAATCTTGGTTCTACCGACGAAAACCTGGTCCAGCTGGGCCAATGCCTCCTTGCTGGCACCGGCAGCCGCCGGCATTCCGTAAAGGTGTCCCTCCGGGTCAATGACCGCACCAAAGGAGTTCACCACCATTGCGGCAGCCACAAAGTACTTACCATCGGCGGAGGTCACACGGGCTTGTCCAAAACCACCCTTGATTGCCCCAGCCATAGCGCCGACACCGGCACCTACTGTGCCGGAGGGAGTGTCCTCCGGGACGTCGTCAAGCGCGTGAGACAACGCCTCGCGCCCTAGCGCAGCGGTGGGCAGCGTCGGCTCCCCCAACAGCAAGTCGAAGATGACAGCACCGGGAACGATGGGCACGAGGATATCCGGACGAGTTGGGGTGACCTCAAAGCCAATGCCGCGGTCGCGCAGTTCACGCATAACTCCGTCGGCAGCTGCGAGGCCGTACGCGGAGCCGCCAGCCAAAACGACAGCGTGGGCGCGTTCGACCGTATTCTCCGGTGCGAGCAGGTCGGTCTCGCGGGTGCCCGGACCGCCGCCGCGGACATCGACAGCGCCGACAGCGCCGCCTGGAGCGGCGATGACGGTGACTCCGGTATCCCCCTCAGCAGCATGGCCGATGGAGATGCCGTCGATGGAGTCGAGACAGCCTGCGCCGATGTCGATGCTCGTGCCCAGCGCAGCACTGCTGGCTTGGTGTCGAATGTCGGTGGGGCTGATTGCGAAGATCTCAGAATTCATTGTCGACCACGGCGCCTTTCACCACAGTTCATGGCAGCTAACCTCAGTTGATTACTGCATCTTTTCGGGGTTTTGCTCGGATTCGCTACTCACCCATGAGCTGGTCCAACAGTGACTCTTGGTTGTAGGACAGCCACTGGTACATCGCGTCGGTCTGCTCAATCTGTTCGATGGAGCCATTGAGGTTCTCCATGGAAACATGCAGGTAAATACGTAAGTCATTGATACCCGCTACCCAGGCATGGGCATCACTTTCCGAAATGGATACCTGCCCCGACTCGGCGGGCTCCAGGGCATCGATAATCGCACGCAGGGAATGGAGCTTGCTCTCTACAATCTCCGATTCATGCAGCTGGCGCATGAAAGCGTTTTCCCCCTCCACGCTCTCCTCACCCGGCTTGGTGAAGTCCGGCAACAGTCGCGCAAGCTTCGGATCGGATGGGGCTTCGGAGTGTCCGACAGGCATTCCCGTCATTTCCGCGAGCTCATCCTTCGGCGCCGACCGGGCTCGCTCCATCAGCGAGTCCGCCACAGTAGCAGCCAGATTCAGCAGCAAATCCCGCTCCGTGCCTTCAAAAGCCGTGACGTACTTGACGCCACCGCCGAGAAGGGATCGCTTGCGCTTCCAAGGACGCATGTAAATTCTCTCCCGCTGTCGAATATCGGCTTAGTCAGCCTGCTCCATTGTTGCCCACAAGCCTGCCTTGTGGAGCTTCTTCACATCGGCCTCCACCTTGTCACGCTCACCGGAAGACACGATTGCCTTGCCCTCCGTGTGAACCGTCATCATTAGCGCGTGCGCCTTCTTTCGGTCCATGCCGAAGAGCATCTGAAACACGTAGGTGACATAACTCATCGAATTAACCTGGTCATCCCACACAATGCACTGCCAGGGTCGGTTCGATTCCGTCACGACATCGGCATCCATAGTGGGCATCGGTGTTGCTGCTGGCATGCTCATAGGCACCAGGATAGTACGGAGTGGCGCGCGCTCGCCGGAACCGACTGCCCCGGCCCGCTTCAGCCGACTAGACTGTTGACCGTGATTGATAAGCATTCCTCCACCGCCCTTCTCACCGATAAGTACGAGCTGACGATGCTGCAGGCATCGCTTGCCGACGGATCCGGCGAGCGCCAGGTCGCCTTCGAGGTGTTTGGCCGTCGCCTGCCGAATGAGCGTCGCTATGGCGTTGTCGCTGGTACAGCGCGTGTGTTGGATGCTATCCGCAACTTCCGCTTCACCGAGGAACAGCTGGCTTCGCTGGACTTCCTCGATGACAGGACGCTGGATTACCTGCGTAACTATTCCTTCAGTGGCCAAGTCGACGGCTACCGCGAGGGAGAGCTCTACTTCCCCGCCTCGCCCATTTTGACGGTGCGAGGCACTTTCGCCGAGTGCGTCATTTTGGAGACTGTTATTCTCTCCATTCTCAATGCGGACTCCGCCATTGCCTCGGCAGCGACCCGAATGGTCACGGCTGCCGGTGGGCGCCCGATTATTGAAATGGGTTCGCGTCGTACTCATGAAGAAGCAGCTGTGACCGCTGCCCGCGCCGCCTACCTGGCAGGTTTTAGCGCCACCTCCAACTTGGAGGCGGCGGCACGGTACAACATCCCAGCCTCCGGTACCGCTGCGCACGCGTGGACTCTGTTACACACCAACCCAGATGGCACGACAAACGAGGCTGCAGCCTTCAAAGCTCAGATTGACACGCTGGGGACCGACACCACTTTGTTGGTGGATACCTACGACATCACCGAGGGCGTCAATACGGCCATTGAGGTCGCGGGTCCGGAACTCGGCGGTGTACGTATTGACTCCGGTGACCTTGGAGTTCTCGCTCGCCAGGTGCGTCAGCAGCTGGACTCGCTGGGCGCACACAACACCAACATCGTAGTGTCCTCTGACCTCGACGAGTTCGCCATTGCGGCGCTGAGGGCCGAGCCGGTCGATGTCTACGGTGTGGGCACCTCTGTAGTCACTGGCTCCGGCGCACCGACTGCGGGACTGGTCTACAAGATGGTCGAAGTTGATGGGGTGCCCGTCGCCAAGCGCTCGTTGGACAAGCGAAGCCACGGTGGCGTGAAGGCGGCGATTCGTACCTGCCGCCGTTCCGGTACCGCCGTGGAGGAAATCGCTTTCCCGCTCGGCTCGGAAATCCCGGATGTGGGCAACCTGCACTACCGCGATCTAACCATTCCGATGATGCGCGATGGCGAGGTCGTCGATGGTCTACCGACCTTGGAGGAGTCCCGCGATCACTTGGTTAAGGCACTGGTCAGCCTCCCGTGGGAGGGGCTCGCACTTTCCCGTGACGAGCCGGTACTGTCCGTCCGTTTTCACGGCGTTTAGGCGGCGGGGGAACTGTGTCGGATACTCCCGAGCACGCAGATTTTGCTGAGCTATCGGACGGCTTTGAGGACGTTGACGATGCTGACGAGCTAGCTTCACCGAGAGCCAGCGTCCATGACTCGGATAGCATCGAAGCTCTTCTCGATGCAGCAGTGAAGGGACTCGGCGGAACAACTCGCCCGAATCAGGTCAAGATGTCCCGCGCGGTTGCCTCAGCCTTTGCACGCGAGCGGCACCTGGCGGTGCAAGCCGGTACCGGTACGGGTAAGTCACTGGCCTACCTGGTGCCCGCCATTGTGCAGGCAATGGAGTCCGACGAGTCCGTAATCGTTTCCACGGCGACCATTGCGCTACAGCGTCAGCTGGTCGAACGCGACTTGCCGCGGCTAGTCAGTTCGCTAGAACCGCACTTGTCCCGCACGCCGACCTTCGCAATCCTCAAAGGGCGTTCGAACTACCTGTGCAAATCCAAGGTCGGAAATGTCATCAAAGATCCCGTCATGGACGGTGACGAATCCGAGCAGGCCAGTATGGGCGGCCCAACTGCTCTACTCAGCGAAGCGCAGCTCAGCCGAACCGCTGCCGAGGTCATGCGGCTACGCGAGTGGGCCAATGACACCGACACCGGCGACCGCGACAGCCTGGACAAGGGTGTCTCCAACGAAGCCTGGCGGCAGGTCTCCGTCACGGCCCGCGAATGCGTCGGCTCTATTTCCTGCCCTTTCGGCGAGGAGTGTTTCGCCGAACAAGCCCGCCGCGAGGCATCCAACGTCGACATCGTTGTCACCAATCACGCACTGTTGGCCATCGATGCGCTCTCCGACGCCATGATCTTGCCGCAGCACGACTGCGTCGTCATTGACGAGGCTCACGAGCTCGACGGTCGAATCACCTCCGTTGCCACCGACGAGCTCTCCCCTGCCGGTATCACCATGATGGCCCGGCGCGCCCGCAAATTCGGCGCCGCAGAGCAGGTCGATGATGTCACCGATGCCACGGATCTACTCGGCGAGACCGTCGCATTGCTTGCCGACGCCTACAGCGGCGCACTCGAAGAAATTCCCGGTGAGCTGGGAGCGGCACTAGCTTCGCTCCGCGATAGCCTGTGGCAACTGCAAACCACGCTGGGCACCTCTGGCTCAGGCGGCTCTGGCGGGTCGGGCTCCGGTGGTTCGGGTTCCGACTCTGACAGCACGGAGCGCCAGACCGTGCGCGCAGCCGTGGAGAATATGCACGATACTGTCGTCCGGATTCTCGAGTTCAGCAGCGACGATGTCGTATGGCTTGGCGAGAACAAGACAGTTTATGTCGCTCCCCTGTCCATCGCAGCGCTGCTTCGCGAACGCCTCTTCGGCGAATCCACCGTCGTCTTGACTTCAGCAACGCTGGCTCTTGGTGGCAAGTTCGATGCCATGGCCGCTGCCTGGGGGCTTCCCTCCGGAGAGTGGGATGGCTTGGACGTCGGCACGCCCTTTGACCCGCAAAAATCTGGCATCCTCTACGTCGCACGCGACCTGCCTCGTCCGGGACGCGACGGCGCCACACCAGAGCAGTTCGCGATCATGGAACGCCTCATCCGCGCCGCTGGTGGGCGAACGCTGGGGCTGTTTTCCTCCCGCCGAGGTGCCGAGGCAGCGGCCGAGGAAATGCGCAAGCGCCTGCCTTACGACGTCCTGTGCCAAGGCGATGACTCTATCGGCGCTCTGGTTGATCGCTTCGCAGCTAATCCACAGACATGTTTGTTTGGCACGCTGACGCTGTGGCAAGGCGTCGATGTTCCTGGCCCATCGCTATCGTGTGTCATCATCGATCGTATCCCGTTCCCCCGACCCGACGACCCGCTACTGTCCGCACGCTCCGATGCGGCTAATGCCGCTGGCCGAAACGGTTTTATGGAGGTCTCAGCGACACATGCGGCGCTGCTGATGGCGCAGGGTTCTGGTCGTCTGCTACGTCAAGTCGATGACCGCGGGGTTGTTGCGGTGTTGGATTCACGGTTGGCGACTGCGCGCTATGGATCCTGGATTGCCGCGTCGATGCCGGACTTCTGGAGGACGACCAACCTGGATACTGCGGCTGGAGCGTTGCGGCGGCTGACCCAAACCTGATTCAGAGGGGGGGCTGTCCGGGCTCACGAAGTAATGCTGGATCAGGCATAGTTTCTGGAAAAACTTCCACGCTTTTTCATCCAATACATTATTGTGATGTGTAACACAGCACTGCTACAGTGCCCGAGCTAATGATGCAGGGCACTTGGCAGCCGTGCGCGAGATTAGAAAGGCGATTTCCTGCATGCCCCTTTCCAGCAACCTCCCCGACATCGACATCCCGGAGACCTCGCTCTTTGAGTTCCTCTTCGGAGAAATTGAGCCGCGCCACCAGGACAAGCTTGCAATCGTTGACTCAGGCTCCGAGGTCACCTTCGGTGATCTGAAGGCCAGCATTGAGAAGTTCGCGGGTGCGCTGGCAGCACGTGGGATTAAGAAGGGCGACGTTGTGGCTCTTCACTGCCCCAACTCGACAACCTTCGCAGTCGCTCTTCACGGTGTCCTGCGCGCGGGGGCTGTCTGCACGACGGTTGCATCGCTGGCAACTGCTGAGGACGTTGAAAAGCAGCTGCGTATTTCTGACGCCAAGATGATGCTAACGACTTCGTCGATTGGTTGGGCCGGTGCTAACGGCGCTGAGGCCGCTGGTCTCCCGGAAGAGATGATTATCGGCCTGACGGGTCTCCACGGCATGGGCGAGCTGCTTGCAGAGGGACACGCAGCCCCGGACGTCGAGGTATCACCCGATGACGTTGCCGTGATTCCGTTTTCCTCCGGAACCACCGGTGTGCCGAAGGGCGTCCAGCTCACCCACCGCAACCTGGTGGCCAACGTCGCTCAGGCAGGCGGAGCCACAGTCAACGCGCTGACTGAGGACACCCCGGCCGTCACTATCCTGCCGTTCTTCCACATCTACGGCCTGACTGCACTCCTGAACCTGTCCCTGTGGCGCCGCACGACGCAGTACACCATGGGCAAGTTCGACCTCGTCGATTTCCTGTCCATCATCGCCGAGCACAAGGTGAAGTTCGCGTTCATCGCACCGCCTGTAGCTGTGGGCCTGGCCAAGCACCCAGCTGTCGATTCCTTTGACCTGTCCAGCCTGGAGACAATCTTCTCAGGTGCCGCTTCTCTCCAACTTGACCTCGCGGAACAGGTGGAAAAGCGCCTTGACTGCGTGGTCGCACAGGGCTTCGGCATGACCGAGTCCTCGCCAGCAGCCCACATCCGCATCGGCCACGATAGTCCGCTGGACTCGATCGGTCGCGCAGTCCCCAACACTCAGTACAAGATTGTCAACCTCGACTCCGACAGCTTTGAGGAAATCCCGGTTCCCGCCGAGGGGCGCTCGGAGGCAGGTGAGCTATGGATTCATGGTCCACAGGTGATGAAGGGCTACTTCAACAACCCGAAAGCGACGGCAGAGACGCTTGTCGACGGTTGGCTGCGTACCGGCGATGTTGCGGAACTCGACGAACACGGGAATGTGTACATCGTCGACCGCTTCAAGGAACTGATTAAGTACAAGGGCTACCAGGTTCCGCCGGCCGAGCTCGAGTCCGTGCTGCTCAGCCACCCGGATATTGCCGATGCCGCCTGCAGTGGTGTCGTTCGCTCCGACGGCGAGGAGATTCCTAAGGCTTACGTCGTCCTCAAGGCGGGCAAGCAGGTGACTGAAGACGAGATTATGGACTACGTCGCCGACCGCGTCGCACCGTACAAGAAGGTGCGAGCAGTCGAGTTCATGGATGAAATCCCGAAGTCGGCGACGGGCAAAATCCTGCGCAAGGACCTCAAGGCCATGGAGGCAGCACGCGCTCAGTCGTGAGTTACGGCCCCAGGGGCCACCGCCACAGTGACTGAACCGGGAGCAATCTCGGTAAACCCGGCATCCTGAACCTCAACCGCGCGGAGCTCTGGCGCTGGCCACTGCTCCCGCGGTACTTCTTTCACATCCAGCGCGTAGCCACTTTGTGCCCACGCCCAGGCATCCTGAACCGACAGGGTGGCCGCATAGAGCATTGAGCCGTGTCCAACTTGCGCGGCCACCTTTCCTACGGACATATTCAGGTTTTTGTCCACCCAAATCACTGGCAGAGCAAAGGTGTCAGCGCTCTCATGGTCGTCCGGGGCACCGGGAGATGTGTTCTCCGGGTCGTCGTAAGGCAAATCGGTGCCGGAAATTTGTAGTTTGGCAATCGCCGGGTAGGTTTCGTCGACAGGAGTTGGCACTAGTGCGCGAGCTTGCGCGCCGTCGACGTCCACGGTGACACCCGGTGCAAGCTGAGCGCGTTGCCAGCCGATATTGCGAGCGCGACGTGTGAGCTTGCGGATGCGCGCACCGTACCAAGACGCCAGACCTTGTTGATAGGCAGAAGTGTCATCGCCTGCGCGTTCGTCCAGGCAACAAGCAACCACAGCCATCGCGGCAGCGCGGAGCAGCGCAGTGCGCGAGGGGCGTTCCTTCTTCGGAACCTCAAGCACAATAGCCATTGCCCACGGCACATCCTCGCCATGGTCTTCCCTATCGGGTTGCGGCAGGAGGTTATGGGCGATACGGAACCACTCCGGTACCGATGATGCGTCCGTGACAGCTGGATTCTTGTGATCCTCGCGTTGCACTACTGCTCCAACGGCACACGGCGGAAGGTGCCATCTTCGCGGTCGGCATCGTCGATTTCATCGCGGGAAATGCCCAGCATGAACAGAATCGAGTCCATGAATGGAACGTTGACGGACGTGTCAGCGATTTCCTTCAGCGCCGGCTTGGCATTGAAAGCAATACCAAGGCCTGCGACCGACAACATATCGATGTCATTGGCCCCATCGCCGACCGCAACGGTCTGATGCATCTGAAGCCCCGACTCTGCGGCGAACGTCTTGAGGCTGCGGGCCTTCTCCTGCCTATCGACGACATCGCCGACCACGCGTCCAGTCAGCTTTCCGTCCTCGACCTCGAGGGTATTCGCCTTGTAAAAGTCCAGACCGAGATCCTTTGCCAGCGGCTCCAAGATCTGGATAAAGCCACCGGAGACAGCACCACACTTGTAACCGAGGCGCTTCAGCGTGCGGATCGTGGTGCGGGCGCCTGGAGTCAGCTCGATGGAGTTAGTGACTTCCTCTAGGACGCTGACCGGCAGGCCAGCCAGAGCCTTAACTCGCTCATGCAGTGACTCAGCGAAGTCCAGCTCACCGCGCATAGCGCGCTCTGTAACCGCTGCAACCTCCGCCTCGCGACCAGCATGGGCGGCCAGCATCTCAATGACCTCACCGGTAATCAAGGTCGAGTCCACATCGAAACAAATCAAGCGCTTGGAGCGGCGCTGCAAACCAGCGCGTTCAATTGCGATGTCAATGTCCTGGTCCTGTGCAAGCTCGGCCAGTGCCTTACGCAGCGGAATGCCCGCACCCGGCTTCGGGTCCGGAATAGAGACCAGCAATTCCAGGCCAGTGACTGGGTAGTCAGCAATACCGCGAATGGAATCGATGTTTGCACCGTAATCAGCAAGAGTGCGGCCGATACGGGAGATATCCTCAGCGTTGACCGGATTGCCCAACACGATAAGTGCGTGGGTGGAGCCATCGCTGCGCTCAATCGGGGCATCCAGCTGGAAACTGACAGTCATGCCGTGAGGCTTCAGTGTTTCAATGAGTCCCTCACGGAGAACACCGACCTTTTCTTCTGTGACACCAACAAGCGCACCGAGGCTCAGATTAGAGCGGAACACCGACTGTTCCACATCCAAAATTTGAACTCCGTGGGCCGCGAGCACGCGGAAGAAAGCTGCGGAGACACCCGGGCGGTCTCGGCCAACAGCGGTAATAAGCACCGGAGCTAGTCCCGGTGCCAACGAAACCGATAGAGCATCGGTATCTACAGACTGACTGGGAGAGGTAATTACCTGTTCATTCACCAATCCAGTATCGCATGAAGCCCCGGCAGAGCGCTCATCGCATAGTGGGATTCCGCACTTCAGTGGGTGGCCAGCGACAGGCGCTAGCCATCGCCTTGCTCTCTTGCCCTTCTGGCGCTCCCTGCGCCCCCCCCTGCTCTTACTGCGCTCTCTTACTGCCTCTTCCCTAGGAAAGACTCTCAAAGACAAGACTAAGGCCCCATCACGGAGAACCGTGATGGGGCCGTAGCTTCGCGTAGTTATTAACTCAGAGTTGCATCAGCCATGTAGCCACTAGCTCTTAGAGCTGGCGACCAACGTGGGCCTCTGCGCGCTGACGCTCAACCATGTGCGGGTAGTGCAGCTCGAACGCCGGGCGCTCCGAGCGGATGCGCGGCATCGAGGTGAAGTTGTGGCGCGGCGGCGGGCAAGAAGTAGCCCACTCGAGGGAGTTACCGTAACCCCACGGGTCATCAACAGTGACGACCTCACCGTAGCGCCAGGACTTGAAGACGTTCCAGACAAACGGGATAACAGACAGACCCAGGATGAACGCACCAACGGTGGAGATCATGTTCAGGGTGGTGAAACCGTCAGTCTCGAGGTAGTCGGCGTAACGACGCGGCATACCCTCGTTACCCAGCCAGTGCTGGACCAGGAAGGTCAGGTTGAAGCCGATGAAGGTCAGCCAGAAGTGAACCTTTGCCAGCTTCTCGTCGAGCATACGACCAGTCATCTTCGGGAACCAGAAGTAAACGCCCGAGTAGGAAGCGAAGACCAGGGTACCGAACAGGGTGTAGTGGAAGTGCGCCACGACGAAGTAAGTATCAGAGACGTGGAAGTCCAGCGGTGGGGAAGCCAGCATAATACCGGTCAAACCACCGAACAGGAAGGTCACGATGAAGCCGAGAGCGAAAGTCATCGGAGCCTCGAAGGTCATGTGGCCACGCCACATGGTGCCCATCCAGTTGATGAACTTAACACCGGTCGGGACCGAAATCAGGAAGGTCATGAACGAGAAGAACGGAAGCAGAACGCCACCGGTCACGAACATGTGGTGTGCCCACACAGCCATGGACAGACCTGCAATAGACAGGGTTGCGAAGACCATACCTGCGTAGCCGAACAGCGGCTTACGGGAAAAGACCGGAACGACCTCGGTGATGATGCCCACGAACGGCAACAGCAGGACGTAGACCTCTGGGTGACCGAAGAACCAGAACAGGTGCTGCCACAGCATTGCGCCACCGTTTGCCGGGTCGTAAATGTGACCGCCCAGCTTACGGTCGTACAAAACACCAAGAGCAGCTGCAGTCAGAATCGGGAAGATCAGCAGAGCCAGGATCGAGGTAACCAGGATGTTCCAGGTGAAGATTGGCATACGGAACATGGTCATGCCTGGTGCACGGAGGCACAGGACAGTGGTGGTCATGTTAATGGCGGAAGCGATGGTACCGACACCACCAACACCGACACCGACAATCCACAGGTCAGAACCGACACCCGGAGAGTGAATCGGGTCAGACAGCGGGGAGTACATGGTCCAACCGAAGTCAGCAGCACCACCCGGGGTCAGGAAGCCCGACAGCATCAGAATGCCACCAATGGTGGTCAGCCAGAAGCCGAAAGCGTTCAGACGCGGGAAAGCCACGTCCGGAGCACCAATCTGAAGTGGCAGAATGTAGTTAGCAAAACCCCAAACAATCGGGGTACCGAACAGAAGCAGCATCACCGTGCCGTGCATGGTGAACATCTGGTTGAACTGCTCGTTAGAAAGGAACTGAAGTCCTGGGGCGAAGAGCTCAGCACGGATAAGCAGAGCCATCAGACCGCCGACAAAGAAGAACGAGAAGGACATAATGATGTACATGATGCCCAGCTTCTTGTGGTCGGTCGTGGTCAGCATTTCCCACGCCCAGCTGCCCTTACGCTCATGTCCGAACGGCTGCGGCCGTTCCGGCGCTACAACGCCATGATCTGGACGAGGCGCTACTGCAGTCATTCTTCCTCCTTACTACGCGAAGATTTCCTGTAACTCACTACAGGGATTTTAAGTTTTGTCCTTGTGAGAATAGTGCAGGCGAGTACGCGACGGCGAACCCACCTACCGCTATGTGCCAGATTCTAGTCTGAACCTTGGAAAAAGTTAAGGCTAAGGGATTTTCCGGCTCACTTCCCCACTCAGCTAAGCACACTATTAGTTTCCTGAGAATTGTCTTAACCTGGGCTAACGCCTATTTAGCAGGAACCGTCGAGGCTAGGACTACTACCCCCGTGTGTGTGCTGTCACCAGAGTGAGGCTCGATGCGGAATGTTCCCTACACCTGTGCTTTTAGAAGTCCCAGTCCTCATCCTCGGTTACTTCAGCCTTACCCATGACGTAGGAAGAGCCGGAACCCGAGAAGAAGTCGTGGTTTTCGTCAGCATTCGGCGACAGGGCCGACAGGATCGACGGCGAAACGCGAGTCTCGTCGGCCGGGAACATACCCTCATAGCCCAAGTTGTTCAGAGCCTTGTTGCCGTTGTAACGCAAGAAACGCTTGACATCCTCGGTCCAACCGAGTTCGTCGTACATCTCTTCGGTGTACTGAATCTCGTTGTCGTAGAGATCAAACATGAGGTCGAAGGTGTAATCCTTCAGCTCGTCACGTTCGGCCTGGGTCAGACGCTCCAGGTTGCGCTGGTACTTGTAACCGATGTAGTAACCGTGAACTGCCTCATCACGAATGATTAGGCGAATAATGTCCGCGGTGTTGGTCAGCTTGGCGTGGCTGGACCAGTACATCGGCAGGTAGAAGCCCGAGTAGAACAGGAAGGACTCCAGCAAAGTGGAAGCAACCTTCTTCTTCTGCGGATTATCGCCCTCGTAGTAGTCGAGGATAATCTTGGCCTTCTTCTGCAGGTACTCATTCTCCTCGCCCCAACGGAACGCATCCTGAATCTCAGGAGTCGACGCCAGCGTCTGGAAAATCGACGAGTAGCTCTTTGCGTGCACCGATTCCATGAAGGCGATATTGGTGTACACAGCTTCCTCGTGCGGAGTCAGCGCATCTGGAATGAGTGATACTGCACCTACCGTGCCCTGGATGGTGTCCAGCATGGTCAGACCAGTGAACACGCGCATCGTGGTGCGCTGCTCCAGTGCGTTGAGCGTATTCCAGCTCTTGATGTCATTCGACAGCGGCACCTTTTCCGGCAACCAGAAGTTACCGGTCAGACGATCCCAAACCTCGAGATCCTTATCATCAGGAATCGTGTTCCAGTCAATAGCCGCAACTGGGCATGCACGCGACTCTGGATTCTTCTCACGGTGGGCCGGAGTCGAGGGTGGGCAATCATCGAAACTCACGTGGAAACCTCTCCCTTTTTCATTGATATTGCCGTTTTTCGAACACACCTTATATATAAGGAACGTCCTTCACTCTTTACGAGTTCAAACAGCGACTGCAGCGGTGGCTATTCCAGCCTTGTCCCACTACAAAACGTCAGGCTCCCGATGAAAGGAGCCACTACCCTTAGCAGCTTACCCACACCCGCATTATTAAGCACGCGGCCTAGAAGAAATCGCCCCACTTGCCGAGTCTTGTTCCCGGTGCCCCTCCCCTAACCCCACGTCACACAAAGAACAAGGTGCTTGACGACGCAATGTCCGTCGTCAAGCACCAAGCGCAAGATGTTGCGCGAACCTAGGCGTGAACCTTCTCTCGGTTTTCCGCCGTGTCGTTGATGATGCGGTCGGAGATGACGTACACCAGCAAACCTACGACAGCCATGAGCGCGAGCAACCAAGCGATGGTAGCGGAGACCCCTTCTGCTTCAGACTGCGCGATGGAGAGGGTGCTGAAGAAGGCCGGTCGAGAATCAACAAGCATGGCCGTTAACGCGATGCCAACCGGTACGGCAATGTTGATCGTCAGATTGTAGAAACCGATTGCAACACCGGACTTGGCGGCAGGAATGTTCTGCAGTGCGGTCGCGACCAACGGCGCATACATGAGCGCGAACCCTGATGGGAACAGAATCATGGAGACGATAACCGTGGCAACACCGGCCCCCGGCAGCACTGCGGGGATGAGCAACGCCACGATGATGATGCTGATAGCCGCGACAATGGCCTGCTTCGAGGGCAGGAACTTGGCAACCTTGCCAGACATTACACCGACGATGACAGCGCAGAGGTAGCCCGGCGCGAGGATATAGGCAGCACCGTCGAGGTTGATGCCATAGAGCTCGTCGACCATATACGGCAACAGAATGGCCGAATACCCCAACTGGACCATGTAAACCACGAGCACAACAATCAGCGCGCAAACGTAGCGAGCATTGGTAAAGAACGACGGGCTGACCACGGCGTTGTCATGTGTCCGGATGTGCCAGACAAAGAGCGCGACGCCCAGCGCAGCGGCAACCAGCCACCACCATTGGAACTGCTGCATGAACAGCATCACCGCAGTGGCGATGACCGCGATGAGGAACAGGCCAAAGATATCCAGGTGACTCTTCTGCTGCTGCTCCTCCGGAACTGTCTTGATCAGGAACGGAATGGCAACTATCAGAATGAGCGAAATCAGGAACATAGCCGGCCAGGAAATGTAGGTAGCCACGATTCCCGAGGTCAACGTTCCAATCAGCAGCGCGGCTTGGAAGGCCGCGGTGGAAAAGCCGAGGTAGGTTTTCTGATCTTCTGGGCTTAGGTACTTGGTGACATAGATGACGTAGAGTGTCTCAGCCGCCGCCAGGCCGGCAGTTTGAATAATGCGGGCAGTAAGCACGATTGGCCATACTCCCTGGAAGAAATAACCCAGTAGAGAGCCCACGGCGACGAAGCCGATACCGACAATCATCAATTTGCGGATACTGATGCTGTCCGCCAATGCGGCGTACACCACCGCTCCAATGCCAATCAAGATACCGGCGAGTGTCGCCTGCAGACTGGCCGTGGAGACACTGAGGTCCAGAGATTCCGCAATCGGCTTGGTCATGAACTTAAAGCCATTGTCCAAGACCAAACAGAATACAAAGGAAAACAGCAAGACCGGGACTGCGGCCTTAGGGTTTGGCGCGGCAGCCTTGGACGCTGCGCTTTCACGGGGATTCACGTTCAAGCTGGTATTGCTGGCGGGATTGCTCATCGCACTGTACCTATTTCACACTTCAAGCCAATTGATTGCGGACCAGGACACTAGAGTCGAGCCAGCGGCAATGCCAGCTCCATCATCGTCGTGAAGGCCTTCTCACGTTCTTCCGGAGTGGTCTTTCCACCGGTGACGATGTTGTCCGACACAGTGAAGATTCCCATGGCCTCCACACCGGCCTCGGCGGCGGTGGCATAAAGGCCAGCAGATTCCATCTCCACCGCCAGCACACCCATGCGTGCCCAACGGTCGTTCACATCATCCTGGAAGTTGTAGAAAATATCGCTGGACAAGATGTTGCCGACGTGTGTAGTGATGCCCTGCTCGCGGGCACGATCGCGAACATCTTCAATCAGACGGAAAGATGCGGACGGGGCGAACGTTCCCGGCAAGTTGTACTGCGATAGAAAATTGGAGTCCGTCGATGCCGTCTGGCCGATAACCACGTCATACAGGTCCAGCTCCGGCTGCAACGCGCCGCAGGAACCGACGCGAATCAGCTTCTTGCAGCCGAAAACATGGATAAGTTCCCAGGAGTACAGCGAGATAGACGGAATGCCCATACCGGATCCCATGACGGACACTTCCTGCCCCTGGTAGGTGCCGGTAAAGCCCAACATGTTGCGAACTTTGTTGAACTGAACGACATCGTCCAAATAGGTCTCCGCAATGAACTTGGCACGCAGCGGGTCACCTGGCAACAAAATGGTTTCTGCAATCGGCGCACCCTTTGGGTTGATGTGTGGAGTGCTCTTACCAGTGGTATCGGACATGGCTTCCAGCCCCTTCCCCCACTAGCCGTGGGTGAAAATTATGCGAACATTGGTGTACCACTGCCCAGGTTAATTACCTGGATTACAACCGTCAATAGTGATATTTACATTTGTTCCCAATTGGGTGGAGTGACGAAAAAGGCGCGAGAATCTCCCGGCAAAACTCGGGGAAATTCTCGCGCCTTCAATGCGCTACAACTGAAGCACTAGATGCCTAGCCCTCAAGCACGCTTGCTTAAAGCATGCAGGATACGCAACCCTCGACCTCAGTACCCTCCAGCGCAACCTGACGCAGGCGGATGTAGTACAGAGTCTTAATACCCTTGCGCCATGCGTAAATCTGCGCACGGTTGAGGTCACGAGTGCTCACCGTGTCCTTGAAGAACAAGGTCAGCGACAGTCCCTGGTCAACATACTTGGTAGCGACCGCGTAAGTGTCAATGATCTTCTCGTAGCCGATTTCGTAGGCGTCCTGGAAGTACTCACGGTTGTCATTGTCCAAGTGCGGAGCCGGGTAGTATACGCGACCGATCTTGCCCTCCTTGCGGATCTCAATCTGAGATGCAATCGGGTGAATCGACGAGGTCGAGTTGTTGATGTAGGAAATCGAACCGGTCGGCGGCACTGCCTGCAGGTTGCGGTTGAACAGGCCGTACTCCATGACGTCGGCCTTCAGTTGCGCCCAGTCCTCAGCGTCCGGAATGTGCGCGGTGGAGTTCTCGAAGATCTCCTTGACGTGCTGAGTCTTCGGCTGGAACTCTGCCGGATCGAAGTTATCGAAGTACTTGCCGCTGGCGTAGTCGGAGTTCTCAAAGTTGACGAACTTCTGACCGCGCTCGCGAGCAATCTTGTTGGATGCGCGCAGGACTGCGTAGAGCACTGCTGCAAAGTAGGCGTTGGTGAAGTCCAGCCCCTCTTCCGAGCCGTACATAATCTTCTCGCGGCCAAGGTAGCCGTGCAGGTTCATCTGCCCCAGGCCGATCGCATGGGATCCGTCGTTACCCTTGCGAATCGATGGCACCGAGTCAATAGAAGTCTGCTCACTGACCGCAGTCAGGCCACGGATGGCAGTCTCGACAGTGCGACCAAAGTCCGGCGAGTCCATGGTCATCGCAATATTCAGCGAACCGAGGTTACAGGAAATGTCCTCACCCACGTGCTCGTAGGACAGGTCCGCATTGTAGGTCGACGGGGTGTTGACCTGCAGAATCTCCGAGCAGAGGTTCGACATGTTAATGCGGCCCTCAATCGGGTTCGCGCGGTTAACCGTGTCCTCGAACATGATGTACGGGTAGCCGGACTCAAACTGAATCTCAGCGATGGTCTGGAAGAACTGACGCGCGTTGATCTTCTGCTTACGAATACGCGGGTCCTCGACCATATCCGCGTAATTCTCGGTGATGCTAATGTCCGCGAACGGCTTACCGTAGACACGCTCGACATCGTACGGGCTGAAGAGGTACATGTCGTCGTTACGCTTGGCCAGCTCGAACGTGATGTCCGGAATGACAACGCCGAGCGACAGCGACTTGATGCGAATCTTCTCGTCCGCGTTCTCACGCTTGGTATCCAGGAAGCGCATGATGTCCGGGTGGTGCGCGTGCAGGTAGACAGCGCCTGCACCCTGGCGAGCACCCAGCTGGTTAGCGTAGGAGAAAGAGTCCTCCAGCAGCTTCATAACCGGGATGACACCGGAAGACTGATTCTCGATGTGCTTAATCGGAGCGCCCTGTTCACGCAGATTGCTCAGCAGCAGCGCAACACCACCGCCGCGCTTGGACAGCTGCAGCGAGGAGTTGATGGCGCGGCCAATGGACTCCATGTTGTCCTCGATACGCAGCAGGAAGCAGCTCACCGGCTCGCCGCGCTGGGCCTTACCGGAGTTGAGGAATGTAGGAGTAGCGGGCTGGAAGCGTCCGGCGATGATCTCATTAACCAGGTGCTGCGCGAGCCCCAAGTCGCCGTCGGCAAGCGTAAGAGCAACCATGCACACACGGTCTTCGTAGCGCTCCAAGTAACGCTTGCCGTCGAAAGTCTTCAGTGTGTACGAGGTGTAGTACTTGTAAGCACCCAGGAAAGTCTGAAAACGGAACTTGTGGGCGTAGGCCTGCTTAAACAGTGCCTTGACGTCCTCAAATTCGTACTTCTCCAGAACCTCGGCCTCGTAGTAATGGTTCTCTACCAGATAATCGAGCTTCTCCCGCAAGTTGTGGAAGAACACAGTGTTCTGATTGACATGCTGCAAGAAGAACTGCCGCGCAGCCATGCGGTCTTTATCGAACTGAATCTTGCCGTCTTCACCGTACAGATTCAGCAGCGCATTGAGCGCGTGGTAATCCAGCTTGTCCTCACCCACCGGCTCCGCGACCTGCTTGCCCATTTCCGACACGTTGACTCCTTTAATATTCATTTGCCTGCACAGGGTCTGTTCCAACACTGCCCAGAGCAATCCAATCTAGCTATTTTCCTCGCACACCGCTTTACGACGGCTTCCGCGAGCGCATCCATTCGGTTGTCCTCAGTGCCCCTTCCCTCGACACTGAGGCTTGCCAACTTAGGCGCTGGCTCTACCGTGGAAGAATTCCTCTAGCCCTTCTCGGACTCGCCGCACATCGTGGTCGGTTCCCATCAGCTCGAAGCGATATAGATATGGAACCTTGCACTTGTAGGAGATGACATCCCCTGCTTTACAGAAGTCCTCACCGAAGTTGAGATTGCCGGCAGCAATCACACCTCGGATGAAAGAGCGGTTGTGCTCATTATTAAGAAATTTGATGACCTGCGGAGGAACTGGCCTTGAGTTACCACCGCTGATGGAAACGCCACCACCATAAGTCGGACAAATGAGGACATAGGGCTCATCGACGATAAGCTCCGGCTCATTACGACGGATGGGAATGCGGGCATTTTTGATACCTAGCTTTTCAACAAACTTGTGTGTATTCCCCGTCGCCGAGGAGAAATACACCACCAGCATGAGAGCTTCACCCTTTACATCGCAAAACCCCCGCAATCTTCGCTTCCCGGGTGGTCAACGAAATCTGCGGAGAGGTGTGTGATTCTTACGCTGCCTGGAGAGCCTTGATGCGATCCGGACGGAAACCCGACCAGGTCTCAGTGCCAGTGTCAACGACCGGCGCCTGGAGGTGACCGAGAGCCATGACGTAGTCCCGAGCCTCATCGTCCATGGTGATGTCGACGATATCGTAGGCAATTCCAGCCTTATCGAGGGCACGAGTGGTAGCGCGGCACTGGACACATGCAGGCTTGCTGTAAACGGTAACCATGACTCTCACAAACTTTCTGGCTTTGGGTAAGACCAATGAATCGGATCGACTTCGTACAAACAACGGAAGCGGCCGAGGAATCAGCGGATTGGTTGAATGACCGAAAGCTCCCAGGGTTCATGAGAAACCGAGTACGGGTGGCAGACAGGTCCTTTTAGCTCTCCTTGGCTCGACATCGAAAACACTACACTTGGTGCCTAGAAAACTCTAGTCATACTAGATGTAGTACTCACAACCATGGTATTCCCTGTTCGGAGATCTCTGGCGCACAAGATGTTGTACACAGACGCACCACAACCTTGTAATTTCACGCTAAAAATTCTAGAAAATCGTAGAAAAACAACTATCGGTGGATTTTGGTTAAACCAATTACTGCATGACGCCCCGCAGCCGACCGCACCGATTCCAGGCGCCGCAGTGTCCCCGCCCTGCCTTTGTCCCTCCCCTACCCAACTTCGGATTCCGCAGCGATCTCAAAAATCGCGGGCTGCACATATGAACACGGGCTGCACATATGAAACTGTGCGAGTTTATGACACTTTCAAGCCGGTAGGTTCAGGCGGTGAATGCATCACCA
>NZ_KV810573.1:0-208066 GCF_001812845.1 Corynebacterium sp. HMSC065H09
ACATCAGCCAACCAAACACATAAACTGCCTGGCCGCGCTGACCTCCAGATACATTACACACATGCCCCCATTTAAGCGAATCCGCTGGTAGAACCTGGAAAACGAATCACTTTAGTTAACTCTGTACGCCAGATTTGAGCCTTCCTACGGCTCGGGCGCTACTTTTCAGCAACTCAGAAATCGACCAATTACTTAGTCAGAGCCGCCTTGTCACCTGCGAGTCGTCGCCAAGCAGTGGCAGACGCGACCCCCATCAGCGCACCCGCACCCAGAAACACGCTGCCTGCACCCATCGCGGTAGCACCCAAACCAGCAACCGGCGGCAGGATGACCTGCGCCAAGCGGTTACCCATCAGTCGGATGGATAGCGCCTGAGCGCGCACCTCGGCATCCACCAGGGAGCTCACCCACGTCATTGACATGGGCATGACAAAACCCCATGCCAAGCCACAGATACCAACCGCGACAACCATCAGCCACGCACTCTGTAGCCACGGCATTGCCAAAAGCGGCAGGACACCGGCACAAACTGCAATGATAAGGACTCGATTGCGATTAGCTCGGTGCAAAACAGTCGGCATGAGGGCTCGGGAAATAATCGCGAGGCCACTACGCGCACCAAGGATTGCCGTCACCTCGGCAACACTAAAGCCCAGTTCGCGTCCCAGCACCGGCACATATGCCGTCAACAGGTCAATGGCTACGATGACCGCAATTGATACAACCATGGCGCTGGACATGCCGTCGATACGCAGGATGCTTAGGACCGATGCGCCGCTGGCTTCGGCCTGCGCCGGCCGCCTCTTGTCCATCCGGCTGCGGTCGCTAACAGTCGACGCCGGGGATTGCTCAGTTGAGCTAGCAGCTTGCACTTCGGCGGCTGCATTCGCTTCGTGCCGTCGATAAGCAGTTGCGACCGGCCAGCCGATGATCAGGGCGACCGCGCCGATTCCCGTCATCGTCCAGAGTGCGGAAGTGGTGGCGGTCATGGCGCTGCCGTCGTGGTTGGGAGTGAGCAGACCTGCACCGACGATGCCGAGGAACTGCCCGACGGAGATCCCGAGCGTGAAATAAGCAAAGAGGCTATCGAGCCCGGCGACGCCGCCACGCAGGTGCGAAACCATGCCTTGAGCGGCGATGAGCGTGGTCATGTGGGCAAAACCCAGGGCCACGTAGCCGAGCAGAAGAATAGGTAGGTTGGGCGAGAGCGCCATTACTGCTGCAGCAATGACAGTGGCGACGAGACCGGAGTACATGACTTCGGTGGCGCGATGACTGTCGACAAGCTTGCCGGCGGGAAGCGCAATAATAAGAGGTACAAGTGAAAATGCGGCAGTGAACCAGCCGACGGTGGCGGCGGAACCGCCAAAATCGAGGACTCGCCAAGAAAGCAGCACGCGACCGCCGTTGAAAACCGCTTGTCCCAACACAGTAATGAGAACCAATAGGCCGAACCAGCGTCTCATACCTGTTTGTAACTCCCCTTCTCCTGTGTGGTCGTACTCTTCGCGGGGCGATTTCTTTGCACGTCAATACCTAAATTGATCGGTGCCTTCTCGTCGACTCGCACTCCTGCCAACCCGCGAAGAGCGGTCAAAGTGATGCGGCTTATTAAGAATAGTCCCTGAAGTTAAACATGTTTAGCGCATAGAATGAATTATTCGGGCATCCTTGTCGATGTAACCGGTTTGCTTATTTAGTTAATAAAGAATCAGGAATTAGGAGCCATGCTTGAACGCACATTGGTGTTCGTCGATACGTCATATTTATTGGCGAGCTTTTACAACTCGTGGGAAACCGGAGCCCGCGGGCAATTAGAAATCGACCTTAGAGAAGTAGTTAGTGTCCTTGACCGAATGATTAACCAGCAGCTGAACCAGCCAGTTCAGCGGCAACTTTGGTACGACGGCATCCCGGAGTCGGGGCCGCATCGTTACCAGCGCTCACTGCGCACGATCGATGGTGTGCAGCTGCGCGCAGGTCAACTCATTGAATGGGGTGACCGACGGACGCAGAAGGCCGTCGATACTCGGCTCGTCGCAGACATGGTTGTCGCCGGCCTGCGCAACCAAGTTTCCGATATCGTGCTGGTCTCGGGCGATGCGGACATGCTGCCCGGCGTCGCCGAAGCTTCGGCTGCCGGTGTGCGCGTGCATCTCTACGGCTTCGGCTGGGACTCCATGTCCGGTGCACTTCGCCATGCCTGCGATTCGACGACAATCCTCGATCCCCGCGAGGACTTCGCCGACGCCATGCAGCTCAATGTCCTCGAAGGCCCAATCCCACCGGTCGTCCGCACGAATAAGCCGCTGGGCGATGCCGAACCAATCGAAGATCTCGGCGCTACCTGCGTGCCGGATACGCGCATCACTCCTCCGGGCGAGGGCTCGCTTGACGACGGCACGGAGAACACTCCCTCCGCCGCCGACGGTGACGCTGCTTCGCCGGAGGCCGGAACTCCGGAGGTTCCGCAGGACCAGCGCGTTGTGCCATCCCCCACGGCTGACAGCGACTCCGACTGTCGCAGCGAAGACAATGCCGCAGCCACGCCGACGGCCAAGGCCGACTCGCCGAAGTTCAACGAGGTCGAGCACGCGGCCAAGATGGGTGCCCGGGAAATCCCGGCGCAGGCTGAGCACCGCGCTGAGGTAGAGCGCACCGGCGGTTCGGAAGCTACACGGGTGGATTCCGCTGCTTCGGGCGTTTCGGCTGCCTCACCAGCGCAGCCAACGCAGCCAGCACAGCCTTCTCCAGCGACCATGCCCGGCGCGACAGTCAACACTGGCAGTGGGGCTGGTAACGACACTGTGAACAACACCGGAGCCGAGCATGCAGGCGCGTCTGCCTCCGATTCCGCGTCGTCGACTGCAACCGGCAGTGGGGAGTCGGCGACGGAGTCGTCGACAAGCGAAGACGGTGCCAACACGAGTACGCCGAAACCAAGCCCGCGGCCGAATCCTTCGATGATGGCGCCAAGGAGGAAGCTGCGTAGTCGATACGTGCCCCTGCCGAACGAGGTGTGGGCATCCGCGGGTTTTCAGACGCCGTTCGATGTGGGACAGCAGTACGCGAACTGGTGGTACGAGAATATTGCAAACGAGCAGGCGCGCGATAGTGCCCACTTGCTCTCTGGTGGTGGGCTGCCACCGGACATTGATCGTCCGCTGCTGCAGTTTGCGTGCGAAACCCTGCACGAATACACGCTGACGGAGACGCAGCGCGTCAATCTGCGCGATGGTTTCCACGCCGGTATCCGCGGAGTGCTGCTCGCGCGGAAGAACGGCGAATTGGAGTAATAGCGCGCCTCACGGATTCGGCAGTTTCGGTGGCTTCAGCACTGCTGGCGCTACTGTCGCTGCTGGCGCTACTGTCGCTGCTGGCGCTGCTGGTGCGAGAAAGTGTCGGGGTTTATGTCAGTTTAGGGTGGTTTTTCCCGCTCAAACTGACATAAACCCCGACACTTTCTTGTTGACGATTGTTGGCAACTGGTGAACGCTACTTCGCTTCGTCTGCGTCCGTTGTGGTGTCCTCAACGGCCTCAACGGACTCGGCGGACTCGGCGGCCTCCAGCTCGCCGGCGTTATCCTTCGCGGCAGAACCGGATTCGAGAGCAGCGTTTTCATTATTCATCTGGGCACGAATTTCGGCCAGACGCATGTCAGCAGCGGCATCGCGAGTCGAAGTCTCGATCTCAGCCATACGACCTGCCTGTGAGGATTCCGCGAGCTCCTGAGCGCCCAACGCATTGGCGTAGCGGCCTTCAATCTTCTCACGGACCGAATCCAAAGTCGGCACATTCGGATCCTCGGAAATACCCTGCATGCTCTGGAGAGTCTTCGACGCGGTCTCTTGCATCTTGGCCTGATCGGCCTGCGACTCCAGCTTGCGGATATCCTGCTTAATCTGCTCGTAGCGAGCCTGCGACTGCTGCGCCTGACGCTGTGCCTCCTCAGCAGCAGATACGGCCTGCTGGTGGAGCTGCGTAGTATTTTCCAGCTCCTTTTCAACATTCACCAGCTGGGTGGCAAACACCTCAGCAGTGCTTTCCATCTTCTGTGCAGTGGCCTCATCGCCCTTGGCACGAGCTTGATCCGCATTGGCGAGTGCCTGCCGGGTGTTCTCGGTAATCTTGTCACGCTCAGAGGTCAACCGCCCCAGCTGCATTTCCAGCTGATTGCGGTTGCCGATGATAGCCGCAGCCTGACGCTGAATCTCCTGATGGCGCTGACGCTCGGCCTCAGCTGCCTGTGCAATCTGAACCTTAGGATCCGCATTGTCCTCGATCTTCTTATCGAACGAAGACATCATGTACTTCCAGCCCTTGGCAAATGGATTAGCCATGCAAATCCAACCTTCCTCAACATATGCGGAATAACTAATCGGAACCGAGAAGATTCCATCTCTTAAAAAATTGTACGTGAGCTAGCTCGCTCTCTCTCGGCAAACGGAAAGAGCTGGTTACCGACAAGCAAGACTCCCCCAGAGTTGTAAACTCTCTAAACATGGTTCATTGCCCTCAACGCACGTACCGCGGACTGGCCGCGAGTCTCGCCGCGGTAATTACTCTGTCAGCAACTGCGCCGCTGGCTAACGCGACAGTCACCGCAACTGCTGACTCCACCGATACCGGTGCATTTTCGCAGGTAGTCGTAGCAGCTCCATCGTCAACGGAGCCGGCTAAGCCCTCCGACGCAAAAACCAAGAAGACCACCGAAAAGCCAACTGAAAAGGCTCCCGAGAAGAGCACAGGGCGAACCGCAGAGAAGTCGGCGGAACAGTCGGCTGAGAAGTCGACCGAGAAAACCTCTTCACCGACATCGGAAACGTCCTCGACGGAGCCGTCGGAAAGCACTGTGAAAAGTGAGCCGAAGGAGTTTCCCCCACTTGTGCCAGGGGCGAAGACCCAGTGGGGCCTTGGCGTGCAAACTCGTCTCGACGAAGTGACTGAGAAGTTCGACGCTAAGGGCGGCATGCTCGGCATGGGCATTCTGGATCGCCAGACCGGTGAGTTCATCTGCAACTCACACTGTGATGATGTTTTTCGCCTCGCCAGCCTGATGAAGGTATTCGTCGCCGACGTTGTGGCCTATTCCAACTACACGCAGCCGAAGAAGGGCGAGATTGTCGCTGGCCAGGGTGATATGCCGGTTGAGGGCAACCCCGACGCCATGCTGCGCGACGACATGATTCGATACTCCAACAACGAAGCAACTGACGAGCTGTGGGATTCCTACGGCGGTGTACGCATCGTTGACAATGTCCGACAGCGCTACGGCCTCTCGGATAAGACTGTCGGCTCACCTATGTGGGGAGCCACCACCAGTACGCCAGCCGACATGGTTGCCTACTTTGACCGGATGCTGAGCGAAGAAGGCGGGCTGAGCGACACGGAGACCAAATACATGCGTCAGCTGATGTACTCACTGCCGCGCTACTCCTACGGCGATGCAGACCAGAACTTCGGTCTGCGTGCAGCGCTACCGAAGGAAACGATTGCCAACAAGTCCGGTTGGTACGAAGAGCAGCACACCACTGCCGGATTCCTTGGCGACGATGACCGTTACGCTATCGCGGTTCTGGGCAAAAACCTGACCGCCAACGAACTCACCGAAGCTGTCAAGCACGTGTTCCCAGACGGGCAGGTTCTGCCAACAGGTGAGAAGGAGACAAAGCACGCCCGCACCAGCGCACCACTGTCGATTGAGGAGGACTCAAACAAAGTCGCTCCAGCCCTGTGGGCGCTAGTAGCAGCACTCGCTGGCTTTGGTATTGGCTGGCTCATTCGTGGCCAGCGCGCGGACTAGATACAAAAAGCCCCCGCGCGCTTGAGGGCTAGTTCAGGCGCGGGGGCTTACGCGGAAGTGCTCCAAGTCGGAAAACGCACAGTATGCGGGCTGAACCGCAGAGTTTACTCGGTAGCGCTATCCTGTGCGGCCTGCTCGGCAATTTGCGCACGGACATCATCCATGTTCAGCTCCGAAGCCTGGCCAACCAGATCGCTCAGGGCGGCCTCCGGCAGCACACCAGAGTGCTGGAACAGCAGGATTCCCTCGCGGAAAACAAACAGCGTCGGAATCGACTGAATGCCCAGGGCTGCCGAAACCTCCTGGTTGGCATCGGTGTCCAGCTTTGCGAACACTACCTCTGAGTGCTTCTCGGAAGCCTTCTCATAAATCGGGGCGAACTGGCGGCACGGACCGCACCAGGATGCCCAGGCATCAACGAGCACGATGTCGTTGTTCTGAATAGTCTCAGCGAAAGTCTCGTTCGTAATATCAACAGTTGCCATGGGTCTAACTCCTCTTACTCTTTAACGTCGTGTTCTAACTTCACGTTCTTTACGTAGGTTTTTACCCGTTAGTCTCCCACAACGCACGCGGGGGTCGATTCATTCCCGCCGGGTTCGCGGGAACGTCGTAAAGCGGCGCGAGCTAGTGGTTGATGCGGACAGTGTTGGCCTGTTTACCCAGGCCATCGATGGTGATGACCATTTCCTGACCATCCTGAAGGTAGGTCTGCGGGCTCATGCCGTGTCCAACACCCGCCGGCGTTCCCGTGGAGATGACATCGCCCGGGTTCAGCTGCACGAACTGTGAGATGTAGGCGATCAACTTCGCCGGGGAGAAAACAAGGTCCGCAATCGGTGCATCCTGGCGCAGCTCTCCGTCGACGTATGTGCGCACCCGCGCGGAGTCCGCATCGAAAGCATCGGCCGTGAGCATCCACGGCCCGAAAGCACTGGCGCGCTGCAACGTCTTCCCCTGTAGCCACTGCGCGGTAGCGTACTGGAAATCGCGCTGAGTGAAGTCATTCATAATCGCGTACCCAGCGATAGCGTCCTGTGCCTGCTCCTCCGACACCCGCAGGCAGGTCTCGCCGACGATAACCGCGAGCTCGCCTTCGTAATCGAGCTTCTCCGCGCAGGCCTCCGGCACTCGGATATCATCCTTCGCACCGGCGACGGCATCGGCAAACTTCGCGAATAACGTTGGCACCTCGGGGCGCTGGTGCCCCATCTCGTCGATGTGCGCGGCATAGTTCAAGCCGACGCAGACGATTTTGCCCGGCCGCGTAATCAGCGGTGCGAACGCCCACGCGCTCTCCGCCATGACGTTGTCAGGGTTGTTCCCCGCCTCCGCCAAGAGTTCTTCCGCTTCACGACGCCACGTTGGCCGCGCTAACACATCTCCGAGACAGTGGTCATCAAAAAGGACCGCTACGCCGTCGCCGAGAACAGCGGCGCGGGTTGCACCCTGGTATCGCAACGTTGCTAGACGCATGGCTTTCTCATTTCTTCATGGCTATTCTCTGTGTCACTTCTGCCGCCTGATCGGCTCCCGGTTCCACGCTACCGCCTTGTTGAGCTGAATTAGGAAGCAGGTTCGCTCTTAGGCTGCCGCGGAGCCTCGCCTTCAGGCAGGGAAGAAGGATTCTGACTGCGCTGAAGGGCACGCTGCCCCGGCGTAGTCATGCGCACTACCCACACAGGACGGACAAAGAGCCACCCGGCACCGATGGCAAGCAGCAACCTGTGCAGACCAAGACACAGCATCGCCGCAATGATAGTCACCAGCGGCGTCATGATGACCAAATGTGGGTCCTTCGGCAGAATGAGGTCACAAATAATCATGACCACAACCAACATTGGAATGTGCATGAGGAAGATAGGCAGCGTTCGGCCGCCAACCTTTTCAAAAGGCACAACTAGGCGAGTGTTCTGCAGCATCGCCATAATATTGATTGCAGCCAGTGCGCCAGTGGTGGACAGGTACACGCGGGTGAAGCCGACGTTGCCTTCGTTAAAGCTCGAGTAGGTCGCCTGCACCCAGATCGCCACCGACAGAAACGCCGTCAGCGTCACTAGTAGTGCGAGACCACTGCGACGCTGTGCCATCCGGAAGATCCAGGGCGCGCCGTACATGCCCAGCACGTAGAAGAACAGCATTTTGCTGACAAAGTCCCACGACCAGCTGGACGAGGCAAAAGGCGCCCATGCACTAATGAGGCCTGTAACGATGAGCTGAATCACCGGATGTACCCAGCGGAATGCTCGTGTGAGAATTGCGAACAGCGCCAGCGCCCACAGGAACCATAGGTAGGAAGTTGGTTCGATGATCGCGTGAAGCGTGTTGTAAATTCGCGGCCCCCACGCGCTATGGTCTGTAATCGGCGCCGGAGACACTATGCCATCGGCATCCACGTGCGTATACGGCATGAGGAAAAGCACGAAGTCACGCAGTGGAACCCAAATCACGTAGAGATAGACCATCACCCAGATTCGGCGATTGGCTAACTTATGCCACGACTCCTTGAGTGCCTTGCCGGCAAAGAGACCAGATAGCAGGAAAAACAGCGGCATACGGATTGGTCCGAGGAAGAAGTTAATCCCCGCCCACTGCGCCGTGTAGTAACCGTGCGCTTGCAGCTCTGTGATGGCATGGCCAAGCACAACTAAAAGAATGCACAGCCCCTTAGCCGCATCTACCCAACCGACGCGCTGTTTCGGCGCACTCTTCTGCCTTTTCGCTTTGGCCTCCGCTGCCACGGGAGCGGCAGTTGGTGACATAGTGCTTCCCCGCTTCCCGACGACTCCGCGTAACCCTCAAAACCTTCAAAACCATCAACGCACGAAAACTCGCCCCATTGACTGTCACTCACCTTACCTAGCCCCCCGGATTGCACTAATTCTGGGTGGCTAGGCCAGGCACCTAGAGAGAACCGCTGGGCTCCTCCGCTAGGTTGGCGAACCTGGAGTAGTGCAGCTGGTGGGCCACAGCAATGCTTCCGGTCGGTCCACCACGGTGCTTTGCGACGATAATATCCGCCTCACCAGCACGTTCATGGTCAGCCTCCTGCGAGTCCGGCCGGTAAATTAGCATGACGATATCGGCATCCTGCTCCAGCGAACCCGACTCACGCAGGTCCGAGACCTGTGGCTTCTTATCTGTGCGAGCTTCCGGACCACGGTTCAGCTGCGAAATTGCAATCAGCGGTACCTCGAGTTCCTTCGCCAACAACTTGAGCTGACGGGAGAACTCCGAGACCTCTTGCTGCCTGGACTCGACTTTTTTACCCGAGCTCATCAGCTGCAGGTAGTCGACCACAATCATCTTCAGATCGTGCTTCTGCTTCAGCTGACGTGCCTTCGCGCGAATTTCCATCATGGTCAGGTTCGGCGAGTCATCAATAAACAGCGGAGCATCCCGAATCTTGTCGCCGACCTCGACCAGCTTTGTCCAGTCCCGCTCATCCAGGTCACCGGAGCGCAAAGATGCCATGTTGATTTTCGCCTCTGCGGACATGATGCGCATCATGATTTCGTTGCGCGACATTTCCAACGAGAAAATTGCGCTGGTCATGCCGTTGCGAATCGATGCCGAACGCATGAAGTCCATCGCCAGCGTGGACTTACCCACACCCGGACGAGCCGCAATAATCACCATCTGACCTGGGTGAAGGCCGTTCGTCAGCTTGTCCAGGTTGGTAATCCCCGTCGGCACACCCTGCGCCAGACCGCCGTTTTGGGTAATAAGATCCAGTTCCTCCAGCGTGTCATCCAGGACATCGGCGATGGGAACGTAGTCATTCTTCGTGTTCTCACGTCCAACGCTGAAGATGAGCTGCTGCGCCTCATCCACCAGCTGCTCCGGCTCCGTGTCCTCCGCGCCCGCATAGCCGATCTGGGCGATCTTCGTGCCGGCCTCGACCAGGCGACGGATTGTCGCCTTCTCCGCAACAATGCGGGCATAGAACTGCGCATTCGCCGCCGTTGGAACCAGGGAGGCCAAGGTGTGCAGGTACAGCGGACCACCGATACGCTCCAGGTCTCCAGTTCGATCCAGACGACCTGCCAGCAAAATAGGGTCAATTTCCGAGGACTCACCGTAGAGGTGCAAAATCGCCGAGTAAATCGTCTGGTGCGCTGGCCGGTAGAAATCCTCCGGCGTCAGCTGCTCGTACACATCCGCAACGACCTCTGAGTTCAGCAGCATCGCGCCGAGCACACTCTGCTCCGCCTCGATATTGTGCGGCGGCGTGCGCTCAAAAGTCGCGCCCGCGACCGCACTCGCACGAGCGCCACGACCACGGTCTCGCTCCCAGTCCCGCGCCCCAGATCCGCTTGCCGACGATCCGTTGCCCGAGCTCTGAGAGAAGGAATACTCCTCCGGTGGCGCATCCTCTACCGGCGGTTCCGGGGGCAGCGGAACGTCATCGAAGGAATCATCGTGGGAATTTACCGAGTAGGAGGACGCCTCGTCCCCTGCTCCGGAATGACCACCATCACCTACAGGCTGACTCATCGTGAGCAGCTCCTCCCCTTCTGGACCACTTAGGTGCCTTTTCAACCCTGTTGCTGACTGACCGTCACACTCAATATGTCTGTTCCGACCGCCAGCACTGGACACCTGACTACCTACCGCAGTTATACCTGTTCGAGCGGATTGACGGACCTGTAAAAGTACCCTTGAAGGCCCCGGAAAACAATCTTCTACGGTGTTTATCCCCGAAGTTATCCACAGCACCTGTGGACAAGCCTGGGGAGAACATGTGCACAATCAAGAAAAGTCCAGGTGAACGGTCCGTAACCCTAAACCGCCGCTTGAATGTTAACGGGGGTAGCGGAGTTTCAACCCGGAAATATTCTATCTACGCAGGTCAGTGCGTATTTGCCTTAATTCTGCACAAATGTAATCCTCTGTTACCTCGTTAGCATCGATGCTGCTCATGCGGAGATTATTAACGATAAATTAATAAAAATCTCGCGCTCTCCAGAAAAGCTATCCACGGCAGCCAGGCAAGTTACCCACAGGTTTATCCACAGCAATCATCGTTAGCCTGTGGACAAGTCGTAGACGCTCTTTCCAACACCTGCGTAAAAGGCTTTAAACCAGCCTTAAACCACGAAAAGCCCCGACCTTTCACTACGAAAGATCAGAGCTTCACGTGTGCTGTTGTCATTGGGCCTCAGAGCCCGCGCAGTCTTTAAACGCGGTGCTCGTCAGCCGCCGTCAAAGTAAAAACTCTAAACCGCGAACTTACGCGGCGACGACCTGTACGGAAACATGCGCGGTAATCTGCGGGTGCAGCGCGATGTCAACGGTGTGCTTACCAAGGGACTTGATCTGGCTCGGAGCAAGCACGACTGCGCGCTTGTCGATAGCCTGACCGGAAGCCTTACGAACTGCATCGGCGATGTCACCCTTGGTGACAGAACCGAACAGCTTGCCATTTTCCGAAGCCTTCACAGCAACGGAGACGTTGTCGAGCGAATCAATCTTCTGCTTGACTTCACGTGCATGGTCGAGGTCGCGGATAGCGCGAGCCTCCTGGGCACGACGAATGCCCTCGATCTGCTTTTCTGCGCCGCGGGTGGCAACAATTGCCAGTCCGCGAGGAAGCAGGTAGTTACGTCCGTAGCCGGCCTTGACCTCAACGATGTCGCCTGCGACACCGAGCTTGTCAACGTCGGCGGTGAGGATCAGCTTCATGATCCCTGCCTTTCGCTGGATATGTCTTTAAAAGATTATGAGAATTGTGGATGCTAAATCTGCTGCAAACTAGTCACGTAGTGCCGTGGCTGCAAGGAGCTTAGAACGGAGGCTCATCGCCGCCGAAGCCGCCACCGGCCGGAGGAGCTGAGTTCCACGGATCTTCCGCAGGAGCTCCGCCACCAAAACCGCGATCGCCCTGTCCACCCTGGTTGCCCTGGTTTCCACCAAAGCCACCGCCGAAACCACCACCGGCATTTCCGCCCTGGCTGCGGTTGCCGCCGCCAAAGTTTCCACCGCCGTTGCGTGGAGTGCGCGTGACCTGAGCTCGAGCGAACTTCAGGGACGGGCCCACCTCATCGACCTCAACCTCAAAGACGGTACGACGCTCGCCCTCGCGGGTCTCGTAACTGCGCTGGCGCAGACGACCCTGGACGATGACGCGCATGCCCTTGGAGAGACTTTCGACAGCGTTCTCCGCCGCCTCACGCCACAGGCTGCAGGTGAGGAACATACCCTCGCCGTCAACCCACTGGCCATCTCGGTACACCCGCGGAGTCGACGCGACGCGGAAGTTCGCGACGGCGGTGCCGTTCTGGGTGTACTTAAGCTCCGGGTCAGCAACCAGGTTGCCAACCACTGTGATTTGTACGTCTCCCTGAGCCATGCTTCTTCTCCTCGGTTGTATTCTGTCGAGCTGATGATGGGGCTTTCGCCCGCTATCCTACGGCTTTCGCTTTACCGGTGTGCCCCATTCGAGCACTCTGGCTACGCAAATATGACGCAGATTAACGATCAACCCGCAGCACCTTGGTGCGCAGGATGCTGTCGTTCAGATTCAGACGACGGTCGAGTTCCAGCACGGTTGCGGACTCGCAGGTGAGGTCGACGACAACGTAGATGCCGTCTTCCTTCTTCTCGATCGGGTAGGCGAGGTGGCGCTTACCCCAGATGTCCACCTTCTCCACCTTGCCGTTCTCCTTGCGGACAACGTCGAGGTACTTCTCCAGGGACGGGCCTACGGTGCGCTCATCCTGAGACGGATCGATAATAATCATTACTTCGTAGTGACGCACGGACCTCATCACCTCCTATGGTCTAGTTCTTGTATTTCGGCTACACAGCGTGGTGCGCTGGCACTGTCTTTCATGCCAACCGCTATGCAGCAGGAGGATCGTTGCGTCAAGCAACCCTGCCAGGGTACCGCAGGCAGAGGTATATGTCCTAATCGCAGGCGCCGTCGGCAAGCAGTACTGGCAAGCGGTGTCAGGGCGCCGAATAAAAAGAGACGCACAGAGCTACTGCGTGCGTCTCTTTGAATTGTGAAGTTGTCGCGTGCTTGGTGGGCAGTTAGCGCTCTAGCAGCTAACTACCTGGCCTGCGTCCTACATTGATGTCGAGGAAGCATGTGCCAACGCAATAATCACCGGAATGACTGTCGCGAATAGGAAGGCTGCCAGGCACAGAGCCCAAATGATTGCCGGTTTCCACTTCTGCATGAAGCCCCAAAAGGCCGTGCCGAACATCAGGAAGCCGATCGCGACGCAGACGATGGTGAAAATCACCCACGTATCCACTTACTGTCCACCTCCAGGGTTACCGGGGTCTCCGCCGCCTTCATTGCCACCGCCGAAACCACCGCCTCCCGGAATCGGGATGGGCAGTAGGTCAGCGATTCCGCCGCCACCGCCGCCGCCATCGCCACCCGGAACCGGAAGCGGTGCAGGCTGCTCCTCGGAGGACTCAGAGGTCGACTCCTCGGCCGACTCCTCTTCTGTGGTCTCCGGGGCAGAGCCCTGGTCATAACCAGAGTCAGAGGTCGACGGCGCCTGGTACTGCGGCGCACCTGCAACACCACCGATTGGTTCCGGCTTGGTGAAGTACTCAAAGTCCTCGTTGGCCAGTGCGTTATCCATGGTGTACTTCCACAGATCGCCCGGAGTTTGGGCACCGTACATGATGCCACCGTAGGCGTTGTAGAGCGCCGAACCATCGACGTTGCCAACCCACACTGCAGTCGACAGCTGCGGTGTCGAACCGATCATCCACGCATCCTTGTTCTGGCCGGTGTCACCCAACTGCGTAGTACCGGTCTTGGCGGCCGACGGGCGACCACCGCTCAAGGGCTTGTTGCTGTAACCGGCAATAGGCTCCATGGCCGATATCATATTGGTGGCCACTGCCTTGGAAACTCGACGGTCGCCCTTGTCAGCGTTGGACTCGTAAACAATCTCGCCCTTGGAGTTTTCGACCTTCTCTACGAAGTGAGTCTGCTGATAGACGCCATCGTTAGTCAGGGTAGCCAGACCAACGGCCATATCCAGCGGACGTGAGAGGTACTGACCCAGGGCGATACCGTCCTGCGAGTGACCGTTGTCGTCCATCAGAGTCTTTTCAATACCCGGGATGGACTCAGCCACGCCCAGACGATGAGCCATTTTGGCGGTGTCATCCGGACCATTCTTTAGGTCGCGCTGCAGGCGAATAAACGGGGTGTTCAGCGACTGCTTCAGGGACTCATAAAGCGGAAGCACGCCACCGCCGGCACCGCCGTCGTTGTGCAGAGTGACGTTACCGGACTGCACAGGTGCCGAAGAGTACTGCGCGGTCAGCGGAATGCCCTGATCGAGCGCTGCGGCCAGCGCAAAAATCTTGAAAGTAGAACCGGTCTGCAGACCGCTGTTCGCGTAGTCCCAACCAGTCGGATCGTCGCCACCGTAGTAGGCGCGGACAGCACCGGTCTTTGGCTCCACCGAAACGATGGCGGCACGCAAACCCGTTGACTGATCGACGTAGTTTTCCATCGCATCCAGGGCAGCCTGCTGTACCGTCGGGTCAATGGTCGTCGTAATGCGTAGACCGCCGGTGTTGACCTCCTGCTCGGAGATACCTTCGCGCTCCAACTCAGCCAGCACCTGATTCTTGATCATGGCAGCCGGGCCGGGCTCCGGAGCCTGCTTCGGCGCCAACGCCGGATCGATGGTCTCCGGGTACTGCATTCCCGCGCGGTCCTGCGGCGAGACGATGTTCATCTCCACCAGGCCATCGAGGACGTAGTTCCAACGCTGCTCAGCCTCCGGGCGGTTAGTCCACGGATCCAGTGCGGATGGACGCTGAATCGAGGCCGCCAACACAGCACCCTCTTCGGCATTCAGCTCACCGACTTCCTTACCGAAGTAGGCCTTCGACGCTGCCGCGATACCGTATGCGTTACGACCAAAGTAAATCGTGTTGAGGTAGGCCTCAAGGATTTCGTCCTTGGTCCACTCCCGCGCCATCTTCGCCGACATGACCAGTTCCTTGGCCTTGCGGGTCAGCGTGCGCTCATTGCCCACCACAGCATTCTTGACGTACTGCTGCGTAATGGTCGAGCCGCCACCCGCACTGGAATTACCAGTCACGACTCCCAGAGCCGCACGGGCATAACCAGTCAGGGAGAAACCCGGGTTGGTATAGAAATCACGATCCTCAGCTGCCAGCACTGCATTGCGTACAGCATCCGGCACCTTGTCGATAGTGATGTTGCTTCGGTTACCGCCCTCGGGGACGATGCGCGTGATTTCCTTTTCACCAGAACGGTCATAAATCACCGCAATCTGGCTATTGGCCAACTCCTCTGGCTCCGGCACGTCCGTTGTCGCATAAGCAACACCGAACACAACTACCGGCAACAGCACGACCAACGCCACGGCTAGACCGAGCCACGCTAAAATTCGCCGCTTATTGTCAGTCGGCTGTTCTTCTTGCGCCATCGAGCTTTCCTCTTCATGGTCATCTGGTTCATGGTCATCTGGGGCGTACTGCCCCTTCTCCGGATCCGGCTCGCTTGCCGACGTCATCTCTGAACCGGTAGCCAGACCCTCGTCATTGCCACCGACCGAAACAGCATCAATGCTGTCACTGGAATCGTCGTCAAGCGATGCGTCATCGGAGTGTGCGTGCGTATTGAAGGAATCAGCATCCGGCTGATCCCACCACTCGCCTGATGAATTAGAACCCTGGCCCTCGTGAGGGCTGTTAGGACCGCCTGGGCTATCGGGTCGATCATTGCTCACGGGTGCTCTCCCTAGTTTTCTGACTCTTCTCGAGCTGCCTGAAGTGTCCGGGTCAGGAAACTCCACTTGCAGTCGGGGCACACCTCAACTTCTTTGACGGTGCACGAACCATATTCATTAACTATTGCGGATAATTCGTTTTCAGTACAAGCAGAGCCGGAACGACGGCCCAAGTTTTCTCCGAACACCCAGAATACGAGTCGGAGGTCGAATTTGCGACATACTGGGCACTCTTCCTGGGACTTTCTGCCGTGAAAACGCGCGGCAGCGACCAGCCGAGCATCGGCATCACAGAGTGATTTTCGTGAAATCTCCCCTGCACGCCACTGCTCCAATAACTGCTTCTTGAGCAAGGAGTGATCGATCTCGCCCTGCCATGTCATCACGAAGACAGATTAGCAGGCGTGTGCGGGCTGATTTCACCCCCGCTTTATCGGTACACACATGCCCCCTCACGGTTCGGGCATCGGCAAAAAACGCATAAAGGTATAACGTCACGCTCGTTACCTCAATGCGTGCACCCACTCACGGCCGCACCGCGGACGTAAGGCCCTGGTGCGGGGTCCTGATGCTTGGTCCTGATGCGGGTTCCCGGTGTGAGTTCCCGGCGCGAGGTCAAAGCCTCCGAGCACATAGTTTCAAGGAGAATTACCAAATGAGTTCAATTCGCGTCGCTATCGTCGGCGTCGGCAACTGCGCCTCCTCCCTGGTGCAGGGTGTCGAGTTCTACCGCGATGCAAAGCCCGATGAGACCATTCCTGGCCTCATGCACGTCGTCTTCGGCGACTACCACGTCTCCGATGTCGAGTTCGTCGCAGCTTTCGATGTTGACGACAAGAAGGTCGGCAAGGACCTCTCCGAGGCCATCGTTTCCTCTGAAAACTGCACCATCAAGATCGCCGATGTCCCGACTCTCGGCGTTGAGGTTCAGCGCGGCCCGACCCTGGACGGCGTTGGCAAGTACTACGCGGACACCATCGACGAATCCCCAGCTGAACCGGTCGACGTAGTTCAGGCGCTGAAGGATGCCAAGGTCGATGTCCTGGTCTCCTACCTGCCAGTCGGTTCCGAGCAGGCCGACAAGTTCTACGCACAGTGCGCCATTGACGCTGGTGTAGCCTTCGTCAATGCCCTGCCGGTCTTCATCGCTTCCGACCCGGAGTGGGCCAAGAAGTTCGAAGACGCAGGCGTTCCGATCGTCGGCGACGACATCAAGAGCCAGGTCGGCGCAACCATCACCCACCGCGTCATGGCCAAGCTATTTGAGGACCGCGGTGTTCGCCTCGAGCGCACCCTGCAGCTCAACGTCGGCGGCAATATGGACTTCAAGAACATGCTCGAGCGCGACCGCCTCGAGTCCAAGAAGATCTCCAAGACCCAGGCCGTCACCTCCAATCTCACCGGTCCGCTGGCCGGCAAGATCGACGACCGCAACGTCCACATCGGCCCGTCGGACTGGGTGGACTGGCTGGATGACCGCAAGTGGGCCTACGTCCGACTCGAGGGCAAGGCCTTCGGCGAGGTGCCGCTGAACCTTGAGTACAAGCTCGAGGTCTGGGACTCCCCGAACTCCGCTGGCATCATCATCGATGCTGTTCGCGCTGCCAAGATCGCCAAGGATCGCGGCATCGGCGGCCCGGTCTACGCCGCTTCTTCCTACCTGATGAAGTCCCCGCCGAAGCAGCTTGCCGACGATGTTGCGCGAGCACAGCTCGAAGCATTCATCAAGGGCGAAGACTAAAAGGTACAAGCACTCAAAAGTACAAGCGAGCAGCTCCGAGAGCATGTGCCTTGAAAAGTGCCAGCCGGTTACCCATGCGGTAGCCGCTGGCGCTTTTGTGCTTCTCTCTCCCCTATCCTCCCCGCGTCTCTTCCACGCCTTCTCGCCCTACTCGCTGCTGCGCCCATCTCGTCCCCGCCATGGATGCGTGCGCTGCAGTCGTCGTAAAGCAGACAGCAATACACCCGCGAGGATGAATCTGCGAGACATATCACAAGCCAAAAGCATTCGCGAAAGTAGCCGTATGGCTACCTCCAACCCAACGTTCTAAGTACAGAAGAAGTGACACTTTAGGGGGTTTCTGCCAGCACCGAAAAACCTTATACGCAGATAGGTTTAATGTTTTGTACTGGGGTTTTAGATGTTTGGTGGAAAATTCCTGGTGATTTCATCGCCGAAATCACCAGTTGTAGAAAAATAAATAGCACCCCAAATAAATTTCGTATTGGCAACTAGCACTGTTCGCATATAACATCGTCGCTATGACATTATCTTCGGGCTCGATTGGCAATCCTGATGCCGTTACTCCTCTGTCGCTCGCTAAGCGCATTCGCCCTCTCCTGACTCGCGCTGAGCTGCTCTACAGCCGCCGCTCCTCGGAGTCCCAGCTCAGCCGCGCGCAGCTGTCCATCATGATGACCCTGGAGGCACTGGGCGCCTGCCGTATCAGCCAGTTGGCTGAGGCCGAGGCCATCCGCATGCCCACCGCCTCCAACGCCGTGCACCACTTGGAGGTCGCCGGCATGGTGGAGCGCGTCCGCGACAGCAAAGACCGCCGTGGCGTCCGCGTTGAACTGACCGACCGTGGCCGTGAAGAGCTGCACCGTGTTTCTGAAGAGCGCAATCAGCAGATGGCGGAGATGTTCAGCACGCTGACCCAGGAAGAGCTGGAATTTGGTGCTGGTCTTGAGACGATTCTGTCCAAGATCCTCGAAAACTACCCGGAGCACCCAAAGACAAACCCAAGCGTCTAGTCTCTTTTCCAGCTAGCCCTGCCCGCTTTAAGCCCACAGGCAGGATACATAGCTTTTACACGTCCTCGGTGCCGTTTTAAATATGCCCGCCTATCCACGTAGGCTATTACCCAGAAGCACCACTTGGATATTTCTGAGTAATCACAGGAGGATTAGCGATGGCTTCCCGCCCGCTTCGTATCATGATTGCGTGGCGTCCAGGCGAGTACGGCACCGAAACGCTTGCTTACGCCGCTTGGTTAGCTCGCACCACGAAGGTGCAGATTCGCGTTGTCAGCGCACTGTCGCGCGGCTGGCCGCTGACCTCACTGGCTCGGTTGAGCACCAATGACTCCTGGGTTTCCCACGAAACCGAGTCTCTTGAAAAAATCATCAAGGATGAGCTTAAGCTCGCTGGCCTGCGCAAGGGCATGCTTGACGACGATGCCGTACGGATCATCGAATCCTCCAGCGAATCCACAACTATCTGCAACGAAGCCGAAGAATTCGAAGCCGATGTGGTTTTGCTTGGCACCCGCCGAAGCAATACCAAGGACTGGACCGCCAAGAACCGCAGTCGCTTTACTGCGGGATCAACCTCTGATGCGCTGCTGCATTACTCGCCAATCCCGCTGGGATTGGCGATCCCCGGCGCGAAGCTTTCTAAGCACGGTGTGACCCGTGTCAGCATTTGCTACATTGACACCCCACAGTCGCACCACGCATTGAATAAGGCTGCTGACCTGGCATATCGCTGGGAAGTTCCCCTGCGTTTGGTCTCGTTTACGCCGCGTGGTGCGACCATGTACCCGACGGAGAACGGCTACGGCCCCTCCTCTGACCTGATGATTGAGTGGCGCGAGCAGGCTATGGGGCTGCTCGACCGCGGTATGGACCGCGCGCATACCCGTTACCCAGACCTTTCCATTGATGCGGAAGTAGCCTCCGGCAACGGTTGGGAAGAGGCCATTCAGTCCATCAAGTGGAAAAAGGGAGACTTGCTCGTTTTGGGTTCGTCTACTCTTGGCCCATTCGGGCGAATTTTCATCGGCTCGTCGACTAACCACATCGTTCGCCACAGCCCGGTGCCAATGCTGATTACTCCGGCCTAGTATGGCAGGCACATCAGACGGCATTTAGAGGCGAGGGGAGCAGATGGTGGATAATTCACCGAAGCGCAGTACACCAGAGCGCAATGAGGATGAAATCTTCGACGAGCTTGAGCGCAAGATGTATTCCGGCAAGCGCGCCTACATCTACACCGCGGGTGTGATTCTTACGACGCTGCTCGCGGGCCTCATTATTGGCATCGCCGGCGCCATTGTCGGTGGCCCCACCTGTGATGCGGGTAAGTCCAGCTTCCTCTGCTCCCGCACTTGGGAGATCCTTTTCCCCGTTGTCCCGGGCGTAATCTCCCTGGTCGGCTGCCTTTTGGGCTTCTGGCAGACCTACGTGGAGTGGAAGAACTTCCGCAACTGGCGCGCGTGGCTCGCTATGTGCTGGGTGCTCATGCCCTTCACTTTGATGTGGATGCTCTCCACATTCGGCGTCCTGATTCTGGGCGTTAAGTAGGGGTAAGAGGCGGCCAGCCTCGGAGCCACCCCTTGAGGCTTTTGCGAGAAAGTCTCAAGCGAGAAAGTGTCTGGGTTTATGTCAAATTTGAGCCGATTTTAGGCTTCAAACTGACATAAACCCAGACACTTTCTTGTAGGCATTAGCCTCCCGGCTACTTCTTCACAACTAGATTGACCATCTTGCCCGGAACGACAATGACCTTCACGATATTGCCACCGGCGTTCTCCACAGCTGCGACAACCTTTTCGTCGGCACGCGCGGCGGCCTCGATGTCCTCGCGGGAAGCATCGGTAGCCACGTCAATGCGAGCGCGAACCTTGCCGTTGATCTGAACTGGCAGCTCAACGGTGTCGTCGACCAGCCACTTTTCGTCAACTGCCGGCCACGGACCGTGTGCCAGGGACTCGGTGTGGCCGAGACGGCTCCACAGTTCCTCCGCGATGTGCGGTGCCACAGGGCCAAGCATGAGGGCCAGCGGTTCCACGGCGGCGCGCGGGGCACCGGTCGAACCGTAGGTCTTAGTCAGGTAGTTGACGTACTCAATGAGCTTTGCGACGGCCGTGTTGTCACGCAGCTCTGCGTAGTCAGAGGTAACCCCTTCCACGGTGCGGTTGAGCGCCTTGAGGTCGTCGTCGGAAAGCGCTGCGTCCGTGACGGCGAGCTCACCGGAGTCCTCATTGACCACCAGGCGCCAAGCGCGCTGGAGGAAGCGCTGCGAGCCGACCAGATCCTTCGTCGCCCACGGGCGGGAGGTGTCCAGCGGACCCATGGCCATCTCGTAGACGCGCAGGGTGTCAGCGCCGTAGTTGTCGCAGACCTCGTCGGGGGAGACGGCGTTCTTCAGGGACTTGCCCATCTTGCCGTACTCCTGGAAGACCTCCAGGTCAGAGCCGTCTTCGGCACCGCCTGGGATGAGGAACTTACCATCGCGCTCAACAACCTGATCCGCCGGCTGGTAGACACCACGGGCATCGGTGTATGCGTAAGCCTGGATGTAGCCCTGGTTGAACAGACGGCGATACGGCTCCTTGGAGGTCACGTAGCCGAGGTCGAAGAGGACCTTGTGCCAGAAGCGGGAGTAGAGCAGGTGCAGCACTGCGTGCTCGACGCCACCGACGTAGAGGTCGACGCCGCCTGGGTCGTCCTTACCGTGAGTCTCCGGGCGAGGGCCGGTCCAGTAGCGCTCGTTTTCCAGGTCAACGAACTCCTCAGCGTTATTCGGGTCGATGTAACGCAGCTGGTACCAGGAGGAACCTGCCCAGTTCGGCATGACATTGGTGTCACGGCGGTACTTCTTCTTGCCATCGCCGAGATCGAGCTCGACATTGACCCAGTCAGTGGCCTTGTCCAGTGGAGCCTTTGGCTCGGTGTCAGCATCGTCCGGGTCGAAGGTGACCGGCTTGTAGTCCTCGACCTCTGGCAGCTCGACCGGAAGCATGGACTCGGGCAGCGCGTGGGCGTGACCGTCCTCGTCGTAGACGATGGGGAAGGGCTCGCCCCAGTAGCGCTGGCGGGCGAACAGCCAGTCGCGCAGCTTGTACTGGACCTTCTCGTGACCCGCACCTTCCTTCTCCAACCACTCAATGACGGTGGCGATGGCGGTGTCCTTGTCCAGGCCATTGATGTCCAGGCCGGAATCATTGGCGGAGTTCACGCACGTACCGTTACCGACGTACGCCTCCTTTGCAATGTCACCACCTGCGACGACCTCGCGGATTGGCAGACCGAAGGCAGTGGCGAACTCGTAGTCGCGCTCATCGTGGGCCGGGACAGCCATGATGGCACCGGTGCCGTAGCCAATCAGGACGTAGTCGGAAATGAATACCGGCACCTGCTCACCGCTCACCGGGTTGGTGGCGTAAGCGCCCAGGAAGACACCGGTCTTTTCCTTGTTCTCCTGGCGTTCCAGGTCGGACTTGGAGGCAATTGCGGCGCGGTAAGCGGCGACGGCCTCGGCTGGGGTTTCCTTGCCGAAGGTCCAGCGCTCATCCACGCCCTCGTAGGAACCGCTGCCGGCTTCAACCAGCTGATCCACCAGCTCGTGCTCAGGAGCGAGCACCATGTAAGAGGCTCCGAAGAGAGTGTCCGGACGAGTGGTGAAGACCCTGATCTTGGTGGAGACCTTCGGGCCGACCTCGGCTGTGAAGTCGACCTCGGCACCGCGGGAGCGGCCGATCCAGTTGCGCTGCATGGACTTGACCTTGTCCGGCCAGTCCAGCAGCTCCAGGTCGTCGACCAGGCGGTCAGCGTATGCGGTGATGCGCATCATCCACTGGCCCAGCCGCTTGCGGAACACCGGGAAGTTACCGCGCTCCGAACGGCCCTCGGCGGTCACTTCTTCGTTGGACAGCACAGTGCCGAGGCCCGGACACCAGTTGACCATCGAATTCGACTGGTAAACCAGACGGAATTCGTCGACTGCTTCGCGCTGCTCGGTCTCGCTGAGCTCAGCGTAGACGCGACCGTCCTTGGTAGCCATCTCGCCCGACTCCAACAGTGGAATCAGCTCATCGATGCGACGGGCCTTCTTCTGATCCTCATCGAACCAGGCGTTGTAAATCTGCAGGAAAATCCACTGCGTCCACTTGTAGTAGTCCTGGTCAGTGGTCGCGAAAACACGGCGGCGGTCATGGCCAAGTCCCAGGCGGCCCAGCTGTCGCTCCATGTTGGCGATATTCGTTTCCGTCGTCACGCGCGGGTGCGTACCGGTCTGGATTGCGAACTGCTCCGCCGGCAGACCGAAGGCGTCGTAGCCCAGGGTGTGCAGCACGTTTGCGCCCTGCATGCGGTGGAAGCGCGCGAAGACGTCGGTGGCGATGTATCCCAGCGGGTGGCCTACGTGCAGACCGACACCGGACGGGTACGGGAACATGTCCTGGACGAAAAGCTTGTCCTTCGGCGGAGTCGAGCCGTCGGCAGCTGCCAAATCGCCCACCGGGTTGGGGGCGTAGAAGGTGCCGTTATCTTTCCAATACGCCTGCCACTTTCCCTCTAGCTGAGTCGCCAGCTCGGGGGAGTAGCGGTAGTCGGTGGCTTCTGCCGAGGACGAGGACTTTTCGCTGTTGGTCATGGTCTCACAGTCTAATAGGTGCGTTTGGCACGTGCTCAACCACCTATATAAATTGGAAGCATGATTGTCATCCCTGTAATTACCCTGGTTCTGGCTGTTTGCATAGCCGTTGTCGCTGGTTTGGCATGGTCGGCGAAGCTACCGGGTAATAACTGGATCGGAATTCGTGCGCCTGAGGCTCGAAAGTCCCAGGAAAACTGGGATATTACGCACCGCGTTGCCGGCCCACCGTGGGCTGTGTCCGCTGTCGCTTTCCTCGGCGCCGCCATGCTCGGCTTCCTCGCCATCCGCCCGGAGGCCTCTGGTTGGATGTGGCTGTGGTACGCCGTCGCTCTGCTCGCCGGTATCGCCATGCTCGGCATTGGTGCGGCTATCGGCTCGCACACCATCGCGCTTTACGACGCCAAGGTCTCCGCCGAGTCCGGCTCCGGTTGTGGGTGCGGTGACGGTGACAGCGGCTGTGGCTGTGACTCCGCCGCCACTGATGCCGCCGACACTGCGACTGATGATGCCTGCTGCTCCGACAACCCGGCAGCAGACTGCGGTGTCTCCGGTGGCTGCAGCTCCTGTGGTCTGGAAGGACTGTGCACGGACAAGGGCTCATCCGCGAATGCCACTTTCAAGCCTGTGGACAAGGATGCGCTGCGCAAGGCAGCTGAGCAGAAGAAGTAAAAAATTATTGCAGAGAAAAGCTTCTGCAAAACAGTAAGACAACCTCTGGTTGCCCACTAAGCTATTTGTCCATGTGGCAACGAATTGTGAATTGGCGTCCAGATCCCCTCATCGTCGGTATCGTTGCTGCAGCGATACTGGCGATTATTTTTCCTGCAAGCGGCACTACCGCTGAGGTTTTCAGCTGGGCCACAAAGATCGCCATTGGCTTCTTGTTCTTCCTCTATGGCGCGCGCCTGAGCCCGCAGGATGCGTTGGCCGGTGTTAAGCATTGGCGGCTGCACATAACCATTCTGGCTTTCACATTCGTGCTGTTCCCAATCCTCGGCCTGCTGATGAAACCCCTGGATTGGATTCTTTCTCCTGGCCTCTACCTGGGCATTTTGTACATGACGCTGGCACCGTCGACGGTGCAGTCGAGTGTGAACTTCACCTCCATCGCCAAGGGCAATGTCGCCGGCGCAATCGTCAGTGCCTCGGCATCTAACCTGCTGGGCATTGTGGTCACACCGGTGCTGGTGATGCTGTTGATGGCCACCGGCGGCGGCATTCATGTGGATTCGTCGGTGTTCTTGGATATCTCGCTGCAGTTGCTGCTGCCATTCGCAATCGGCCAGCTCACTCGCCGTTGGACCCTGAAGTTTGCCGCCGCGAAGACGACTAAGAACGTTGACCGCCTATCTATCGCAATGGTCGTTTACGCGGCGTTCTCCGAGGGCATGGTGCAGGGCATCTGGTCGAAGGTGCCGGCAGGGGACATTGTCATCCTGTGTGTGCTTTCGGTCGTGCTGGTGGAATTCGTTTTGCGGTTGTCCGGATTCATCGCAAATAAGATGGGCTTCGACCGCAAGGACCGCATTGCGATTCAGTTCTGCGGTTCGAAGAAGTCCCTGGCCACCGGTCTGCCCATGGCTGCCGTTATCTTCGGTGCCGATGCCAGCCTCTACATTTTGCCGCTGATGATTTTCCACCAGATTCAGCTGATGATCTGTGCGGTCTACGCCGCTCGCTGGGGCAAGGAAGCAGAAGCTGAGCCGGAGCCACAACCCGCTTAACGCGGTCTAGCGCATGGACCCGAGGAGCGAATCCGGCTTGGCACATATACTGGGGCGCACAACATATGGTTCGGTTTTAAACGAGCAAACGAAAGTGTGAGATTCAGCATGGCTAACGAGAATCCGGCTCCGTTCTCCCCGGAACAGCGCGCCGCAGAAGAGACCGCAATCAACGAGTTCTGGTCGTGGTGGAACTCTTTTGGCGCCGATGCGCTCGACTCGATGTTTAGTGTCCAGCTCGGTATCGATGGTGCTCCGAACGCCGCCGATGTGGACATTATTGATGTCCAGAAGGAGGTCGGCGGCCGCATCGCCGCTATTAATGACCGGCTCATCTGGGGGTTTGAGGCTGGCGCTCCGTATTCTCGCCACCTTCTGACTGTTAGCGCTGCGGGTGACCCTGAGCTGCGTCCGGTCGCTCGCCGTTGGCTGGAGGCCGCGCCTGACGACGGCGCGGTGTGGTCTTTCACCGACCTCCGTCAGGCGGATCCGGCGATGAAGCTGTCGCTGGGGGATGTCGCGGCCACATTGGTTGCACAGGGTGCTCTCGAGGCCGATGCTCCGGCCGAGGTCGATCCGGCAGACGCCCGCGTGGCTGTTAGCAGTGGTCATGGGGCAGTGGACGTTCGCCTATTCCACCCGCTGTTCCCGGCAATTGCTCAGTTGGAGGACGGTGAGCGCTTGGTAGCTCAGCTCGGTTTCACGCTGCTGCAGCTGGCTCTGGGGGAGGAGGACTTCGGCCTATGGCTACGCGGTTTTGCCTTCGCCGGCGAGGAGCCGGAAGGTGCGATCCCGCTACCGGAGCTGGGCGGTGTCGTCGAGAAGCTCGCGGAAGAGTGCCCCGAGTGGCTCACCATTGATGCCGAAGCCAACGGCCAGCCGCTCGTCGTCGCCACCCGCGCTCCGATTACGCAGCTGGTGAGCCCGACTATGACGCAGCATGTGCTGATTCAGCTCATGCTCGGCAATATTGACGACAAGGGCTTGCCGACGGACGAATCGAAGGAATCCCTCTCCGAGTTCAATACCGCTGCCGCTGAAGCCATCGCTGAGGACAAGGGTATTTTTGTTGCAACTGAGCAATCCGATGGCATGGCTCTGATGCACTTCTTTATTGACCCGGCATCTGATGCGGAGGCGGGTCTGCAAGCTGTTGCGGAGACGTGGACCGAGGGAGAGCATGTCATCGATACCGCTTACGATCCAGCTTGGCAGCGCGTCGGTCACCTGCGCGTGTAGATTGGTTTTTTGTTATGAACGCTCGTCATCGTCTTACTCCACGGCCTTCCCGCGCGATTCGCATGGGTCTTACCGGTGTCATCGCTGTCACCAGCCTTCCGCTGGCAGCTGGAAACGTCGCTGCGGCTCCGCAGCCAAAACTGACTCCGCAGGGCACTATTGATGCTCCGGGGCGAACCCAGATCAGCTTTACCCACACCCCAAGTGGCACGCACTACGGTACGGCGAACGAGAATGAAGCTCGTCCGGGGCTTTCGATTGTCAAGCTCTACATTGCGGACTACGTCTTCAAACATGGCACAGAAGCGGACAAGGCGAAGGCCACAGAGATGATTCGCTACTCCGATGACAATATCGCCAGTGAGCTCTATGGCCGTTACCCGGATTCCATCAACGCCACTGCGCGTGAATACGGCCTCAGCAACACCCACGATGCAGGTCACTGGGGAAATTCAACTACGTCCAGCGCGGACACTGTGAAGTTCCTGGAGGCCAAGAAGCGTGAGAACACTTCTGACCCGGTTCTGGTTGCTATGAGCACCGCGTCACCTGTGGCAGCGGATGACTACCGTCAGGATTACGGCACCGCCACGCTGCCGGGTGTTATTGGCACAAAGTGGGGTTGGTCCGATGACCGCCAGAGCGTTCACGCCTCGGCATCCATTGGACCTGACTTCAGCGTCGCTGCTAACACCTACGGCACGAAGGAAACTCACACCAGCGATGTTCAGAATGCCTTCGACGGCACGCTGGGCACTCCATCGCTGCCGGACATCCCAGGCGTCCCGAACCTGCCCGAGAGCCCAAATCTCGGCGAACTACTGAATCTGCCGGAATCCCCGCAGCTGCCCCAGATTCCGGGACTACCGGACTTCACTGGTCAGGTACCGGCACAGTTCTAGCCACTGCCGCTAGCCACTGGTCCGCTGGCACCGTCCCACACACAGCGCACCTCACGCGACAAGGTTCACGAGGACCATATACAGCGCCGTGCCTACAAAAATCGAAATCACGGTGTTGCGCCGCCACCAGTGCAGGCCAACGGTGACGGCCAGCGCTACGGGCACGGCCCAGGCAGCGCCGGGGTCGCCACTCTCACCGCTGAGTCCTAGCCGCCCGAAGACGGTGTAGGCAACCAACGCCACCATGACTCCAACCGGCATGGTCGTGCCGAGGAACTCGAACAGGGGAGACCCCTTCAGAGTGCGCACGAACGCAAACGGCAGCGCACGCAGCGCAAGAGTCACCGCTCCCATCGCAAAGAGCGCGGCAAGCACATAGCCGGAATCGGGCAACGCAGTCATGCTCGCTCTCCCTCCGTCGTACGCTGATTGCTTGCCGACGTCATGCGCATCACCCGATCCACCCGCGGTGACCACACGCGCAACAGCAGCAGGCCGAAGTACATCAGCAGTCCGATAACCAGCATCTGGTTCGGGTTAATCAGCCAGCCCACCAGCGTGCAGACGATAGCGGACAGGGGCAGTGACCAGTCCTTAGAAGTCTCAAACGCGTCCATGGCCAGCACCGTAAAGAGCGCCACCAGTGCGAACTCGGCACCGCGGATACCCTCGGGCAGTGCTGCGCCGGTTAGCGCCCCGACAATGCCGGAGCCCACCCACAATAACTGGCAGAGAATCTGAATCGTCAGCAGTCGGTGGCCCGACATCTTTTCGTCCGCATTTGCCGCAGAGACGATGGCATACGACTCGTCGGTAAGCGCGTATGTGGAATATGCGCGGCCGAGACGAGACTGTATCCGGTCGCGTGGGAACGTCAGTCCGTAGAAGACGTGGCGGAAGTTGACCATAAAGGACGTCACGGCACAGCCGAGCAGACCCGTATGCGCCATAACCAGGCCGACAGCGAGGAATTCCATCGACCCGGCGTAGACCACGAAGGAGAAGATGGGGGCCCACCACCAGCTAAAGCCAGTTTGTGCGATGAGCAGGCCGAATGCGAGCCCTAGCGGAATGAGTCCCATGCCCACGGGCAGTGTCTGCCGGATGCCGGCAGCTATGTCGGTGCGGTCGCTGTTTCCTGTGGCGCTACTTCCTTCAGCCCTGTTTCCTTCGGTATTGATGTGCTCACTCATCTAGTTGTCACGTACATCTACGGGATAGGTGCCATACAGTGGCAGCGGCCAGGGCTGACGGCGCATGCAATCACCCCAGATGTCCGCGGCAGCAGGCGCGAGTACATCTGAGGGCAGGGCAGGGGCGACGTACCAGTCACCGCGCTCGAGCTCGTCTTCCAGCTGCCCCGGATCCCAGCCTGCGTAACCGGCGAAGATGCGTGCGCCATCTATGCGGTCGCGTACGCCCTCCGGCTCCGCACCGAGGTTGACCAGCGCAAACCTGTGAGCGATGCGTTCCATCAGCGGGGCACCGGTAATACTGTCGGTCTCCTCTGGGAGGGTGGCACCATTTCGCACCACACCAATGCAGATTGGCTGTGTCTGGTTGACCGGACCCCCGACGTAGAGCACCGGCGGCTTGGCCATCAGCGGCGCCCAAGGCTCGAGCACATTGTGCACCGGCGTCTGCGAACGCTGCGTGAGATCGACACCAAGGGTGCCGTGTTCATCGTGCTCAATAAGGAAAATCACCGAGCGGGAAAACTCCGGCGAGAGCATGCCGGGTGCTGCGAGCAGCAGCATCCCGGCAGCCGGGTCGTTGCGCTCAAGGCTGGTAAAAAGCCGGTCGCCGTAGAGATTTTCCGGATTAATCGATGCCATTAGCTCTCACTTTCGCTTTCAGCCTGCTCACCGGACTGCTCGTACCACCATTTCTTCAGCGCCAAGATAGCATCTTCACGCTCCAGCGGACCGGACTCCAATCGCAGCTCTTTCAGGTAATTCCAGGCCTGTCCGACTTCTTTGCCGGGCTTCAGGTCCAGAATTTCCATGATTTCGTTGCCATCCAGGTCGGGGCGGACGCGTGCGAGGTCCTCCTGCTCGGCGAGCTCCTTGATTCGCGCTTCCAGGCTGTCGCAGGCTCGTGCGAGGCGTGCTGCTTTACGACGGTTTCTTGTCGTACAGTCGGCCCGCACGATTTTGTTGAGTCGTTCCAACAAATCTCCGGCATCGTTGACATAACGTCGCACCGCCGAGTCCGTCCACTTGCCTTCGCCGTAGCCGTGGAAGCGCATGTGCAGGTAGACCAACTGCGAGATTTCGTGGTTGGTCTTCTTCGGGAACTTCAGTTTCCGAAGGCGGCGCCGCACCAGCTTCGCACCAACCACTTCGTGCTGGTAAAAGGTGACGTTTCCCTGCTCGTTGTAGGCACGGGTAGCGGGTTTGCCGCAGTCGTGCAGCAGTGCCGCCCAGCGCAGTACGAGGTCCGGTTCACCGGGTTCTTCCTGGTCAATAGCTTGCCGCATGACCTGCAGAGAGTGTTGGTAGACATCCTTGTGCTGGCGATGTTCATCCTGCGTCATGCGCATGTCGGAAATCTCCGGCAGCACGCGGTCGGCCAACCCCGATTCCACCATCAGGTCGATACCTCGGCTTGGGTCCGCACCCAGGATGAGCTTGTTAAGCTCGGTGGAGATGCGCTCGACCGTGATGCGGTCAATTTCGCTGGACATTTCCTTCAACGCCTTGAGCACACGCGGTGCCACATCGAACCCCAACTGGGATGCGAAGCGGCAGGCACGCAGCATCCGCAGGGGGTCGTCGCCAAAACTGACCTCCGGCGCACCCGGGGTATCCAACACACCCGCGACAAGATCCTCGAAACCTCCGAGCGGGTCGAGGAAGGTGCGGGTGCCGTCACCGTGGAGCTCCACGGCGATGGCGTTACAGCGGAAGTCACGGCGGATTAGATCGCCCTCCAACGTGTCACCGAAAGTGACCTCCGGATTCCGGCTGACCTGGTCATACGTATCCGCGCGGAAGGTGGTGATCTCCACCTGACGGCCATGCCGTTCCGCGGAGAGTGTGCCGAATTCAATGCCGGTATCCCAGACAATGTCCGCCCAGTCATCAAGGATTGCGCGTGTCACCTCCGGGCGCGCGTCGGTGGTGAAATCGAGATCCACGCCCAGTCGCCCTAAGAGAGCATCGCGCACAGAACCGCCCACGAGGTACAGGCGATGGCCAGCTGCACTAAACGCAGCTGCCAGCGAATCCAGGATCTCCGACTCCTTGGCGATTGCCTGATCCGCCACTGCCAGCATTGCCGTCCTGCGCACCTGTGGGTCTGCGTCAGCAGTCGCCGGAGTAGCACCGTGAGGTGTAGTCCCCCCGGGCTGGTCACCATTTGTCGTTGAAGGAGTCGATTGTGTCACGACCGACACAATACCCGCTTATACCTATAAACCCGGTAGTCTAAGTGGAATGAACAACGTGGTACGCAATGACAACTCGGTGGCGAAGAGCCGTCGACGTCGTCGGCGACCGCGCAGAAGAGGTGGCGTTTCCTCGTCCACCAACACTAGCAACGCTACTACCAGCGGAAATTCTGCAAAACGTAGTGGCTCCGGTGCCAATGGCCCCAAATCGGCCAAGCCAAACTCCGGTGGCGCCAAGAAAAATTCCAAATCACCGAAGTCGGCACGACCCTCGAAGCAGTCGAACAACCGCGGTGGCCGTAAGAACGGTCAGGATAGGAACAATCGCCGTCGTCACGCACAGACGAAGCGCACAAACAATCGCCGTGCGCACTCGTCGCGCGCGCAAAATGCAGCGCCGATGCAGACCTCGATTGAGACTTCGGCGGGCGGACTGGTCGTCTCGGGGCTTGCTGAGGCTGTCGGCGATGGCGGCAAAGTCAACCTGTCACGGATTTATGTCGCGCTGATTGGTCGGCACGATCGTCGCGGGCGCCTGCTGTGGTCGATGCCTAAGGGCCATGTCGAACCCGGCGAAGCTTTCGATTCCACCGCCGAACGTGAGGTGTGGGAAGAAACGGGCATTCGCGGCGAGGTCATCGAAGAGCTCGGTGTGATTGACTACTGGTTTGTCTCCGATGGCACGCGGATTCACAAGACCGTGCACCATCACCTTCTGCGCTACGTCGATGGCGATTTGAACGACGAAGACCCCGAGGTCACCCAGGTCATGTGGGTCCCTGTAGACACCCTGGTGGAACGGTTGGCCTACGCTGACGAACGCAAACTGGCCCGGCGCGCGCACAATCTGCTGCCCGATCTCGCCCGCGCGGAAAAGCGAGCAGGCCGGCAGACGCCGAGGTGATTGCGCATGTTCAGGTTGCAGTTGCCAAGAAATGTTGTTCGTAAAGTCACGGCCGCTTCCGCAGCGCTCATACTGTGCTTGCCGACGACCGTTGCGCCCCCAGCTTTTGCGCAAGATGAGCAGTTGTGGGGCAGTGGCACCAATCGTGTCGGTGAACAGGGCCCCCTTCGGCTTTCGATAACCAGCTTCACTCCGCATGTCGCGGCTCTGCATTCGACACTGACCATCAAGGTGCAGGTGCACAACACCTCCGATGCGGATATCAGCAATGTTGCGCTGCGCCCACAGCGGGCCGGCGCACTGGCTTCCTCTGCAGATGCGCGGACGATTCTCGCTGAGCCTGAATCGGTGTTTGATGTGGCTGGGACCTTCAGTGCCCCCATCGAGCTGAAAGCGGGGGAGAAGCGTGAGGTTACGCTAAGTGTTCCTATCTCCGCACCGTCCCCAGAAGGACTCGACATCACGGAAGCCGGCACGTTTCCGCTGCTCATCAATGCTAACGGGCAACCGGCAGATGACATCGACCGCCTGCTGGCGGAAACACGCGCACTGCTACCGGTGACGGATCCGCAAGCCGCAGGTGATGAGCCGGAACCGCCTGCCGGTGATGAGAACGACAACGATGAGACCGACAATTCCGATGCGCCCACCCGCCGCGACCCAGTGCCGTTTTCGCTGATTTGGCCCATCAGCCAGCCAGTGCCACTGGTCGGCGGTGAGACCGGTGACGCACCCTCGTCGCCGAATCTCATCCTCACCGACAATTCTTTGGCCGAGTCTCTCGAACGCGGTGGCCGCCTCGACGGTTTGCTCACCTCGTTGGAAAAGGGCTTTGCCGGCCCGGATGGGCAGAGGTTGCGGGAATCGACCTGCATCGCCATCGACCCGGAGACCCTCGACGCAATCTCCAGGATGACCCGCGAATACTGGATTGGCACCAGCCGCCCAAGTCCTGTGGAGTCCTCTCCGCGACTGCGGGATTCCTGGGGAAACGCGGATGACACCAATCTCACGCATATGCCCGCCAGTGACAATGCTGCCGCCTGGCTCAATCGGCTGCACGATCTCACACAGGACACCTGCACACTGTCACTGCCGTGGGGCGGCACCGATGCCAGCGCCGTGGCTCGCGTGGGGGATCACGAGCTTTCGATGGAGGCACTCGCCGCTGGTCGGCAGACTATCGCCAAGCATTTGGACGTTCAGGCACTGCCGGGCCTCTATTTGCCGGCCGAGGGATACGTGACGTCGGAAAGCGCCCCGCTGTACTCGGCGGCCACGGCCCTGAACGGGACCACCCCGGAGCGCGCATTCGAAAACCGCGTAGATACCAGCGAGACGATGCCACCCTCGCCCACTCCACCCGAAGCCGCGCACGACACCACCGTGTTAGTCGCAGACAACACCGCCTTCACCGCCGATGGTCAGACACTGCGCCCCGGCCATAGTGGCGTGCTTGCCGACGGTAGCCGCGCCTTCGCCCTCCCTGGGGCACTGACAACCTCTCTGGCTGCAACAGGACGGTCTCCCCAGACTGTGGCGTATTCGAATTTGCTCGGACGCTACGATTTCCGAATCGACTCCGAGGCTGCACGGATGCAGACAGCGATTGGCACTCTGTTCCAATCACTGACTGATTCGGATGACCCTCGCGCGGCTGTGGTGGCAGCACCACCGTCCGGTTGGGATCCACGCGCTAGCGACGCTGAAGATTTCATGGCCGCGGTCCGGAAAGCCGTGGACGATAACCTGGCTGAGCTGACTCCGCTGATGGACTCCATCACCACTTCAGCTCACGACCTGGATGCGGGCTCGGTTACTCCAATTGACGAACTTGCCGATCCCGCGCCAGTGAGTGAGACGCTCGTGGAGAAGGCTCAACTGGCCTCCCGCGAAATCACGGACCTGACCACAATCATGTCCAACGATCCCAATGTCGCACTGACACGGTATGAATTCACCCGTCCCCTGCGGCACGACTTGCTGCGCTCGTTTACAACTCTCGGCCGGCGAAATCAGCTGCAGTCAACTGACGTGCAGCGGCGGAGCGAAGAACTCAGCGACCAGGCACTGATTATGAATCGACGCCTGCGCAATTCGGTGACGTTGGTAGCTCCCGGCGGTGTCTACACCCGCGCAACGCAGCTGTCGCCGATTGCGGTGCTGGCTCGTAATGGCCTGCCGCTGCCGGTTCCCGCGTTCGTGCGCGTCGGCGCTGGAGATTCGGTGTTGGAGGAGAAGTATGAGGCCGCCATCCCCGCCAAGGGGTCGGTGACTGTTCAGTTCACTCCGAAGTCGGGTGATGATGCAGAATCCACTCCGGCAACCAATGCTCCAGAGGGAGACCGGCCACGGGATAGTGGAGACAACTCCCACAATCTGTTGCTGTGGCTCGAATCACCTGGCGGCACGCCCATTTCCCGATCAGTGAGTATTTCCGTGCAATCGGGCGCTTCGGTTGGGGTTTTGGCTATCGTGACCCTCGTCATCGTCACTGTTGGTGGGTTTTTTGCCGCAAAACGGTCACAGTACTTTCGGAAATAGACCCCCTTTTAAGCAACAATAGGACATGTGACTGACTCAGACGCGCATAAATCTGGACTTCGAGGCCGCATTCGTCGCCCCGCGCCACCGGCTCCGGTTCCGGCGGCGCGGCCAACGGCTGAATCTCAGCCGGCCGAAGCGGCCCCGGACCTAACTCGCGTATCCGGCCATAAGGCAAATGCCGATACCGCCACTGACGCGATGACGGAATCGGCATCACCATCGCCAGCAAAGGCGGCAACTGCGACAGCAACCGCTTCCAGCGATTCCTCCGCAGGCTCGACGGCGGACGCAAATCAGGGACAGTCGAACTCGGACATCGTCGCCTCCACGGGCTCGATGGCAATCGCTACCCTGATTTCGCGCATTACGGGTTTTTTGCGAAACCTGCTCATCGGCGCGACGCTGGGTCCGGCTGTGGCTTCAGCCTTCAACGTCGCCAACACACTGCCGAACCTGATTACGGAAATCGTCCTCGGCGCAGTGCTGACTTCTCTGGTGGTGCCAGTGTTGGTGCGCGCGGAGAAGGAGGATCCAGATCACGGTGCCGCCTTCATTAGACGTCTCTTGACTGTCTCTATGACGCTGTTGGCAGTGGTGACGGTGCTGGCGGTGATAGGTGCGCCACTGTTGACCAGATTGAGCCTTAACGAGGCCGGTAAGGTCAACGTTCCGCTGGCAACGTCATTTGCGTTCTTACTATTGCCGCAGATTATCTTCTACGGCATATTTGCGCTGCTCATGGCGGTGCTAAACACCAAGGGAATCTTTAAACCCGGTGCGTGGGCACCTGTCGCCAACAACGTCGTGGCCATTGCCACGCTCTTGCTATATCTGTTCCTGCCCGGCCAATTGAGTCCGGATTCGGACGGTTCACTCTCCGATCCGCACATCCTGCTTTTGGGTCTTGGTACCACCCTGGGTGTCGTCATTCAGGCAGCCATCATGATTCCCTACCTCAAGCGCGCGGGCATTGATTTGCGTCCGCTGTGGGGTATCGACGACCGCATCAAACAGTTCACCGGCATGGGTGTCGCGATTATCACCTACGTGGCAATTTCCCAGGCTGGTTACTTCATCACCACCAATATTGCCTCGACTGCCTCCAAGGCAGCGCCGACGATTTACCAGCAGGCTTGGCTGCTGTTGCAGGTGCCCTACGGCATCATCGGCGTTACCTTGCTGACCGCCATCATGCCGCGACTGTCCCGCAATGCAGCCGACGGCAACGATGGGGCAGTGGTCCGAGATCTGTCCATCGGTACCCGCCTGACCATGATTGCGCTGGTGCCGATCGTTGCCTTCTTCACCGCATTCGGCCGCCCCATCGCCGTCGGTCTTTTCGCGTATCTGGAGTTCCCCCGCGAAACCGCAGAGATTCTCGGCTGGACGCTGTCCTTCTCGGCGTTCTCGCTTATTCCATACGCCATTGTGCTTTTGCACTTGCGTGTTTTCTACGCCCGTGAAGAGGCCTGGACCCCGACTTTCATCATCCTCGGCATTACCACCGTCAAGGTGATTCTGTCGTTCTTCGCTCCTCGTCTGGCTTCTGACGATGAGACCGTCGTCGTGTTGCTCGGTGCCGCCAACGGTTTCGGTTTCGTCGCCGGCGCAATAATTGGCTTCTTGCTCTTGCGCCGCACTCTCGGACACTTGGACAGTAAGGCGACCGTCCACACCGTGCTGTGGGCACTGGGGGCGTCGCTTGTCGGTGTCGCCGTTGCTTGGGGCGCATTCGCATTGACCGACCTTGTGCTGTTCGATTTCTTCGGTTCCTTCGGTGTGCTACTGCAGACCATCGTCACCGGCGTGGTCTTCCTCATCGGTACCGGCCTGGTGCTCGCTCAGGCTCCATTGGAAGAGGTCCGCGTTCTGGGTGGCTTCCTCGGCCGCATTCCGGGTCTACGTCGCTTTGCTCCGCAGCCTCATGCAGCCGACAATGCCGTCGCCGACCGTGAGGATATGGAGCGCGAACGTGGCTTCGCCGCTGATGCTTTCTCGATTGCCCCGTCGAACCTGATTGGCGAGGCCACGGGTCTGGCAAACGAGGGCTTCACCGCTTCGCCGCTGTTGCCGCCGATGCCGACGCAGGGTTCTCGCCCGACCCGCTATGTACCCGGCGAGATGGTCTCAGGTGGTCGTTTCCGTCTGCGTTCTGAAGTCGCGACCTACCCAGGTCTGCGCCTGTGGCGCGCCATGGATATGGGAGATCCCGACAACTCAGATGTCGCACTTGTCTTCGTCGACACGATTGCACTGCCGTACTACGACACTTCGCCATCGGTTGCCGCCCAGAAGATTGCCACGACGACCAATGAGCTGCGTGACCTGGCTGGCACCGGGATGTCCCGCATTCATAGTGTGGCGAAGACACGCACCGAGGTGCTCATCGTCGCCGACTGGACCAGCAGTATCGGTATTGAGCGGTTCGATCAGGCCGCCCACCCGGATGCCCTGGCACTCGCAATAGCATCACTTGCCGAGACAATCGCCGACGCCCACGAATCTGGGCGCTGCCTTGGCCTGACAAACAAGCCTGGACAATTGCGCATCAGCAGCGACGGCCACATCTACGACGCTTTCCCCGTCGTTTTGCCCGATAGCTCGCAACGTTCGGACTACAGCGCGTTGCTTTCTGTCATCGACGAGCTGTTCTACAGCGTGACGAACATCCCCTCCGATATTTCTGCTGCTATCGACCGCGCGAAGCAAACACGCCCGGAGGACTTCAATGGGCAGGAGTCGCCAGCTCGCACGCTCGCCGAGGACTTGCGCGCCGCAGCGCTGGGCCCCGATTCTTCGGAGTTTCTCGCAATCGACCCCGACACCGGTGCGCGCGAATCCGTCGATGCCGGCGGTGCAGCCCAATCAAACGCTCATCACACCAAGAATCGCACCCGCGCATTCAGCACCGGCGCAGTCGTTGTCGGCGTAGTCATTGTCGGTGCACTCGTCGCCGCGGGCATCTTTGGTCTGGTTAACCGTTCCTCGGACGCACCGATTAACTCCGAGTCCGTACGACGCGGTCCGGCTCCGGTCACGACGCTCTCGCTTGCCGACGCTAGCGAGTGGCAAGCCGACACCGACAACCCTGCAGCAGGTCCGGACAATCCGGACATGGCTGAGCTGACCATCGATAATGACGAGGAAAGCTTCTGGGTAACTTCTACTTACCTCAGCCAGTTCGGCAATCGCCCAGAGGACTTCAAACCTGGCGTTGGTATTCGGGTCACTCTCGATGAACCGGCAACCATTCGAGAGCTTAAGGTCGCGGCGACCCCGGGCGCACACATTGAAGTTCGCGGCCTACGAGATGCTGACTCGACGAACTTGGATGACACAACGGTTCTCGGAAGCGCTACTGCCACCTCAGGTACGACGACCATCGAAATCGATAGCCGCGACACTGAGTGGAAGAACCTTGTTGTCTGGATCTCCGGCTTGCCGACGGCTGCGGAAGCGGTAGCCGACAGCGACTCAGACACTGACGCTGATACAGATGCTGATACAGATGCTGAGTCGCAGAATTCCGATGCGGACAACCCACTTGTCGGCGACCGCAATCTGGCTGAGCAATCTCCGGATTCGTTGCTGCCAGTTGCTATTGGCGACATTCAGGTGCGTGGTACGGAATAACGCTCTGAGCTTGCCTTAGGTGGCAACAGTTCAAGTTGTCCCAAGTTATCCACAGCTACTGGGACGTTTTGAAATTCATCCACAGCCCGCGGTCTCCACGGCAGTTTTGCCAAGCGGAGAGCGCGGGTTTCGTGTTTGCATAGGAGCCATGAACTTTGGGGGAAGAAATCGAATTGGGGACAGTCACCGTAAGGCCCGCATGGGTCGGCGACTGGGGGATTGTGGCGTCGTCGGTATGCAAAAGCATGCATCTGCGGACGAGGTCGATCGTGAATTATTGAAGGCGCACCTGGCGGGGGATCGTCGCGCGTTCGCGGTGTTGGCACGGCGTTATTATCCGCAGTTGGTAGCGATGGCGCGGCGCTATCGTCGGGATGATTTCGATCCCTTGGATGGGGTACAGGAGGGGCTGGCGCGGGCAATTGCGGGGGCGGCGAATTTTCGCGGGCGTTCGACGGTGGCGACGTGGCTGACGTGCATCGTGAAGAATGCGTGTATTGACCACAACCGCGGTCGTTTCGGGGAGATCCCTCTCTGCGATAAGGAGGAGGATTTTGAGACGTTTATGAGTTCACAGCCGATTCCCTGCCCGGATGTTCCGCTACGTGTGACTATGGCCGCCGCATTGGAGCAGCTGCCAACGGATCAACGGGATGCCCTGCTGTACTTGGACATCTTTGGATATTCGCTGCAGGAGACCTCTCGCAGTATTGGGCAGCCGAGCGGGACGTTGAAGTCTCGGCGGGCGCGGGCGCGTCGTACGCTTCGGCGACAATTGGAAGAAGTGCAGGTGGCCTAACAACTGCGGAGCAGGGGAGAGGCTGGGGGAATAGAGATGGCTAACCTCACGTTGGTTGAGGTGGCTGGTTCCGGTAATTTCTTTCCCGGAGCTGAAAAATTTGCTTACTACTGAGCATCACTGTGCGCCATGTGATGTGAGAGATAAAAATTATAGGAGTCTTCATGAGCGATATCGTTCACGACCTGATCATCGTCGGTTCCGGTCCCGCCGGTTACACGGCTGCCACCTACGCAGCCCGTGCCGACCTGAAGCCTGTGGTGTTCGAGGGCATCGAGTTTGGCGGCCTGCTTATGACGACTACCGATGTGGAGAACTACCCAGGTTTCTCCGAGGGCATCATGGGCCCAGAGCTGATGGATCAGATGCGCGCACAGGCAGAGCGCTTCGGCGCTGACCTGCGCATGGAGATTGTCGATCGCATGGATCTCACCGGCGATATCAAGTCTGTCTGGGTTGGCGAAGAAGAGCACAAGGCTCACGCTGTCATCCTGGCAACCGGTGCCGCTCCGCGTTATGTCGGTGCTCCGGGTGAGCAGGCGCTGCTTGGTCATGGTGTCAGCGCCTGTGCCACCTGTGATGGTTTCTTCTTCCGCGACCACGATATCGCCGTCATCGGCGGCGGTGACTCCGCAATGGAAGAGGCAACCTTCCTTACCAAGTTCGCCCGCTCGGTGACGATTGTCCATCGCCGCGATGAGTTCCGTGCGTCGAAGATCATGGTCGAGCGCGCGCAGAACAATGACAAGATTCGCTTTGCGACGAACAAGGTTGTGTCCCAGGTTCTTGGTGAGGACAAGGGTTCGGTTACCGGTCTCGAGCTGGAAGACACCGTCACTGGTGAGAAGTCCGTCCTGGATGTGACTGCCATGTTCGTAGCAATTGGCCACGAGCCACGTTCGCAGATGGTTCGCAATCAGCTGGATTGCGATGAGAATGGCTACATTCAGGTAGCCGCTCCGAGCACCCAGACCTCTCTCAAGGGCGTCTTTGCGGCGGGCGATGTTGTTGACTCGCATTACCAGCAGGCAATTACCGCCGCTGGTTCTGGCTGCAAGGCTGCGCTGGATGCTGAGCACTACTTGGAAACTGTTACTCGGTAGATGACAGCAGGGCAGTCGCACTAGCTGGATAAACACCTAATAGTTGGGGTATCGCAATTGTTGGATAAGCCCTACGATTGCAGATATCCAACTATGGGGAATATCCGATAGTCGGTAAGCCCAATTGTTGTTAGCTGTAGCTCAATCAGGGTGCAGCGGGACGTGTTATAGCCCGGTACGCCCCGTACTCATCGAGCACTTGCAGCGTTCTCAAGAACACCATTAATTAACAATTTAGTACTTCACTCGCACCACCGGAAGCCCTAATTTTTGACGCCTTGAGCGCCAAATCCGTACGCGAGGCCAAATCCGTACGCGAGGCTGAAGAAGCTAGGTTGAAAAATTAGAATCAAGACCACAAAACAAAACCACTAAGAACTCAAACGAGCTCATTCTAAGGAGAAGAATTTCATGGCTCCGGTAACCGTCACCGCCAACACCTTTAAGTCCGATGTCCTCGAATCCGATAAGCCGGTGCTTGTTGATTTCTGGGCAGAGTGGTGTGGCCCGTGTAAGAAGATTGCTCCCGTTTTGGACGAGGTTGCGACCGAGCTCGATGGCAAGGCCGTCATCGCCAAGGTCAACGTCGATGAGGAGCGTGCACTGGCTGGCATGTTCCAGATTATGTCCATCCCAAGCCTGCTCCTATTCAAGGACGGCAAGAAGGTCGAAGAGATTCGCGGAGTCCGCCCGAAGGGCGAAATCACGTCGCTCATCGAAAAGCACCTTTAAAAGAACTTGGGGTTGCTCCTTATCCGATACGAGGTTACGACTGCCCACCCGTCACTTCGCCACTGCCACCTTCGTTGGACACACCCCATTATGATGTGACTGAAGTTGTGGTTGTGATTTAGAGTTAGTCCTGGGGTTCTGCCGTCGGGCTAGCCGACGCGCCCTCGTAACAATCAATTCGCGCCTGCGACCTGGTAATCTTGCTGGAAATGGCGGTTTACGTCTTCCTTAATACCGTGAAGGAACCAGGTTGCCGCCAACTTGAGAGGTATTGCTGACCATATCCTCTGAGAGTGCGCGGGATTTCTTAACTGAAGTTTCGTTTAGCTCACTGGCCAGTAATACTGATTAAGTGTTGTGAGGACCCACAACGGCCTAAACATAATTGTGGAGTTCGGAAGGGAGTTTTCGTGCCAGAGTTTCTGAAGGTGGGCGATAGGTCACCTCGTGTAGCCGAGGTACGTTCTACCCTGGCTCGTCTTGGGCTTCTGCCCAATTGGGAGGGCTCAGCCGCGGAGGAGAACTCGCCTCAGTGGTCTGGTGACGATGACCTCTTTGATGAGGACATGCGCAACGCTCTTCTGGCGTTCCAACAGTCCCGCGGTGTCTATGCCGACGGGATTATCCGCGACAGCACCCTGCGCCTACTGCGAGAAGCCTCGTACACTCTGGGCACCCGCGTACTGTCCTACGATCCACTGTCACAAATGACCGGTGAGGACGTAGGCGTTCTCCAAGCTACCTTGCAGGAACTCGGCTTCCACGATGCCCGAGTAGACGGCCACTTTGGCCCGAAGACCGATGCCTCTGTACGTGAATACCAGCTCAATTACGGGCTGGAGCCCGACGGTATCTGTGGTCCCGTTACTCTCCGGGCGCTCAGCTACTTGGGCAGGAGGGTTACTGGTGGCTCTGTAAACGCCTTCCACGAGAAGGAAATACTGCGCACGATGGGGCCGAAGCTCTCTGGAAAGCGCATTGTCATTGATCCAGGTCTTGGGGCAGGGGAGCCCGGCATTGTGGTCGACGGCCCTTACGGTCAGATTTCTGAAGAAGAGATTCTTTGGGATTTGGCCTCTCGCATTGAGGGTCGCCTTGTCGCGGCAGGTGCAGAGACTATTCTGTCTCGTCCTCGTACCGACAATCCGTCCATCGAGGATCGCGCTGAGATGGCCAACGCATTTGGCGCTGACGTCTTCATCTCCCTGCAGGCTGACCACTATCACAACAACCGCGCCAGCGGTATTGCGACCTTTTACTTTGGCTCGATGAAGGGCTCCAACTCCATTCTGGGCGAACAGCTCTCTGGCCTTATCCAGCGAGAGATTGTTGCCCGTACGAGCCTGGTAGACTGCCGCTCGCACGCCCGTACCTGGGATCTCCTCCGTCTGACCAGGATGCCCACGGTGGAAGTCGCCGTTGGTTACCTGACCAACGAGGATGACGTCGCAATTCTTTCTTCCCCAGATCAGCGGGACGTAATTGCCGAATCTATCGTTGTCGCTGTAAAGCGTCTGTACCTGGGCGATGAAGAGCAGCAGCCAATGACCGGCGCTTACAGCTTTGCGCAGCTGATTGAAGAGGAAAAAGCCTAAACACGGCTGACCAATGAAACCCAGCGCTAAAGACTGAACAGCTTTGAGCGCATAAAGGGTTCTTTCGCACTTAGATCCAACGCATGGCCGATTTCTTCGTCCCAGTCCAATTCCGCATCCAACTCGATACGGAGTTTCGGATGAATCGGATGTGGAGTCACCACCCGAAACCCGGAGTCAAGAAGGGTTCGCGTACGAATCAAATCACCGGCGTTATGGTTAATCGCCGCCAACGAATCTGAAATACACGGCTTTGGATTCAGCTTTTCTTCGAGTTGCGCTTCGAAATCAGCGATTAGATTCTCCGTACCGTCGTCAGGCGTTGGCGACGACGGCGTGGATGCCGACATAGAATCCGCCGTGCCACTGCAACCAAACGCTTCTACCGCTGAAATCCCGCGCAGCGCGAGCTTGTGCAGAGCGGTCACAATGAGCACGCGGAGCATGTCATCGTCAACCTCTAAAGCGTTGTAATGCAGACTCGTCAGCGCAATCGCATCCGGCGATATTGGTCCGGAAGGCATGGAAAATGTCGTCGGGCAGAAGCGTGGCGGAGCAAAGAGCAGCGTGCCGACGGTCTCAAGTTTCCCATCGATAAGTGATGCCGGTGGCTTTCGTCGTAGTGAATATCCGCACGGTCCCCAGGAAAGGTAGACGGTATTGAGCCATGCTTCCTTCTCCAAGCGCACCTGGGCGGCTAAATCAGGGCTTAAATCGCCATTTAAGAGGCTTTCACTAGCTCCGCCTGGCCGAGTAGGGGGTTGGCCGTCCGAATGCTTTAAATCACCGTTGAGCGCTTCATCCTCTTCTGGCGTGCTGGGGTCCAAATTAGGTTCGCGCGGCTCAGTCGAGAACTGGGGTAGGGCAGTTGCTGTACGGATATGCTCCATGCCCTGTTCCCAAAACAGGCTTAACATCGTCTCTGGATAGATTCCTTCGATGTCGGCCAGCGAAATTTTCTCGATGAATACTTCAGTCACAGTAACCGGGTTTACTCTTCGTCGAGATGCATCAGTGACATGATGCGATCAAAGTCCTCGAGGTTGCCGAATTCGATAACGATTTTGCCCTTACGCTTGCCCATCTGGGCAGTCACCTTCGTATCAAAAGAATTGGACAGGCGGTCAGCCCAATTGTGAAGGACCTCCGGCTGCGGAGTGGGCTCGCGGTGCTGCTTTTTCGGTCGCTCGCCGGCATTGAGTAATGTCACTGCTTCTTCGGTCGCACGGACGGATAGTCCTTCAGCAACAATTCGCTCGGCGAGGCGCTGCTGTTCTTCCTTACCTGCCTTAACTCCAAGCAAGGCACGTGCGTGACCAGCCGACAGAACACCGACCGCTACTCGTCGCTGTACCTCCACCGGCAACTGCAAGAGTCGAATCATGTTGGTAATAACGGGCCGCGAGCGACCGATTCGATCCGCCAGCTCTGCCTGAGTTACACCAAACTCTTCGAGTAGCTGCTGGTACGCAGCGGCCTCTTCGAGTGGGTTCAGCTGAACGCGATGGATGTTCTCTAGTAGGGCATCGCGAAGCATGTCCTGGTTTGGAGTATCGCGAACGATGGCGGGAATCGTGTCGACCCCAGCTCGCTGAGAAGCACGCCAGCGCCGTTCACCCATGATGATTTCAAACTCGGGTTGCGGCGCGTTCGGATCTTCCTTGCGCGCTGCCTCGAGTGCGGCCGCACGACTATCCTCAGAGATTGGTCGTACGATAATCGGCTGCAATAGACCGAACTCACGAATAGAGTGAGCGAGCTCATTTAGGGGCTCCTCATCGAAGACCTCTCGTGGCTGCTTCGGGTTCGGCGTGATCAGCTTCAAGTTGATTTCGCGATAGGTCGCGCCAAACTCGTTTGCGGCCGAAGTGTCAACATCGGTCGGCTTGGCGCCGCTATGGTCCGCTACTCCCGATGTCGTCGAGGGCGATGTTTCACGTGAAACATCGCTACACTTACCAATAGTCTTATTGTCACTGTGACGTTTCTGCGCCTCATTGGTATGAGGTTTGCTCTGGCCGGATTTTGCAGATTTTCCGGCGTTTTTCCCTTCAGTCAACGAGGTGCCGGATCCCGTCGCGGCTGCCCCCAGTACGTCGGCAACTCCGCTACTTCCAGGCTGCTTCGTCCCCTGGGTACGGCGGGGACCGAAGATAATATCCGCGGCACTCTCACCTACCGAGGGGTTAGCCGCCGGAGCAGTTGGGATCAGCGCGGCGATACCGCGACCGAGCCCTCCCTTGCGGTTCTCCTTTTTTTGATTCGACATCGGTAACTACTCCTAGTGGCTTTAATTTGTCTCAGTGGAATTGGACGGGGTAGGGGAGGAAGCTGGTTTTTGCCCAATCGCACTTCCACCCGAAACTGCTGAATAGTCGCCACGCGTTGCCAATTCCTTCGCGGCGTCAAGATAAGCAACTGCGCCCCGAGACCCTGGATCGTAGGAAATTACGGTCTGCGAATATCCCGGCGCCTCCGATACCTTCACAGATCGAGGGATGAGATTACGTAGCACAACCTCACCGAAGTAGTTACGAACCTCATTGGCAACTTCTTCCGAAAGCTTGGTGCGGCCATCGAACATAGTGAGCAGCACAGCAGAAATATGTAGCTCCGGATTGAGATGCTGACGAATCATCTGCACGTTATTCATCAGCTGAGTCACACCCTCCAAGGCGTAAAACTCACACTGAATCGGGATCAAAACCTCGTTGGCGGCAGTCATCGAATTCAGAGTCAACAGACCGAGCGAAGGAGGGCAGTCAATAATGAGAAAGTCAAAGCCGTTGTCAATCAGGTACTGATCTGACACTGCATCGAGAAGTCGGCGCTCACGGTTCAGGAGCGAGACCAGCTCAATCTCGGAGCCCGCCAAGTCCAATGTCGCTGGCACACAAAAGAGATTCTCAGATTCAGGGGAACGCTGGATGACATCGTCAATCTGTAGTTCGCCAATTAGAAGCTCATACGTCGACGGGGTCCCGGAAACATGCTCAATCCCCAGGGCCGTAGAAGCATTTCCCTGCGGGTCATTATCGATGACTAGCACCTTGAGACCATGCCGCGCGAGCGCCGACGCGATGTTGACTGCCGAAGTGGTCTTGCCCACGCCACCCTTCTGGTTGGCGATAGTAATACGGCGCGGGCGTTCGGGGCGTGGAAGCGATAAACGGTTCGGGGCCTTAACTTGCGCTGCCCGTTGAGCTGCCGCAGCGATGGGTGTGTCTTGCCAGGACTTCCGGCTCATTAACTATTCCCCTTACAAGCACAGCAATCACCAATCATGGCCACTGGAGTGCGAATAAAAACTTAGTAACTATCTGCAAAAGCGTAATCATCAAGCCCCAACAAGCGTTAGACGCCGACGATTGTGGAAATGTTTCACGTGAAACATCCACCTTGGCCGGTAGGACTTTGCCATACCGCGATACTTATCCCACTCTAGCCCGACGGCACTACGCGCCTCAATGTCGAAACCAAAACACAAGCGAACCGGCAGTGGAGTAGGGGAGGGGGACTTACAACCTACTTCTTCTGAATAATCACGGCGTACGTCGAAGTTCCCAACACGGAACCGCCAACCTCTACAACGCGGGGATTAGTTCCCTTCGCCTTGGCAATAAGCTTTGCGTCCCGATCAATCTCCTCTTGCGCAGTTCCACCCTTCAGTGCAACCATCGCGCCTCCGGATTTAACTAAAGGAAGCGACCAGCCCGCCAATTTCCCAAGAGGGGCAACAGCGCGAGAAGTGACGACATCTACTTGGCCAACCTCAGCGCGAACCACTTTCTCCTCAGCGCGGCCGCGAACCACGGTCACATTGTCCAGCTCGAGATCTTCCACAACCTCGTTCAAGAAAGTCGTACGGCGCAGCAATGGTTCCACAAGAACCACCTTCAAATCTGGTCGTGCAAGAGCAAGCGGAATCCCGGGCAAGCCTGCCCCCGAACCAATGTCCGCAACTAGAAGCCCTTTGCCTATCGCTTCTCCAACTACCGCAGAATTGATAATGTGCCGATCCCACAGCTTTGGAGTTTCACGTGGCCCAATCAAACCTCGGACTGTAGCCTCCTCAGCCAACCATGAATGGTAGCGGTATGCTCGATCGGCATTCCCTCCAAACACGGTATCTATCACCGAACGCAGATCCGGATCGACCAAACCTGCGGAGGCTTCTTGATTATCGACGTCTTTCGCGGAGTTACTCAACAGTTCCACTAACCTTTCCAATGGGGCAGCTGTGCCGTCACCCGTCGAGCTTTTCATTACCCCTAGTGTACGACAGTGCAACAGCCATGTTTCACGTGAAACATTGACCGGAGTTGGATGCCAAACTCCAGGCCCCACAGAAAATTACATGCCTGTAATAACAGCGACGTTGTCTGCGCGATAGAGTACCAAGGCAAGCAAAAACGCCCCGCATCAACTGCGGGGCGTTTCGATTAATTAACTTATGTAGACGAAGGGCGATTCCACTTCAGCTATTTCTTTTTCCGCTTCCGGTTCTTCCGATTTGCGGGTTTCTGTCCTGGCGCTGGCTTCGAGACTGGGCCCTGCTGTCCCTTCCCCGAATTACCATCCGGAAGATGGCTAGAAGCCTTGTTCGCTGCAGAGGCCTGACCGGACTGCGCCTGCTGCGCATTCTGCGCTGCCTGACGCTTGCCACCCTTCTTCGGATTGATTGGCTTCTGGCCAACCTTCGGAGCGAGCTTCTCCTGTGCCTCGCGCTTGGCAGCCTTCTTAGCTGCGACAGCTTCCTTCTCTTCCTCATCCAGCTTGCCGAAGATGTAGCGCTGCTGGAAGTAGGTCCAGACGTTGTTAGTCACCATGTAGACAAGAAGGCCGATGTGCCAGAAAGCACCGGTAACAAGAATCATGATTGGGAAGAACCAAAGCATCATCTTGTTCATCATGTCCATCTGCTGACCCATAACGCCTTCCTGGCGCTTCACCAGACCGGCTTCCTGGCGGGCACGCGTGCGGTCAACAGACATGCGAGCGTTGAAGTGCGTTGCAAGTGCCGCGATAACAATCAGCGGAATGGCAACGATCATGATGTCCATGCGGGTGAAGTCCGCAGGCGTACCAGGCACAGTAAAGGCTGCGTATTGATCCTCACCCATACCAACCGAACTGGACAGTGGAGCATTGAGCACACGAGCCAGCAGGAAGGACCGCACCTCATCTACACCGAAGACGTAGTTAGGCGTATTCCAGTTCTGCTCCACCGACATGCCGAGCGCATTGCCCGTCGTACCCGTTCGGTTGAACGAACGCAGCACGTGGAAAAGGCCAATGAACACAGGCATCTGAACCAGAATCGGCAGACAGCCGCCGAGCGGGTTGACACCCATTTCCTTCTGTAGCTGGCGCATAGCAAGAGCCTGAGCCTGCTGATCGTTCTTGTACTTCTCCTTGATGGCCTGCATCTCAGGAGCGAGCTGCTGCATCTTGATGGCAGAACGCTGCTGGTTCAGCATCGGCTTAAACAGGAGGATACGGATGGTGACCACAAGCAAAATAATGGCCAGCACCCAGGAGATACCCGAGGAGGGATCGAATAGGAAACCTGAGGCCTTATGCCAGAACCACAGGATGGCCGAAATCGGCACATACACGAAATTGAGCACGGTCTAAGATCACTCCGTTCTTTAGGGGACAGCGCACTCGCGCCTTCGTCTACAAAGCCCCGTCAAAGGCTAAGCATTACTAGAGGTTACCTGTGCATTCGCCTCAACCACGAACCCAGGCCGGGGAATGTGGCAGGAACTGGATCCCAGCCACCCGGATGCCAGGGTGCGCAACGGAAGATGCGCAAGAAAGTCAGCCACAGGCCACGAATAGCTCCGAAACGGCGCACAGCCTCAAGACCATATGCGGAGCACGTCGGTTCAAAACGACATGTGCTCGTGGGCTTCAGATTAGAGATACGACGGCGGTAGAAGAGAATCGCCCTCTCAGCCACACGTGCGCCGGGGGTCTGAGCGAGGGGGCCGTCGTCAAGCGAATTAGCGCCGACGTTCGTATGTGGCGAGTGCCGATTGCACATCGTGGGACAGCTCCTGGCTGGTGGCTGTGGCAGATGCAGGCAGCGCGCGAACGACAATGTCCATGGTGGACGGAAGATTCTGCGCGGCCGCGGCCATAACATGGCGGAGCCTGCGGGATACAGCGTGACGAGTCACGGCGTTGCCCACAGCTTTAGATACGACAAGACCGACACGCGGACCACCAAACCTGGCAATCTGCGTATCGGTCTTATCTTCACCGCCAGAAGCGGCGGTGTCACGAATATGCAAGACCAAGGTCTTGCGTCCGATTCGGCGTCCACGTCGTACGGTGACCGTGAAGTCACGCGAAGAACGCAGCTTATTGCTCTGAGGGAGCACCGAAATCGGTGTCCTCTTACTTAAGCGGACAGGCGGGCACGGCCCTTGCTGCGGCGTGCTGCCACAACGGCGCGACCGGAACGGGTACGCATACGGGTACGGAAGCCGTGCACGCGTGCACGACGGCGGTTATTCGGCTGGAACGTCCGCTTCGACACGGTTGACACTCCTTGAAACTCAAACGACCACGAGTCCACGCTGAACACACCGCAGTAAACTCCTCGCTTCGAGTGCGAGGCAGCGATGCGTCTGACGCATTCCCGTGATGCACGGAAAAATTACTTACCGACAGATTGAAAGCTACATGCGTTCTGTCGGGTCCAAGCACAAGCTCGGACTCATATCTCAATGGATATGAAACACCCAGATAGGTTACGTCGAATCGAGCGAGAAATTCAAATCAACACGCCGGATTTACCTGGAGAATCATTTTCCAAGTTTTCCGACGGTACCGATGTTGACCTGTGGAAATACTAACCTATGCACTGCAATCCACAGGGCGTTTATCCCATCAGCTGTGGATAACTTCCACACCATGAATCACAGCGAGCAGGGGAAATAACGTGTTTACCTAGGTAAACGCAGACTAGGGGGCTATTTTTCATTGTGGGCAAACTGTGGATAAACTGTTAGTCAATTAGCGACAAGGTTTATCCACAGGTGTGGACAAACATGTGGAAGTCCTGCTCGGGGCGTATAGCACCTTGTGTAGAAACACCCCACAGGGCGAATTACAAGAAATAGCCCCCAAATGGGCAGATATGGCGCTCTCGCCATGCCAAAAACACTCCACAAAAACAGGTCGCCTCGATAAATTTGATGAACGTAAACATGTAAAAGGACATTCACACAGTGAGCGAACAACCAGAATTGCCAGGTGGACTCTGGGAGCAGGTCGTTTCTATCCTGACTTCACCAGAAGGTGCGCCGGAGTTGGGCATTGCACCACTACGCCCGCCACACAAGGCACTGCTGCGGTCAGTGACGCACACTGGTGACTTTCCAGGTTTTTTCCTGCTCAGCACTCAATCGCCAGTGGTGCAGGCACTGGTAAAAGAAGAGCTCAAGGGCATTATCGAGGCCGTCTTAGCCTCGCTGACCGGCGAGGAGTTGGAAACGGTCATCACCGTTGCCGATCCTGCTGACGACGCTGAAGATAGCCAGGCAGCAGAGACCACTCAACCATCTGCACAGCACTCGGGGCAGATGCCATCTGCAGCTTCGCGTCCGCAGCAGGCTCAGCGTCAACAGCCAAACCAGCAGCACCAACAGCAATCTGGCCGCAACTACCCGTTCCCCAGTGCAGATGCGAATGACTTCAATCGCCACGAGCAGCACCAGGGATCGACGCAGACGCCACAGGTGCCGCAGACACACCAGCAGAATGTCCATAATCAGCAGAGTGCCCAGTCACAGCACCGATCGATGGACGCAGTGGATTCAATGGCGCAGGGGCTTTCGCACTCATCTGCCGAGAATCCGATGACTATTGCTGATCAGCGCCAGGTCACAAGTCCTTTCCGCTCCGAGAGCCACGGCACTCCAACCGAGATGAGCATGCCTTTCGAGGAGCCCACCCTCAACCCGAACTACACCTTCGAAACCTTTGTTATTGGTCCGCAGAATAAGTTCGCCGCCGCAGCCGCCGTCGCTGTTGCAGAGTCTCCGGGGCGCACCTACAACCCGCTGTTTATCTCCGGCGGTTCGGGTCTTGGCAAGACGCACCTGCTCCACGGCATTGGTCACTACGCCAAGCATTTGTACCCTAACCTGCGGGTTCGTTACGTTTCTTCGGAAGAGTTCACCAACGACTTCATTAATTCCGTGCGTGACGACGCCCAGGAATCCTTCAAGCGTCGCTACCGCGATTTGGACATGCTCATCATCGATGACATCCAGTTCTTGGAGGGCAAGGAAGGTACACAGGAAGAGTTCTTCCATACGTTCAATGCCCTGCACCAGTCCAATCACCAAATTGTGCTGTCGTCGGACCGCCCACCACGCGAGCTTAAGACCCTGGAGGATCGCCTTCGTACCCGCTTCCAGTGGGGGCTCAATCCGGATCTGCAATACCCGGACTTGGAGACGCGAATCGCAATTCTGTCGAAGAAGGCACAGCTGTCTGATTTGGTCGTTCCGCATGATGTACTCCAGTACATCGCGGAGAACACCTCGTCTTCTATTCGTGAGCTCGAGGGGCGTCTACTGCAGATTAGCGCTCACGCATCCATGATTCATGAGCCTGTGACCTTGAAGTTTGCGCAGGAGATCCTCGGTGCCGACGAAATCGAGGTGCAGATTACCCCGGAGATCATCATCTCCACCACCGCTGAGTACTTCGACCTAACGGTTGCGGATTTGGTGGGCCCGGGTAAGACTCGCCCGGTCGCTCATGCTCGCCAGATCGCGATGTACTTGACAAGGTCCTTCACTGAGCTTTCGTTGCCGTCGATTGGCCGGGAGTTCGGAAATCGTGACCATTCGACGGTTTTGCACGCTGAACGCAAGATTGTTAAGGAAATTCAGGAGAAGAAGCCCTCAAAGGACCAGGTCAACGACCTGACTACACGCATTCGAGACCGAGCTCGCGGCACGGCTTAAAAACCTTGGGCTCGGCGTGCGGAATTCTTGTTATTAACTGCGGTTTTTCCGTGCACAGAGCTGTGGACAACTCGTAAATTTTGTGGATGAAAGATGAAGCCCGAACACTATCCACAGACACCCCAAGTTATCCACAGTTAGACGCACTGGTTATCCACAGCGCGAAATCAGTGAAGACCAGCGGGAATCATGTAATTTCACAATGTGCACACCCCCTATTACTACTCCCGACTTTAAAAATCTCTAGAAACTTCTAGATAAAAGGGGGCCAGCGCACAACCTCTGGCAAGCAACCTCTCGCGCACAACTTCATAAATGCCAAGAACGAGCAAGAACTAGGATTAAGCACTAGACGGACTACAAGAATGCCAGTGAGGTCTTTGGCAGTCTGCAGTAGAGTTGTACGATGGAATCTTTGTAACTCCAGTCATGTGCGCTGACATAGCGTGCTGACAACACAAAAGACGGCTAATAACAGACATCCAATACCGGTGGAGGAACGATGGAGCAGACCGAAGTCCGTATTCGCGCGGCTAAGGACGATCTCGCGGGTGCGGTGAGCTGGGTTGCTCGTAACCTGCCTGCACGCCCGACTCAGCCGATTCTGCGTGGCATGATTTTTCTCGCGGATGACAATGGTCTGCAGCTCGCTGGCTATGACTACGAGGTCTCGACTCAGATTCGTATTAGCGCAGAGGTCGATGAGCCCGGTCGCTTCGCCGTCAATGGCAAGTTGGTTTCTGACATTGTCTCTAAGCTGCCGAATAAGCAGGTAGAGATGCACTTTGATGGCACGAAGGTCATCGTTCGCTGTGGTTCTTCCCGCTTCGAGCTACCAAGCCTGACCTTGGAGGATTACCCTCAGCTACCAGAAGCTCCGGCTGCTACCGGCACTGTCGATGCCGCTCTGTTGGCTGAGGCTATTGGTCAGGTCGCTATCGCTGCCGGCAAGGATGAGTCGCTGCCGATGCTGACCGGCATCCGGATGGAAACCGAAGGTAACGAGGTCACTCTCGCTGCCACCGACCGTTTCCGCCTGGCGGTTCGCAGTTTCGAGTGGGAGCAGATCCCGGAGGGGGAGACCAAGCTGCTCATCCCGGCAAAGACCTTCGCGGAGACTGCCCGCACTCTCGATACCACTTCCAGCGAGCCAGTGACCTTGGCATTCGGCGACGGATCTGATGATCGTGAGGTCGGCTCCGAAGGTCTGCTGGCTATCCTCGCCGATCCTCGTCGCACTACCACGCGACTGCTGGACGCCGAGTTCCCGAAATTCCGTCCGCTGCTGCCGAAGCAGCATTCCTCCATGGCTGTTGCTCGTGTTGACCAGCTGCAGGATGCCATCCGTCGTGTGTCTCTGATGGCGGATCACGGTGCGCAGATTCGCATGGACTTCTCCGACGGCCAGGTTGTCCTTTCCGCTCATGGCGACGAGGTCGGTCACGCAGAAGAGACTGTGGCCTGCAACTTCTATGGGGAACCACTTCTGATCGCCTTCAACCCGCAGTACCTGCTCGAGGGGCTCAGCGCTGTTCGCTCCCACCGCGTTCTGCTGGGCTTTACGCAGCCGTCGCGTCCCGCGATTCTCATTCCAGAGCCGGAAGCTATCCCGGAGCTCGGTGAGGACGGCTTCTACCCAACGCCGGAGACCGACTTCACTTACCTGCTGATGCCTGTGCGCCTGCCGGGCTAGTTTGCGGCTATGCACATTCGGTATTTGTCCTTGCGGGACTTCCGCTCCTGGCCGGAGTTGGAAGTCGAGTTCACGCCTGGAATTACCGTATTTACCGGGCAAAATGGCTACGGCAAGACCAATATTGTTGAGGCCGTTGGATATCTCTCCACGCTCGGCTCGCATCGAGTGTCTACGGATGCTCCGCTGGTTCGTTCGGGGACCCCGTCGGCACGCATTTCGGCGACGGCAGTCAATGATGGCCGCGAGCTGACGGCGCATCTGCTCATCAATCCGCATCGCGCGAATCAAGCGCAGATTAATCGCACGCGGCTGAAGTCTCCGCGGGAGCTGCTGGGGATCGTCAAGTCGGTCTTTTTCTCGCCCGAGGATCTCACGCTGGTCAAGGGCGAGCCCGCTTCCCGTCGCCGATACATCGATGATTTGCTCGCTTTACGACGGCCACTGTCCGCCGGTATCCGCATTCAATATGACAAGATTTTGCGTCAGAAGAATGCGCTGCTGAAGTCGGCGGGCTCGACGCTGCGCCGTGGCTATTCTTCCTCGGAGGGGCAGGCCGCACTGAGCACGCTGGATACCTGGGATGCGCAATTGGCGCAGGTGGGAGCGGCGTTAATGGCTGCGCGCATGGATTTGATCGCCGAGCTTTCCGAGCATGTCAGCGAGGCCTATGCCACGCTTGCCCCGCACTCGCGCCCAGCCACGATTGCCTATGCGCCGAAGGTCGACAGCCTGGATGGCGGGCCATTGCCCAGCGAACCGGAGCTGCTCGAGGCACTGCTGCTGACGAAGATGGCGGAGCGCCGCACCGCGGAGATTGAGCGCGGTTCCTGTCTCGTTGGTCCGCATCGCGATGATCTCGACCTCATTCTCGGCAATGACCCCGCCAAGGGCTTTGCTAGCCACGGCGAAACCTGGTCTTTTGCACTCGCGCTGCGTCTCGGCGCGTACTTTTTGCTCCGGGCCGATGGACCCGACCCGATTTTGGTGCTTGACGACGTGTTTGCGGAGCTCGACCGGCATCGTCGGGAAGCTCTCATGGAAATCGCGCAGCAGGCTGAGCAGGTGTTGATCACCTCGGCGGTGGGGGAGGAGTTGCCTCAGGCACTGGTCGAGGATTCTTCTGTCACTCATCACACGGTGACGGTGGCGCAGACTGAGCAGGGGAGAATCTCACTGCTGGATGAAAACCCAGTCGCGGAAGAGTGACGGGTATGGTCGAGAACATGGAGCCGGATAACTCACCGGAAGAAGAAAAGGACCTGATCAGCGACGCTTTCTTCCGCATGCGCGATGCCGCTAAGGAGGGCGGTCACAAGTTACCGAATCTCCAGCGGCCACCGAAGAAGAAGGGCTCGTGGTCTGGCCTCGATAGCCGTGTGCCTGTGAAGGCCGCGGAGGGGATTGTTGCGGACGTCGATAAGCAGCGGGCAGCGCAAGCAGTGGTACGAGATCGTGCCGGTACGGTGATTTCGCCGAGCTTATTGAAGGAGGCGGGGATTCGGCTGTACCGGAAATATGACCGTCGACCTGCGCCGATTGGTGCGGTGCTGAATAAGGCAGTAGTTGATCGCGGCTGGCAGATCCATATTGCCCACGGTGTGATCATGACGGAGTGGGATTCGATGGTCGGCAAGGTTGTCGCGGAACACTCCCAGGTCAAGGAGTTCAAGGACGGCACTTTGGTGGTCGAGTGCCAATCGACAGCATGGGCAACACAGCTGCGGCTAGCACAGCGACAGGTTTTGAAGTCGATTGCGGAACGCGTCGGGGATGGAGTGGTTGAGGAAATTAAGGTGCTTGGGCCAAAAGCGCCGAATTGGCGCAAGGGCAAATTGCACATCGAGGGCCGAGGACCGCGTGATACTTACGGGTAAAGGTCGGTAAACGGTCTACGAATACCCGTCGGTATGCGTAAAACTGCGAAATTTGGTCCTTTGAGCGCATCGGCTATATCCACAGTAGGGGACTACGTTGGGGTAAGATGGGCAGGAGAAAACCGGCAGGCGGTTCTTGAGACGTTATCGACTTCCAAACTAGCCAGACCTATCTAGTAGTCCTATGTAGTTCTGGCTGGCGCTGATAGCGCTTGACCGCCGGCCTATTTTTCGCGCGCTGACGAATGTTGCGCGGGGAGAGAACCAAGAATAGGAGACGCGCCGAACCGTGGCTGCTACCGAACATCAATATGACGCCTCATCGATTACCATCCTCGAGGGCCTCGAGGCCGTGCGTAAGCGGCCGGGTATGTACATTGGCTCAACTGGTGAGCGTGGCTTGCACCACCTGGTGTGGGAGGTTGTAGACAACTCCGTCGACGAGGCGATGGCGGGTTACGCCACCGATGTTGAGGTCACTCTGCTGGAAGACGGCGGCGTTCAGGTCCGCGATAACGGCCGTGGTATTCCTGTCGAAATGCACCCGTCGGGTATGCCGACGGTGCAGGTGGTTATGACTCAGCTGCACGCCGGCGGCAAGTTTGACTCCGAGTCCTACGCTGTTTCCGGTGGTCTGCACGGTGTGGGTATTTCGGTGGTTAACGCGCTGTCGACGCGTATGGAAACCGAGGTCATCCGCGATGGCTACACCTGGTACCAGAACTTCGACCAGGCTGTTCCGGAAGAAATTATCCGAGGTAAGAAGACGCGCGGCTCGGGTACCACGCAGCGTTTCTGGCCGGACCCGGAGATTTTTGAGACCACCGATTTCAAGTTCGACACCATTTCTCGCCGCCTGCGCGAGATGGCGTTTTTGAACAAGGGCCTGACCATCACGTTGGTGGACAAGCGTGTCTCCGAGGAGGAGCTCGAGGCCGAGGCTCTGGCGGAGCAGGCGGAGACCGAATCCGCTGAGATCGCCAAGGATGCGGTTGAGGAGCAGAAGGAGAAGGCAGAGAAGACCACCAAGCCGAAGGAGCGCCGCAAGGTCTTCCACTACCCGAATGGTCTGCGGGACTATGTCGAGACTCTGAACAAGTCGAAGAACATCATCCACCCGACCATCATTTCCTTCGATGCTGCAGGTGACGGCCATGAGGTCGAGATCGCCATGCAGTGGAACTCGGGTTACTCCGAGTCGGTGCACACCTTCGCCAATACCATTAACACCATTGAGGGTGGCACGCACGAAGAGGGCTTCCGTTCTGCGTTGACATCGCTGATGAACCGCTATGCGCGTGAGCACCGCCTGTTGAAGGAGAAGGAAAACAACCTCTCCGGCGAGGACTGCCGTGAAGGTCTCGCTGCCGTGATTTCGGTGAAGGTCGCCGATCCGCAGTTCGAGGGCCAGACGAAGACGAAGCTGGGTAACACCGAGGTGCGTTCCTTCGTCCAGCGCATGACTAATGAGCACATCGGTCACTGGCTAGAGGCCAATCCGGCCGAGGCCAAGGCCATTGTTAACAAGGCCATTGCTTCGGCACATGCCCGTCAGGCGGCTCGTAAGGCTCGTGACCTGGTGCGTCGTAAGTCCGCGACCGATCTTGGCGGTCTTCCGGGTAAGTTGGCGGACTGCCGTTCGAAGGATCCGAAGCAGTCCGAGCTGTTCATCGTGGAGGGTGACTCCGCAGGTGGTTCTGCAAAGGCAGGCCGAAACTCGCTGTTCCAGGCCATTTTGCCGCTACGCGGTAAGATCTTGAACGTCGAGAAGGCGCGCCTGGATAAGACGCTGAAGAATAACGAGGTCCAGGCCATTATTACGGCGCTGGGCACCGGTATTCACGACGAGTTCGACATCGAGAAGCTGCGCTACCACAAGATCGTGCTGATGGCCGACGCCGATGTCGATGGTCAGCACATTGCCACGCTGCTACTGACGCTGCTGTTCCGCCTGATGCGTCCGCTGATTGATGAAGGGCACGTCTACCTCGCCCAGCCGCCGCTGTACAAGCTCAAGTGGGCCAAGGGTGAGCCGGGCTACGCCTACTCAGATGCTGAGCGCGATCAGCTGCTGGAAGAGGGGCTGGCTGCCAACCGCAAGATCAACAAGGACGATGGTGTTCAGCGTTACAAGGGTCTCGGTGAGATGAACGCCGCTGAGCTGTGGGATACCACCATGGATCCGGATCACCGCGTGCTGCGTAAGGTCGCCCTCGAGGACGCGCAGAAGGCGGACGAACTGTTCACCATTCTGATGGGCGATGACGTCGCTTCACGACGTTCGTTCATCACCCGTAATGCGAAGGACGTTCGCTTCCTCGACGTCTAAGCCGATACCAAGTCTGGTTATCGGCTTGTCGGTTCCCCTGACAAAACCTCCGTTCAGCCATTAATGTTTATGAAATGGAAGATACTCGGGGAAGCATGGTCAACGGGGAACCGCCAGTCGAGCCACGTATTGTGCAGGAGACATTGCCAGATGGCTCCGTGACCCCGATGGCGCTTCGGTTTCCCGAAGGTTCGCCTCGGGGCATTGTCGTTATTTGGCCGGGCTTTGGCATGGGTGCTCGCTACTACCGGCCGATTGCCCAAGAGTTACAGCGTCGAGGTTTTTGCGTCCTGACCTCGGAGTTGCGCGGCCAGGGTAACCAAACTGCGGTGGCCACCCGCCGTCACAATTGGGGCTACCAGGATCTCGCGTCGGTGGATTATCCCTTGGCGGTGGCTTGTGCTCGGAAGGAATTCGACCATCTGGCAGCAGGGGAGAAGCTTCCCGTTTATTTGCTGTGTCATTCCATGGGCGGCCAGATTGCTTCTCTGTATTTGGCCCGACCGGAAGCGGATGTGGCCGGCGTGGTGATGGTCGGATCCGGCACCCCGCACTATAGGTGTTTTACTGGCAACGAGTACAAGCGGCTTCGTTACGGTGCACCATTTATGCAGGTGGTATCCCAGATTTTGGGTTATTGGCCGGCAGGCAGGTTCGATGTGGCTGGTTACGGTCGGCAGGCTCGCAATCATGTGGTGGAGTGGGCGCGCTTCTCGCGCACGGGCTTTCTGCGACCACGGGGTGCAGACATCGACTATGCCGCTGAGATGCCGAAAGTAACTACCCCAGCGTTATTGCTGAACTGTGGCGGTGACCGTGATTGCCCAGCGGAATCTGCGCAAGCGCTAGCTCGGATGTTGCCTAAGTCTGCGAAGTACGAGTTCATTGAGCAGCGCCTTGGCCATAATCGGTGGGCGCGTGAGCCACAGGCTGTGGTTGACCGTTTCGAGCGATTTATCGAGGAGAATTAAGCGGCAGTTCGCCGGCTGGTAATCTGCGCTTCTTAACGTAGATGCCTATGGCAACTTCACCTAAAAATATATCTGAATTTTCCCGTCGGCACTTCCTGCAGACCGCCGCTGGAGTCGGTGCTGTCACCGCTGCGAGCACGCTGCTGCCGCCATCGTTGCTCCATGCACTCGCGCAGCCCCGACCGGCTGGCTCCCTCGACCAGGTTGAGCACGTTGTCGTGTTGATGCAGGAAAACCGCTCTTTTGATCACTACTTCGGCACGCTCCGAGGTGTGCGGGGGTACAACGACAATTCCGCTTTGCCGGGCGTTTTCAACCAGAGTGGGGTCAGTCCATACCTGATTCGCAACGCCGCTAATCGCGGTGATCTCTCGGTGGAGTACATTGCAAGTTTGCCGCACGGTTGGGAAGACGGGCAGGTTGCACTAAATGGCGGCCGCTGTAACGGCTGGATCGAGGCCAAGGGTAAGGGCACGATGGCCTGTTATGACCGCCAGGACATCGCGTTCCAATTCGCTCTCGCAGAGACGTTCACTATCTGCGATGGTTACTTTTCCTCGATGCCTACGTCGACAAGCCCGAACCGCAACTACCTGTTTTCAGGTGATACCCGAAGGGAACCGTGGGGGACTGGAGCGGTTGGCAATGCGGCGTACGAGCCGACGCACCCGGGGTACAGGTGGCGCACGTATGCCGAGGATCTCTCGGCGGCTGGGGTGCCATGGCGCGTTTACCAGGAGTGGGATAACTACACGGACAACAACCTGGATTTCTTCGCCGCGTTTCGAAATATTGGCCGCAAGGTCATTCGTGAGGCCGGGCTGCCTGGGCTCGACATGACGGGTTTCCACGAGAAGCTGCTGGAACTGGGCGATGGGATGCCGCCAACTGCAGAGCAGCAGGAGATGGTCGACCGCCTGAATGCCGCTGTGGAGAAGCTGCCTGAGGCGGAACGGGATCTCTATGATCGCGCGCTGGACCGCCGCCAGCCGGGCACGCTAACCGACGCTTTCCGACGGGATGTTGAATCCGGGCAGCTGCCAAAGGTGTCCTGGATTGTGCCTTCGTCTGCGGAAAGCGAGCACCCGGGAGCGTCCTCGCCGATTCAGTCGGCGAATATCACTTACCGCCTGTTGGATGCGTTGGCCTCCAACCCGGAGGTGTGGGCCAAGACCGTCTTCCTGATTAACTTTGACGAGTTTGATGGTTACTTCGACCATGTGGTGCCGCCGTTGCCGCCGAAGAATGAGCCGGGGGAGTGGTACCTGGGCAAGCCGAAGGGGCTCGGTTTCCGCGTCCCGATGACTGTCATTTCACCGTGGTCGGTGGGTGGTTTGGTGTCCTCAGAGGTCTTCGATCACACTTCGGTGATCCGTTTCCTGGAGCAAGTCACCGGCGTGAGCTGCGGAAATATCACTGATTGGCGTCGTCGGGTATGTGGTGATTTGGTATCCACACTGGACTTCTCGGCGTCTACGGGAATGCAGCTTCCAGAGCAGCCGGGACCAGCGCCGGAGTTTGTGAAGCGCTGGGAGGCGGAGCCGGCCGGTGACTATCCTGTGCAGGAGTCCGAGCAGGCGACCGCGCTGCCGACACCGTACCGGCTGCACGCCTACCTCAAAGACGGCAATCTTGTACTGGTCAATGACGGTTCCCGTGAGGCTGTTTTTGCTGTTTACAGTGGCAATAGGGTGGAGCATCACACGGTGCTCGGTACGTTAGAGCTGCGAATTGGACTCCTGGAGCGCGAACTTACCGTGTGCGGCCCGGACCGCTTCCTGCGTGTATTCAGCAAGACGGCGAAGGCGTTGCCGGAAGTCACTTTGGAGCACGCGGCGGGACGTGTTCTGGTTGGCGGGCAAGACCGGACGGCTGATTATGTCCGTGATGGCTGGTACGAGGTCGAGCTGACTGAAGGTGAGGCCACGGCGTATTACACGGGCCGGCTGGAGTCCGGCAATCGCATTCCGACGAGCCCGTTTACCCGAAAGGGTGACTAGGCCCTGTCCCCGGCTAAGTGCCACCTTTGACTAGCTCCCACGTCTCTGCGAATGACAGCTCTTCGCCGTTGGTGGTGAGGAGTATGTGTGCAAGTAGTGCGCCCAGTGCGGTGTTGCCAAAACTTAGTGGTTTCACGTGAAACGTTGCGTAAGCGACCGCCTGCGCTGCCGCAGAAATCGCGGGAAAGCTACGGTGACCAGCAATGACTCCTGAGCTGGCGGCGACAATAGCGCTGATTGTCCACGGCCTCGCAAGTGTAGCGTCGGCCAATTCCGGCACTGTGGCCACCAGTTCATCGGTAGCCGCCAGGATAGCGGCCTCGCTGAGAGGCTGAATCTGGGGCGCGCTCATTCTTGTACTCCGCGGGGCCTTGGGGAGCTCAACTTTCGCAGCAGCGCCATGTCGGTATCAATTACGCTTGCCGTAATTTCCCGGGCCTGACCTTGTTGAAGGGCTCTCGTGGCGGCGGATTCGATGGCGCGAATGACGGCCTCGTGTTTAGACACGCCCTCCATGTGCGCCAGCAGAGCCAAGGCGGTGTCCTGTTCTTTCGTGAGCCTCAAGGTCATCGCCATCGCATTTGCTCCCTGCTATCTAACTGCGCTTCTTAACTGCGCTAGTTTGTTTCTCGCTATCAGGCCTAAAACCCAGATTTGATACCACAATGGTATCGAAAAGTTGCACACGGCGTCGTAAAGCGGGCTCTAAAGCCCTGTAGAATGGATGCGAACCTCTTTTAAGTAAAGGAAGCAGTCATTGAGCGACGATAACAACAACGACGGCTCATCTTTCGGAAGTGGAGTATTGGGCCACCAGGTTCGCCCGATCGACATCAATGAAGAGATGCAGTCGAGCTATATCGACTACGCCATGAGCGTGATTGTTGGCCGTGCGCTGCCGGAGATCCGTGATGGTCTCAAGCCGGTGCACCGCCGCATTCTCTACGCCATGTTCGACAACGGCTACCGCCCGGAGCGCGGCTATGTGAAGTCCGCAAAGCCGGTTTCGGACACGATGGGTAACTACCACCCGCACGGCGACATCGCTATTTACGGCACCATGGTGCGCATGGCGCAGCCGTGGTCCATGCGCTATCCGCTTGTCGACGGTCAGGGTAACTTCGGCTCCCGCGGTGACGACGGCCCCGCAGCTATGCGTTACACCGAGGCCCGTCTGACGCCGTTGGCCATGGAAATGGTGCGCGACATTCGCGAAAACACCGTCGATTTCCAGCCGAACTACGACGGTCGTACGACAGAGCCGGTTATTCTGCCGTCGCGTGTCCCGCAGCTGTTGATGAACGGCTCTGGCGGTATTGCCGTCGGTATGGCCACCAATATCCCACCGCACAACCTGCGTGAGGTCGCGGATGCCATCAACTGGTGCCTGGACAACCCGGAAGCGGATGAAAAGACCACGCTGGATGCGGTCATGGAGCGCATCAAGGGCCCGGATTTCCCAACTGCCGCCCAAATTGTCGGCGACAAGGGCATCAAGGAGGCCTACACCACCGGCCGTGGTTCGATTCGCATGCGCGGTGTGACCTCGATTGAGCAGGAGGGCACCCGTCAGTCGATTGTCATCACTGAGCTGCCGTACCAGGTCAACCCGGACCGCATGATTGCCAACATCGCGGATCAGGTCAAGGATGGTCGTCTGCAGGGCATTGCCTCGATTGATGATGAATCCGACCTGAAGTGGGGCATGCGTATCGTCGTCAAGCTCAAGCGCGACGCCGTACCGCGTGTGGTGCTGAACAACCTGTACAAGCACTCCCAGCTGCAGACCAGATTCGGTGCGAACATGCTCGCCATCGTCGACGGTGTGCCGCGTACGCTGCGCATTGACCAGATGGTGACGCTGTATGTCGCCCACCAGATTGAGGTCATCGTTCGACGGACCCAGTTCCGCCTGGACGAGAAGGAAAAGCGCGCCCATATCCTGCGTGGCCTGGTCAAGGCCCTGGATATGTTGGACGAGGTCATCGCCCTGATTCGCCGGTCTGCCACGGTTGATACCGCGCGCACGGGCCTGATGGGTCTGCTCGAAATCGACGAGATTCAGGCTGACGCCATTTTGGCGATGCAGCTGCGTCGTCTGGCTGCTCTGGAGCGCCAGAAGATCATTGACGAGTTGGCTGAGATCGAGCTCGAGATCGCCGACCTGAAGGACATCCTGGCCAAGCCGGAGCGTCAGCGCGCCATCGTTAAGGAAGAGCTGGGCGAGGTAGTGGAGAAGTACGGCGATGACCGTCGTACCCAGATTGTGGCCGCTGAGGGCGACGTCACCGAAGAGGACCTCATCGCCCGCGAAAACGTGGTTGTGACCATTACTTCCACGGGCTACGCCAAGCGCACCAAGGTCGATGCCTACAAGGCCCAGCGCCGTGGTGGCAAGGGCGTGCGCGGTGCGGACCTGAAGCAGGACGACATTGTCCGCCACTTCTTCGTCTGCTCCACGCACGACTGGATTCTGTTCTTCACCAACAAGGGTCGCGTCTACCGTCTCAAGGCTTACGAACTGCCGGAGGCCACTCGTGCCGCCCGCGGCCAGCATGTCGCCAATCTGCTGGAGTTCCAGCCGGAGGAGCGCATCGCCGAGGTGCTGCAGATTCAGAGCTACCAGGACAGCCCGTACCTGGTGCTGGCCACCAGCGAGGGCAAGGTCAAGAAGTCTCGCCTGGAGGACTACGAGTCCGCTCGTTCCGCTGGCCTGATTGCCATCAACCTGCGCGAAGGCGACTCCCTCATCGGTGCCCGTCTGTGCTCTGCTGACGATGACCTGCTGCTCGTCTCCGAGCGCGGCCAGGCTATCCGCTTCACCGCCTCCGACGACGCGCTGCGCCCGATGGGCCGCGCCACTGCCGGTGTCCAGGGCATGCGCTTCAAGGGCGACGACAAGCTGCTCAGCATGGTCGTGGTCGAGGAAGAGCACAACCTGCTGGTCGCAACGACCGGCGGCTTCGGCAAGAAGACCAAGCTCAGCGAGTACACCCCGCAGAACCGCGGCGGTATGGGCGTGCTGACGCTCAAGTACGACCCGAAGCGTGGTCCGCTGATGGGCGCCCTGGTGGTCGACAACGACGACGAAATCTTCGCTGTCACCTCCGCCGGCGACATCATCCGCACCAACGTCAACGAGATTCGCGCCACCTCGCGTGCCACCAAGGGCGTGCGCCTGGTCAACCTCGCTGACGGTGTGGAACTGCTGGCTATCGACCGCAACGTCGAAGATGAGGGCGAGGAGACCGCTTCTAAGGTCTCTGAGGCCGGAACGCTGGACGTAGTCCCGAAGCGCACCGGCGCCACCAAGAGCACCGGTGCTGCCGAGTCCGGTGACTCGGAGGCGGAGAAGGAGTAAGCGCATGGCCGAAACTAACTTGGTAGTCGACAAGGTGAGCCCCTGGTCCGCCATGCGCATTACGGCGGCCACTGGTTTCATTTGCTTCCTCGTCTGGCTTGCCGCGGTTGGCCTGCTCTACCTCTTGCTCTCCGGGATGGGATTGCTCGCTCCGATTAGTGAAATGGTCGGCGGGGAGGATTCCATCAGCGCGGGTCTCGTCCTTGGCCTGGCGGCCGCTGTAGGAGCGCTGTGGTGGGTGCTGTCGATTGGGCTCATGGCTCTCGGCGCGGTCATCTACAACGCTTGCGGCGGTCTCGTCGGAGGTCTCAAAATTTCGCTTGCCGACGACGACTAGGCTGCCTAGCCTCCCGCTGGCCCCGGTGTCACCCCCGTTCGGTGGCTCCGGGGTCGCGTTGGTTCAGAGGTGTTTTCAGTGATCTGGTTATGGAGTAGCCGTAATGACTACTTAATGACTACTTTTTAACTCAATATTTAGGCCTCTGACCAGGCGATTTGTGAAGTGTCATGGTTACGGGTTAAGTTATATCTCGTTCCACGGGGCCTATAGCTCAGGCGGTTAGAGCACTTCGCTGATAACGAAGGGGTCGGAGGTTCAAGTCCTCCTAGGCCCACTGCCGAACAAGGTATAATTGCTCGGTGTACGGGGCTTTAGCTCAATTGGTAGAGCACCTGCTTTGCAAGCAGGAGGTCAGGGGTTCGATTCCCCTAAGCTCCACAAGGAACAAAATCCCCCGGTCGTAAGGCCGGGGGATTTTTGCGTTTTGGGGATGTAGAAGGGGAGGGGGCAAGAACGCCGAGTTACTGACTGCGTTTATGACAAAAATGGCGTGAAAAATGGCTTGAAACTGTCATAAACTTGCACAGTTTCACATTTGCAGCCCGTCTTTCTGAAGTTGTCAGGTTTGCTGCTTAACCAAAAACGCCCGACCGCCTGCGCATCAACTGCACAGAACAATCGGGCGTGAAAAGGCTTTTGGCTATCTAGCTGTACTGACCGGGGACGTTAGTTGACTTGCGTGGCATCGCCCGGGCTCTGTATCCTCGGCCGCATGTACTCAGGCATCGCCTCGATGAAGCTGCGTTCCGTCCGCTGACGGCGGCGGGACCCCTTATGACCTCTCGTCTGCCGTCCTGGCCATCTGCCGGGCGGCCGCTTCGTGGTGCCCGGCTCCATGACGAGCTGAAAGTACGCAATGCCAACCACAGAACCTTTACGATCATGTGCCTGGATCGGGACATCCCAAGGGCCCGCTGCACACATCCGCGCTGAATCACTCCACCTGACACTCGGCGACAGGCCGCTGCTGAGTGGGACTGACGTCACCGTCTCCACCGGGTCGCGACTGGCGATCGTCGGCGACAACGGCCGGGGCAAGACCACCTTGCTCCATATACTGGCGGGGATCTTGAAACCCGACTCGGGAGTGGTGACCCGGGTGGGTTCCCTCGTCCTGGTCAAGCAGGACATGGCCACCGAGGGCGATCGCACGGTCGGTGACCTCATTGCCGAGGCGACCGCCCCATCCAGGGCCGCTCTGCAGGCCCTCGACGTGGCTACCGCGGCGCTGGCCGCGGGCGATGACGCGGCCGACGCTTATTCCGCCGCACTCGAGGCGGCCACGCGGCTGGACGCCTGGGATGCAGACCGCCGTGTTGACATCGCCCTGGCGGGCCTGAACGCCTGTAGCGACCGCGATCGGGTCCTGTCGACCTTGTCGGTCGGCCAGCGGTACCGGGTACGGCTGGCGGTCGCCCTCGGATCGACCCCTGACCTGTTGCTGCTGGACGAGCCCACCAACCACCTGGACGCTGCAGGGCTGTCCTTCCTGACTGAGCGCCTGCGGGACCACCCCGGTGGCCTGGCCTTAGTCAGCCACGACCGCGCCCTGCTGCGCGACGTGGCGACCAGCTTCCTGGACCTCGACCCGACCCGCGATGGCCTTCCGCGCACCTACGCGGGCGGTTACGAGGGCTGGATCGAAGGGCGGCAACGAGAACGGGCCGCCTGGGAGCAAGACCATGCCGCCCAGGTCGCCCGGCATCAGGAACTGACCCGCGCCGCCGCCGACGCACGCTCCCGCCTGTCCCAGGGTGGATGGAGACCTGAAAAGGGCACAGGCAAGCACCAACGTGCCACACGCGCTGCTGGAGTGGTCCAAGCCTTCAACCGACGTATCGAAGACCTGAAAAGTCATGAAATCGGCGTCCCGGCGCCGCCACTGCGTCTTGCGTGGCCCGCCTCGGCAACCCGTGCCGGACAGAGCATCATGAACGCCACCCAGGTTACTGTGAAGGGCCGATTGGACGCTCCGGTTTCGGTCGACGTGAACGGCGGTGACCGGTTGGTGGTCACCGGACCGAACGGCGCGGGAAAATCCACCCTGTTGGCACTTCTCGCAGGGCGGCTGGCCCCCACCACGGGACATGTGCGAGTTAATCCGAGAGCGCGCATCGCTCTGCTGTCCCAAGAGGTCCCCGACTGGGACCGCTCCAGCCCCGCACACGAGGTCTATGAGGCCTACCTGGCGAAGCTAGGCCGTCGAGCTCAGGCGCCGTCCCTCGGCTCGCTCGGGCTGCTCGAAGCCTCCGCAACCGGCACGCCGGTGGGGCGCTTGTCGCAAGGACAGCAACGCCGTCTCCACCTGGCCATGTGTCTGGCCCAGGATCCAGACCTGCTGCTCCTGGACGAGCCCACCAACCATCTGTCATCGAGCCTCGTCGACGACATCACCACCGAGCTGCTGCAGACCTCCTGCGCGGTGATCGTTGCCACGCATGACCGTCAGATGCTCCACGACCTGGCCGACTGGCCCCACCTGAACCTTGACCTGAAGGACATGCCATGAACCCGCTTCACCCCTTGACCATCCCCACGTACCGTCAGCTGTTCGCAGCGATGGTGCTGACCATCTTCGCCCAGGGTGCCTGGGCCCTCTACCTTGCCATGCAGACCCTCGACCTGGGCGCCACGCCAGCCGCCCTGTCGGGTGTCGTAGTCTGGAGCGGCATTGGCCTGCTTGCAGGATCCCTCCCAGCTGGCGTAATCGCAGACCGGTTCCCCAATAAGTCCGTCATCGTGAGCGTGCTCACCCTGAACCTCACCATCGCGACCGCGACGTCCACGGCAGCAATCCTCGACATTGTCACCTTCTGGATGCTCGCGGTCTCCGCGTTCATCATTGGCACTTCAACCGCATTCTTCTTCCCCGCCTACACGGCGCTGGTGCCAGTCCTGGTGGACGGCGACGACTTAATGGCCGTCAACGGCCTCGAAGGCGCCGCCCGCCCGTTGGTCGGACAGGCAATTGCGCCCGCCGCCGTCGGAGCGGTCATCGGTGCCAGCATGCCCGCCGCGGGCGGGTACCTCATCGCCGGCGCGCTCGGACTCGCCCTGATCGCCGCCCTGCGGCTTCCTGCCCCTTGCTCAGCCGAGACCGACGCCGAAGCTCCGGCCACCTCTGCGCTGCGGGACCTGCTCGACGGGTTCGGCTACGTCGCCCGCACGCGCTGGGTTCGCTCCAGCGTGCTGTTGGCGGCCGCCATGGGCCTGGCCGTGACCGGTCCGCTGGAAGTTCTCCTGCCCGCGGTCATACGCTCGACCCATGACAACGGTCCGGCTGTGTACGGAGTCGTCCTCGGAGTTCTGGGCGTCGGCGGCCTGGTGGGTTCCCTCGTCGCCGGCTCATGGCCCACCCCCTCACACTTCCTGCCCGTAATGGTCGGCGCATGGGTACTCGGCTGCCTTCCACTGGCCATCCCCGCACTCACCAACAATCCGTGGATCATCAGCGCCGGACTGGCGGTCTACGGTGCGTCGATCGGAGTCGGGATGGTCATCTGGGGCACGGTCCTGCAGGAACACGTACCGCTGGAGATGCTCGGCCGAGTCGCCAGCCTCGACTTCTTCATCTCCATCGCCTTCATGCCACTGTCCATCGCACTCACCGGACTCCTCAGCCGACACATCGCCGCTGCCAGCTTGTTCATCGCCGCCGGACTCGTGCCGCTCGCCACGACGATCCTCCTTGCAGTCCTGGGGCAACTCCGAACGCCGCGGACGACGCCCGTCGCAGCAGGTGAGGAGTGATGCACGCCAACGCCACCCTGACACCTCGCCACCGGCTCAAGGTGGCCCAGCTCGTCGTCGACGACGGTTGGCCCATCAGCGAAGTCGCCGCCCGCTTCCAGGTCTCCTGGCCGACCGTGAAGAGGTGGGTCGACCGCTATCGCGCCGGCGAGTCGATGCAGGATCGCTCGTCCCGGCCGAAGACCTCACCGAACAAGACGGACAAGGCGACGACGAAGCGGTGCGTCAGCCTGCGGATACGGCTGCGTGAGGGCCCCGTGCAGCTCGCCGCCCGACTCGGCATCGCGCCCTCGACCGTCCACCGCATCTTGGCCGGTGCCCGACTGAACCGGCTCTCCTACATGGACCGCGAGACTGGCGAACCGATCCGCCGGTACGAACACCCCCACCCCGGCTCCCTGGTCCACGTGGACGTGAAGAAGCTCGGGAACATCCCCGACGGCGGCGGCTGGCGCTACGTCGGCCGCCGCCAGGGCGACCACAACCGAACGGCGACACCGGGTAAGCCGAAGAGCAAGTGGCACAACCCCAGGCTCGGGTACGCGTTCGTGCACACCGTCATTGACGACCACTCCCGCGTCGCGTACACCGAGGTCCACGACGACGAGACCGCCGTCACCGCGGTCGGGGTCCTGCATCGGGCTGTGGCGTGGTTTGCCGATCGCGGCGTCGCCGTGGAGCGGGTGCTGTCCGACAACGGTGGCGCCTATCGCTCGCACCTGTGGCGGGACACCTGCGAGGCCCTCTCGATCACCCCGAAGCGGACGCGTCCGTACCGGCCGCAGACCAACGGCAAGGTAGAGCGCTTCCACCGGACCATGGCCGACGGGTGGGCCTACGCCCGCTGCTACACCAGCGAGCAAGAACGACGCGACGCCCTGCCGGATTGGCTGCACCAGTACAACCAGCACCGCCCGCACACGGCCTGCGACAACCAGCCGCCGTTCTCACGATTGATCAACGTCCCCGAGCAGTACATCTAGCCGCCTATTTACTTCTTGCGAGCCTGACCCGGCTTCGGAGCCGGCTTGGACGGCTTGGAAGAGATCTTCTTAGCGTCGTCAGCGTTCTTCTTCTCGGTCTTGACCTCGTCGACCTTGATTTGAGCCTGCTTGGAAGCCTCTGCGGCCTTCTCCTCAGTGGTCTCCTTGGCCTCAGCAGCCTTGTCCTTGGCCTCGTCGGCCTTGTCGGCTGCCTTGCCCTTTACCTCTTCAGCCTTTTCCTTAGCCTCGGAAGCCTTCTCTTCAACGGTCTCCTTGACCTCTGCGGCCTTCTCTTCGACCTTGTGCTTAACTTCCTGGGCCTTCTGCTGGTACGGAGCTGGGTCAACCGGGAGCTTGTCGTCCTTGCGCAGCTTCCAAACAATGACACCGACGATTGCTGCAACAACAGCGAAGACCAGGGAAGCGGTTGCGATGCGACCGTTCTTGGCGCGCTGCTCTTCCTTACCGGTTACCTTGTCGATAGCCTTCTGGGTACGCACCTCGAGGTCCTTGCGAGCCTTCTTGGCCTTCTTTTCAGCCTTCTTAGCCTCGCAGCGAGCCTTGCAACGGGTCTTCTTGCCCTTGCGCTTAGCGTCCTTCTCGGCCTGCTTCGCAGCCTTCTTAGCCTGCTTCTTGGTCTCCTTGGACTTCGTCTCAACCTTGCCGGTCAGTTCTTCGGCCTGCTCAGCGAGCTGATCGCGGGCGTCGGAAACCTTTTCCTTAACGTCTTCCGCCCAATTGGTTGCTGCGTCCTTTGCTGCCTCGTTCTGTGCAGCTGCCACCTTCTTAGCCTCCTGCATCGTGTCGTAGAGCTCTGCAGCCTTCTTGTCCCGGTAATCCGAGTAGCTGTCGTAAGCGGACTTCAGTCCCTTGACAGCCAGCGAGATTGCGTTGGGGTTCATGACTCTCCTTTATTAGTGCGTCGCCAACAGGCATCGCCTTTAATTCTCAATCAATGATTAATACTGCTGCGGCGCCAGTGCCTCTGAGACCAAGATGCTTCTAAGTCCAAGAGCTAGGGCCCAGATAGGCCTAGCGCCGAAATATTTGCAGCAGGCTCACATTCCAGCTTAGGCACTATTTGGCCTCCATGGGGGTCAACGAAGAACTCTTTTCCTTATCTTGAGAAACGTTTTCGCTGGTTTCTGCCACGGAGAAACTCACCAGTAGGAGCAATTGGCCACCAAGGTCGGTATCCTAAGGAATGTGACTATTAAGACTGCTACTGCAACTGTGCACACCAACCATGGCGATATCGTGATTGACCTGTTCGGCAACCACGCGCCGAATACCGTCGACAACTTCATCGGCCTGGCAGAAGGCACCAAGGAGTACAAGGGGCAGAACGCCTCTGGCACCGAGTCCGGCCCGTTCTACGATGAGGCCATCTTCCACCGCATCATCGCTGGATTCATGATTCAGGGTGGTGACCCGCTGGGCACCGGCACCGGCGGCCCGGGCTACATGTTCGACGATGAGATCCACCCGGAGCTCCAGTTCGATCGTCCGTACCTGCTCGCTATGGCAAACGCCGGCAAGCGCGGCGGTCGTGGCACCAACGGTTCCCAGTTCTTCATCACCGTTGTTCCGACCCCGCACCTCAATGGCGCTCACACCATCTTCGGTGAGGTCGCTGATGACGCCTCGAAGAAGGTTGTCGACGAGATCGCTCGTGTGGCTACGGATCACTGGGATCGCCCGCTGGAGCCGGTCGTGATTACCTCCATCGACATCGAGAAGTAATCCGCTAGCTTCTACGCTCTTTAACCCGTCCGGTTGTTCCGGGCGGGTTTTTTCATGCCCATTTTCGCTTTACGACGGCCCGTAACTTCAATGTTGTGTTTAGGGGTAGTGGGGGTAGTAGCACATCGTGTTAATTCTCCACATGTCCACAGCCCTGTGGACAAAATACTCCACTGTTCACCTAGGTGAACACGGGCCAAGAAGCACGTTACGGGTCCCAATTTTCACAAATTACAACAATTCACAGTTGTCCACAGACTTGTGCACATGTGTGGATAATTCCATTCTTGTAATTTACGAACCAGCGTTCGAAAGTGGTCGAACTCCGCAGAATATTGGAGTTACGCATAACTTGACTTGCAACTATGTTACTTGTTCACAGAGTTATCCACAGGCTGTGGATACTGTGGACACAGGGGATAGAACCAAAGTTGTCATGCTTTACGGTTTCTGTCACGTAACCCGTGAGAAATTTGGGACGAAATCTCTCCACAGTTATCCACAAATTACATGATTGTTACACAGGTTTCTGTGGATAACTTTTTTGCGTGATCAGTAGGAGGGAAATCCTCATTCGCCGAAAAACGTGTGGGAAACGGGGGTATTGACGGGGGTGAATTGACCTGGGTTTTTAGGCATGAAAAAGGCGCATCCAATAATGGATGCGCCTGAGGAGTGCGGTGTATTAGAGCTGACTAACGCCAACCCATAGTCATCAGCAGACCAACAATGAAAAGACCAAAGCCGATGACGTAGTTCCATGCGTTCAAAGTCACCATGAACGGAATATGCGGACCCGCGATGTAGTTGACCAGCAGCCAGCCCAAACCAATCAGCATGAACCCGAACATCAGCACCTTGTACCACACCGGTGTCTGAGTGCTATTGATTTTGACCGGGGTACGGCTGACAGAGGAGCCACCGGATTGTGGTGAATTAGTGCTTTCAATCTTTGCCTTAGGCATAGCGCTTTAAACTCCTTAGGTTGTGGTCAGCAGGTTGCGATCAGCGCGGTATCTACACTCCCGCGGTATATGCATAATTGTAAACTTTGCATCCGAACTTACCAGTGAAGTTCGCAGGCAGTAGAATCCCCAGTTATGCAGATTCTCGTCGTCGATAACTATGACAGCTTCGTATTCAATCTGGTCCAGTACATAGGCCAGCTCGGCGAAACGGTTACTGTCTGGCGCAATGATGATGCGCGTCTCCGCGATGTTGACGACGTCGTAAAGCAATTTGATGCAATCCTACTGTCGCCCGGTCCCGGTGAGCCGTCCAATGCGGGATGGACAGAGGACATTATTCGCGCGGTGAGCAGGCAGGACGAGCCGACACCGGTGCTGGGTGTGTGCTTGGGTCACCAGGCGATTGGTGAGGTTTTTGGTGCGCAGGTTGTGCGTGCCGACGAGCTGTTGCACGGCAAGACCTCCCCGGTCACCCATGACGGCACGGGTGTTCTGGCCGATGTGCCCAGTCCTTTTATTGCCACGCGCTACCACTCGTTGACGGTGGATCCGAAGACGTTGCCGGAGGAACTCATTGCCACGGCATTCACGGATTCGGGCATGCTGATGGCGATGCGCCACCGCGACCTGCCGATTCACGGCGTGCAGTACCACCCGGAGTCGGTACTCACCCAGTACGGGCACCGCATGCTGGTCAATTGGCTGCGGCTGGCCGGCGGTGAGTACACCGAGGAACTCCTGGCGGAGTTGGAAGAGCAGCAGGCCGTGTACCAGCGCGCCTTCTCAGACGTGCTGGCACACTAGCCGCTAGTTAGGCAGCAGATCCGGCAGCCTTATGGGAGGTTCAGGAGCAGGCCGTTCCTCTGAAGAGCTCTCCGGGGCGACCCCCAGCCGGTAGACACGCAGGGTGACCTCGCCGTCCTTGTTGAGCTTGGAGCCGGCTGACGGGTCGGCCTTCTCCACGTGGTCGACCTTGGACAGATCCAACGTGGTGACTTCCTCGGTGCGGATAGTTCCCTCGAAGCCGGCATCGGTGAGTGCCTTCTCCGCATCGCGGAGAGTCTGGCTCTCAACTCGTGGCATCTTAATTTGGTTGCCGCGCGAAACGTGCAGCTCGACAGTCGTTCCGACGGTGAGCTCCGTGCCCTTCTGGGGAACCTCAACAACGGTTCCCTGTTCCTCAGTGGAGTCAACCTCCACCACCTCGACAACGAAACCAGCGGACTCGAGGGTCGTGCGGGCGGAATCCAACCTCTGACCAGTGACATCCGGAACAGTCTTGGTCTCGATACCGGAGGAGACAGTCAAAGTTACACGGGTTCCCTTCGACACCTGAGAACCGGCAGCTGGAGACTGCTCGATGACATTGCCGCGCGGAACGTCCTCACTCGGTTCCTCTTGCAGCTTCGGATTGACGACAAGCCCCGCCTCCTCGAGTAGGCGGCGAGCTTCCTCGGCCTGTTTGTCGCGTACATCCGGCACATTGGTCAACTCTGGGCCCGAAGATACGCGCAGCTTGATACGAGATCCCTGCGGCAACCCCGATCCGACGCCCGGTTCGGTGGCAATCACCGTGTCTCGGGGCACATCTGGGTTCGGCTCGTCGACGCGGTTGACCACGAAACCAGCCTGCTCGAGAACCTGCGTCGCCTCATTGACATTTAGGCCCTCGACCTGCGGAATGGCAACGGTCTCGACCTCGGTGGACGAGTTGAAAAGCTGGTAGGCGCCGTAGCCGACACCGCCAAGAGCGACCAGCGCAGCAGCCGCCAGTGCGACAGTCTTTCCTGCGCCACCCTTCTTTTTCTCAGGCTCGTCAGTGTTAGCAATCTGAGCAGGGGCTTCCGGTTGGGCAGCTGCTCTCTCCGGTTCCGGAGCAGGGACAGGGGCCGGGGCCGGAGTTGCCTGCTGTGCAGGGGTCACCCGGGTCTCAGCATCCGATGGAGCTGCCGGAAGGAATTCGGTGGTCTTCGCATCGTCGTCATGCGCGCCGTGGTGCGCCAGCGCCAACGGATCCTCGCCGCGTGCAAGACGACGCAAATCCTGGGCGAAGTCCTCTGCAGAGTCGTAGCGCTCCATCGGATCCTTGGCCATCGCGGTCAGAAGCACCGCGTCGAGGGCCTGAGCCGTGTTTGGGTCGGTGTTGAGCTTCCCCGAAGGCCGCGGCGGCTGGTCCTGAACGTGCTGGTAAGCGACAGAAAGAGGGGTTTCGCCGGTGAACGGCGGGGCGCCCGTGACGGCCTCGAAAAGTACGCAGCCGACAGCGTAGATATCGGAACGGGCGTCGGCGGTCTTACCGCGCGCCTGCTCCGGCGAGAGGTATTGCGCGGTACCCAGCACCGCCGCAGTCTGCGTCATCGTGGTGGAATCACCGAGCGCGCGAGCGATGCCGAAGTCCATCACCTTCACCTTGCCGGTGTTGGTCAGCATGATGTTCGCCGGCTTGATGTCACGGTGAATAATGCCCGCATGGTGGGATGCCGTCAGCGCATCACACACCGATGCCATGATCGATGCGGCTTTCTTCGGGTCGAGCCGCCCCTCACGACGAACAAGATCACGCAGGGTCTCGCCCTGAATCAGCTCCATGACAATGAAAGGCACGCGCCCCATCGGGCTATCCGTCTCGCCGGTGTCGTACACCGACACGATCGACGGGTGATTCAGCAGCGCTGAGTTTTTCGCTTCACGACGGAACCTTGCGAGGAAGTTCTCATCCCTGGCAAGGTCGGCCCTCATCATCTTGACCGCGACAGAGCGACCGAGAACAGTATCTTCAGCGCGGTAGACATCGGACATGCCGCCAACGCCAATGAGCTCGCCGAGCCGATAACGGCCGGAGAGGAGATCGTCATTGCCAGACATTGTTCGTCAGTCCCTTCGGAAGGATTTCCACCAAAACATCTTGTACCTGAATATTACTGTGCATCTGGAGTCCCCAAGGTATTACCGGAGTCATTTCCCAAGGGCAATTGAATACCGGGTAGACCACCGCCACTGGAGTCGTCGCCACTGTCGTTGCCCGAATCCTGAGTCGGTTCGGACGTATCCGGAGCGGTCTCGCTGGTGTCCTGCTCAGTGGAGCTGTCAGAGGCACCGTCATTGTTGCCGCCGTAGTTTTCACCAGAGTTGCCGCCGTCGTTATTTCCCCAGTTACCGGAATTGTCTCCCGACCAACCGTAACCAGAACCGTCGTTGGGGTCGGTGTTTTCCTCTGTGGTTTGCTGCTGTGACTGGTTCGGAATGTACTGCTCCAAGTTCGGAATGGTTGGCAGTGAACCGGTAGTCGACAGCGAATAGACGACTGCGATAGCACCGGCCAGCAACACTAGCAGCACCAACAGCGCAATGCTGCCGCAGCCACAACCGCAGCCGCTGCGCTTCTTTGCCGGCTTACGCTGTCGGGCGGGTCGCTGCGGTGGCCGCTGCGGTTGCTGCTGTGGCTGCGACACCGGCATGGGCGGTCGCGTCATGGCACCGAGTTCGGTGGTCGCCGGGTTGGCAGCGTTGGATTGACGGTGCACCGTTGGGGTCACACCACGCGGCTGCGGTGGGCGGTGCCCCGCGCGCACTCGCAAAACAGCCTGTGCCAGCTCACGGCCATCGGCATAGCGACGCTGCGGATCCTTGCGCAGCATAATGCCGATAAGTTCGCGGATATGCGGATTGACCGTCGGCGCCAACGCAGGCGGAGCCTCGTTGATGTGTGCCACGGCAACCGCGACGGTGGAGTCGCCCTGGAAGGGCCGGGCGCCGGCCACCATTTCGTAGGCGACACAGCCAAGCGAGTAGATGTCAGTCGCCGGACTCACCTGTTTGCCCTGCGCCTGCTCCGGTGAGACATACTGCGCGGTACCGACGACCATGCCGGTACGCGTCAGAGGCACCGCTTCAGCGGCTTTGGCAATGCCAAAGTCGGTAATCTTCACGGTGCCCTCCGGCGTCACCAGGAGGTTGCCCGGCTTAATGTCGCGGTGGACAAGGTTCGCAGCGTGAATTGCCGACAGGCCGTGTGCAGTCTGCTCCAGCACGTCGAGCATCAGGTGCTCTGGCAGGGTGCGACGTCGCTGCAGCACCTGCGACAGAGATTCGCCACGGATGTACTCCATGACGATGTAATACGCGCCGTGGCTGCCGATGTCGCCTTCCTCGTAGGTGACAATCTTCACCACGTTTGGGCTGTTGACGCTGCGCGCAGCGGCGGCTTCGTTCTGGAAACGCTGCCGGAACTCGTAGTTGTCCGAGTACTCCTGGTTCAGAAGTTTGATTGCAACCAGTTCGCCGCTGGTGGCGTCGTCGGCAAGCCAGACGGTGGACATGCCGCCACGGCCGAGCAGACGGCGAACGTGATATCGGTCGCCAACGATGTCTTGAACTTGGTGGGCATCCATGCTTATCGACCCGCCTGTTCGACCGCGTCAATGAGTGCACGGCCAATCGGGGCAGCAACGGAGGCGCCGGTAGCGCCCTGGCCCTGGCCGCCACCGTTTTCCACGACGACAGCCACGGCGACATCGGAGTCCGGCGCGAAGGCGATGTACCAGACGTGCGGCGCGTACTCGCCGCGGACAGCACCGTGTTCCGCGGTACCGGTCTTGGAGGCAATACGCGAACCGTTACCGCCCGAGTGCGACTCGGAGCCGCGCATCAGCTCAGTTACGGTCTCCGCGACCTCCGGCGAAATCGCCTCGCCGGCTTCAATCGGCTTAAAGGACTTGATTTCGGAGAGGTCGGCACCGCGCACCGATTTGATGATCTGGGGTTCCATGCGCACGCCGCCGTTGGCAATCGTGGCGGCGATGATGGCGTTGTCCAGCGGCGTGAAAGACACGTCGCGCTGACCAATGGAGGTCTGACCCAGCGAGGACTGATCCGGAATATCACCGACAGCGGAGGGCTGAATCGGCAGGCCCGCGTCATCGTGGGTCTCACCGATGCCGAATCGCTTAGCGACGTCCTTGAGCGCATCGGCCCCGTACTGCATACCGAGCTCAGCGAATGCCGTATTACAGGACTGCGCGAAAGCCTGGCGGAGAGTTGTAGTAGCCCCACCACAGGTCGAGCCACCGTAGTTCTCCAACGTAGTGGTGGTATCCGGCAGCGTAATCTGCGGTGCGCCAGTGACCGAGGTGTCCGGGGAAGCGCCTTGCTCCAGTGCCGTGACCGTGGTCAACACCTTGAAAGTGGAACCCGGCGGCAGCGGACGCTGAGTGGCGTGGTTGAGCAGCGGTGCGCCCTCATTGTTGTTGAGGGACTGCCAGGTACTCTCGTCGCCGGCGGTGATGTCATTCGGGTTGAACGACGGTGTGGAGGCCATCGCGAGAATTTCACCCGTCGATGGGCGAATGGCGACGGCGGAGCCGACGTAGCCGCGTTCAGCGAGTTGTTGGTACGCAGTCCGCTGAGCGTTCGGCAACAGCGTCAGCTCCGTGGAGGCCCCAGAGGGTTCCTTGCCCGTGACCATGTCGAGGGCGCGGGAGGTAAACAGCGAAGGGTCGCTGCCGTTCAAGATCTCGTTCTGAGAGCGTTCGATACCGGCGGAGCCGTAGATGTCCGACAGGTATCCGACCACCGCGGCATATGCCTCCGGGTCGGTGTCGTAGCTGCGGTCATAGAAGCCGCTCTCGCCCTTGACCGAGTGGGCCAGAATGTCGCCGTCAGTGGTGATTTGGCCGCGAGGTTTGGACTTTTCCTCCAGGAACTGACGGCTATTCAGCGGATTGTGGGCGTACTTATCCTGCTGGAAGCCCTGGATGTAGGTCAGGTTCGCCAGTAGAAGAACGAAGAGTCCGAGAACGACAACAAAGATTTGGCGAATGGTCTTATTCATCTACTGGTTCACCTCCTGAGATGCGTTGACATTGTCGTTGAGGCCCGAAGGGTTGCTTGGAATACCCCAGGGGCGGTTGGCCTCGTCAGAGACGCGCAACACGATGGCCAACATGATGTAGCTGGCCAACAGTGAGGAACCACCGGCTGACATGAACGGAGTAGTCAGACCGGTCAGCGGCATCAGCTTGGAAACACCGGCTGCAACCACGAACAGCTGAATGGCCATCGAGAATGCGACACCGGCCGCCAGCAGCTTGCCAAAGGAATCACGTACCGCCAAGCTCGCCGAAATACCGCGGGAAATCAGAATCGCGAACAGCAGGATGATGGCACTCAGGCCGGTAAAACCGAGCTCCTCACCAAAGGCCGAGAGGATGAAGTCAGAGTGTGCCACCGGAATGTTCTGTGGGTAGCCCTGGCCCAGACCGGTGCCACCGATGCCACCCCAGCTCATGCCGAACAGACCCTGGGAGAGCTGGTAGCCGCCCTCGTCGTAGGAGCCCAACGGATCCAGGAAATGCGTGACTCGCGCCTGAATCTTGTCCGAAACCATGTAGACACCGACAACGCCGACGGTCACCAGCACCATGCCGATGATCAGCCAGGAACCGCGACCGGTGGCAGCGTAGAGCATTGCCAGCACAGTGCCGAAGAGCACCAGCGCCGGGCCAAAGTCATTCTGCAGAGCCATGATGACGGTAGCGATGCCCCAGATCAGCAGAATCGGACCCAGGTCGCGAACACGCGGGAAATCAATGCCCAGGAAACGCTTGCCCGCCACATTGAACAGCGAGCGCTTATTCACCAGCAGCTGAGCAAAGAAGATCAGCAGCATGACCTTGGCAAACTCACCCGGCTGCATGGAGAACGGGCCGATGGAAATCCAGATGCGGGCATCAGCATTAATCGACGACGGCCACACCAGCGGTAGCGCCAACAGAATCAAGCCGCCGAGACCCAGCAGATACGAGTACTGCGACAGCGAGTGGTGGTTGCGCAGCAGGACAATCACGCCGATAAACAGTGCGACACTGAGTACGGTCCACATGATCTGATTGCGCACCAACGAGGTGTCATTGGCCAGGTCGAGGCGGTGAATCATCACCAGCCCCAAGGCATTGAGCGTTGCTGCAACCGGCAGCATCACCTGATCGGCGTTGGGCGCCACAAAGGTCAGTGCGATATGCGCCACTGCAAAGATCACAAAGAATCCGCCAATGATGTAAAAGACATCGGCGGTCAGAGAGTTGCCCTGAGCCAGTTCCAGCGAAATAAGTGCCAAAAGCAACAATCCTGCCGACAGCAGCAGCAGGAGCATTTCCTTCATCCGAAGCTGTCGCTTCGTGGTAGTTTCACTCATTTTCGCACCTGCCTACAGTTGACTCCTGGCTTCGAACCCAGCTTTTCATCCTTCTTGTCGGCGGAAGTTGCGTCCTTGTCGTCGTCGGACACGGACAGACATACCGGCAGTGCCGACTCCGCCAAACGGCCAATCTGGTCGCTGACACCGTCGTAGGAATCAGCCGGCAGACCTTCCAGCGAATTGCGTGCCGCCGGCGAGAGATCTTCCGGCGTCATGATGTGGCAGTCGACCTTCTCCTTCGGCGTCCCGGCCGGAGGCAACTGAACTTTGTTGTCATCGGTCAAACAGATGAACTGATGCGGCTCTTGCAGATCGAAGCCCAGCAAACTACCGGGCACGCCATGCATCAACTGCACCTGCCCGTCGACCACCGCGAGATGGTACATCGACTCCTTCTTCTGCCAGCCCCAAATACCAAGGCCGACCAAACCGGCCACCAGCACCAGCACCACAGAAACAACTAGCCACTTGCCCTTGGAAGCCTTCTTCTCCGGCGCCGAAGTCACTGCAATTTCCTGCGACTTCCGCGGGCGGAGTGCCGCCGCGCGACCCGCTGCAGTATTGGGGCGGGGGAGTTCCTCCTCCGCACTCTGCAGGGCACCGGCCAGGGCGGGCTCGTAAGGCGTGCGTGCCGACGAATCGACAACATCGGCAACCACCACGGTGATGTTATCCGGACCACCGGACTTCAACGCGTAGTCAATGAGCTTGGTAGCGGCCTCGTCCGGAGTCCCCTCCGAGAGCACATCCTTGATGGTGTCCGCAGACACCGGATCGGACAGGCCATCCGAGCACAGCAGGTAGCGATCGCCCTCGTGGACATCACGATAAGACAAAGTAGGCTCCACCGGGCGACCGGTGAGAGCCTTCAAAATCAGTGAGCGCTGAGGGTGAATTGCCGCCTCTTCTTCGGTGAGATTGCCCTCGTCCACCAGCGACTGCACATAAGTGTCATCCCGGGTAATGCGGATGAGCTCCCCGTCGCGCAGCAGATAGCCACGCGAGTCACCGACATGGCACATGCCCAGGCGGGTGCCGTCGAAAAGCAGAGCAGTCAGCGTAGTGCCCATGCCTTGCGTAGAGGGGTTCTGCTCAATTTCATCCGCAATGGAGTTATTGCCCTCTATGCAGGCGCTGCGCAGGGACTCGAGCAAATCGGGGCCGGGCTGATCATTGTCCAACCGAGAGACAGCCGCGATCATCAGCTGGGATGCGATTTCCCCGGCGGCGTGGCCACCCATGCCGTCGGCAAGCGCGAGCAGACGCGAACCCGCATAGGCGGAGTCCTCGTTGTTCTGTCGGATGAGGCCGCGGTCAGAGCGGGCCGTGTAATTCAGAGCAAGACTCATGGTTGCAACCTCAAAGTTGTACGGCCAATACGAAATTCCATACCCGAAGCCAGTCGTTCCGGCTGTTCCACGCGCTGACCATTGAGGAATGTGCCATTGCGGGAGTCCAGGTCTTCCAGGTACCAGATGCCGTCGCGGTTGATGACGCGAGCGTGCTGGCCCGAGGCGAAGTCATCGTTGAGGACGAAGGCATTCGACTCTGAACGGCCAATAGTGATGTCGCGTTGGTTGTTTAGGTTCATGCGCGAACCCGCCAGCGGCCCGGAGGTGACAAGGAGCTGATGTGGAGTCTGCGAGCGCTGGAAACGCTTGGCCGGAGCACTGCTGGCCTGCCGAAGTGGGCGCAGCGGAGCCGAGCCTGTTGTTTCTGTACGCAGGGTGCGAAGCGTCATCCAAATGAAAAACCACAGGACGACCAGCACGCCGATGCGCGAAAGCAGAAAAACGATAGCTTCCACGTCCGAGGAACCTCCTTATGTAGAGCTGGTGGGTCCGCAAACCGAACACACGGACGTAATTATTCCAGGAATGTGTCGGCAAACCTAGGGCAGTGGCATGTGAACCTGGTGAACCTCACTACTTAGCGGATCTGAATCAGCGAATCTGAACTTCGAGAACAGAATGTCCCAACGAGATTTCGTCGCCGTCGGCCAGCAGCCAGTTCTCAATGGGTTCGCCATTGACAATGGTGCCGTTGGTCGAATGCAAATCGACGAGCACAGCGTCCTGGCCGTCCCACGTGATCTCGGCATGCTGGCGGGAAACACCAGTATCCGGGAGACGGAAGTCGGAAGCGGTGCCGCGGCCGATGATGTTCGAACCATGGCGCACCTCAAATACGCGCGAGGAGCCGTCCTGCAACAGCAGGGTGACGGTCTTTTCCTGGGACTGGTCTTCGCCCACGGTCGCGCTGCTCAGCTCAGTTGCAGCCTCTGGGTCGACCGCGGGGATGGGGCGGGAAGCGGTGGGGAACTGCTCAGCTTCAGGCTGCGGGTGGTAGGCGGCAGAGGTCTCTGCAGCTTGGGGTTCATCATCGCTTTGCGACGGGGCTGCGTCAGTGTTGGCATCATCGGCACTGTCCTCGAATGGGGCGAACTCCGAGGTGCCCACGGTGTCCTCGGTGAAAGTGCTGGCCGTCTTCAACTGGCCGGTGTGGAGAGACTCCACTGCCTGCAGGTGGACGCTAATGGAACCGGTGAAGCCCCAGCCGTTGTTGCGGCAGTAGCGTGTCATGCGGTCAGCCAACTGATTCGGCAGGTTGGGCTCGGACGCAGAAAGGTTCTTGTAGTCGGCAGCGCTGATGCCAATGCGGAAATCATTGGGTGCCAAGTACTGACCGTTGGCGTCCTGCATCAGGAAGTCTTCAATTTCCTGCTTCAGGCATTCTTCTAACTCATTCGGGACAACCTTGCCGCCGAACACGCGCGCAAAGCTGTTATCGAGCCCGCGCTGAAGCGAGCTATCGAGCTTGCGGATGCGTCCTAGGAAATCCATCTGACTAAAGAAATTCGCCTTCTCCCGCCAAACCGCGGCGGGTTACGTGAAAAAAATGTGCACAAAAATTATCGATACTTAAGCAACAGTATAGAGCCCTACACCTTCAGTTAAGGGCTAGGAACTACTGAGGTTTATCAAATAGTGACGACGGTTGTGGGGGAAGTTGCTATTGCTAAGTGCTGAAAAGTGGTGGAAAACGCGCGCTGGCCTGGGGATTTGGTGGTGTATTAGCGCGGGGTGTTATAGTTCTATTCGTTCCCACGGGCGAGTGGCGGAATGGCAGACGCGCTGGCTTCAGGTGCCAGTGTCCTTTACGGACGTGGGGGTTCAAGTCCCCCTTCGCCCACAGCGAAGATCCTCGGAAGTGTAAAAGCTTCCGAGGATTTTTTGTTTCTAGGGTTGGGGTTTGGGGTGGGGCTTGGGTTGAAGCAGAGGCAGATGCTGAGCTGAGGTTGTTGGCTTGTCCTTTAACTCTCCTTTAACCCTGTCCGGCACTTATGGTCAGGTTTCGGGGACTTGTCGATGGATTCTCCTGACTTATCGATGGTTTTTCGGCACTTATGCGCACGCTGTGGGCCAGGCTCTCTCACTTGTCGATGCGCTATTCACTTGTGGACACGCTGTAGCGCATCGATAGGTGAATAGCGTGGCCATAAGTCGTCGGATGCGTGGGCCAGCGAGCATTGCAGCCAGCTCGCGAGAAGAAATGTAGAAATCTCAAAACTCATTTTGTATTGAAAGTAGAAGAAAACTTGAATAGTTTTGAGATGAGCATGAGGGCGGTCGGCCCCCATCTGCGACATTGGTATAGCGGTGTTCAGTCATGAATTTGGCTCACGGCCATATTTTAACGATTGTTTGGTACCTGTTTATATCGTGAAAAATCAACTCAAGAATGTGTAAGAAATATTAAGAGAGAGCTTGCATGGTGAGGAATCTTCTTCCGAGGAAAGCCTGCCAATTCATAGTCGGAAGGCAAACATGAAAATTGTATTTAGAGCAATGCTGGGTGCCGCAATTATTTTTGAAGGAGTTCTTTTCCTTCTTATGAATGTGGTATCTGGTTTGCCGGGTTGGGTATTCCTGTTACCACTTGCCGTGGTGGTTGCGGCTTTTCTCTTACTGTTTGGAGGTATGTGGCAAGACTATCTCAGAAATGGCAGGTCATGGGCTTCTTCGCTGTCCGAGACGTCAAAGAAATTTGGCGTACCTCGAAAAATACTAGCGTTACTCGTTTCGGAAGTTGGTTCGCTGCTAGCTGCTTTCACCTTTTTTAAGCCTCAGAGAAATGTCGACAGTGAAGTCAGATCCTTCACAGCATATAGAAACCTTCGAACTGTTGTTTTTATGATACTGGCGCTGAGCGTTGCAGAAATAAGCATAGTGCATTTTGCTATTTCTAATGCGTTTTGGCGATATTTATTGCTGGTAATTAGTGTTTATGCCGTAGTTCTTTTATCTGGATTTTACGTAACTGTTCGGGATCATCCACATCTAATGACACCGCAAGGACTCGTACTGCGAAATGGGCGAAGGCTTATTTGTGAAATTCCGTGGTCACACTTACGTCATGCGAGCTCCGTAACGGCAGGTGAAGGAGGGGACGTAGCAATTGACGAGCACGGCAATCTCAGGGTGCCTGTTTTGAGTGAAGTGAACGTCAGGTTAGAAGTCGATTCGCAGGTCGTGGCAGAAGATCTTTACAAGGGACCAATGATGGTTTCCTCGATTGAGATTTACTGCGACGACAAAGACACATTCCTGCGCGATCTCGCTGAGAAAAGGAATGCTCATTAAGTGCTTGGTAGCTTCCAGGGCTGGTAATCGACCCCGACCTATCGCCAAAACTTGGTCATCCCGCGCTTGTCCTCGATGTTGAACTCAATCATCTTGGCCAGCAGGTCCAGCGGCATGGACTCGGCTTTGCCATCTTTTGGCCAGGGGAAACGGACCATCATTTTGCCATAGGAGAGGCCGCGGTCATCGAACTCGTCGGAGAACTTCACAATGCCGTCGCGCTCTGGGGCGATGGACATGTGTTTCTTGGCGTAGGAAAAACCGATGATAAAAGTGCCATCGAGCGTGAACATCGGCTGATTCCAGGCAATGCGAACGCCGAGTTCCGGGTACTTTTCATGAACCCATTCCAACACCTCGAGAGCGACAGCGCGCTGCGTGTCATCATCTACCCGCGAGAGGTGATTGGCGAAGAACTCGGCGATGGTTTCATCGGTCATATGCTGAACAGCCATAGCCTGGATTTTACTGTGCCATCAACTAACACCCGAGCCATCAACTAACATAACTCCGAGTGGCTACAGATTTGAATACTCAGTTTGATCCCAAAAAGGCGTGGCCAGCGCTATGGACCGTGTTACTCGGCTTCTTCATGATCCTGGTCGACGCCACCATTGTCACCGTTGGTATCAACACCATCCAGCATGAACTGGGCGGTGAGCTCAACCAGGTCATGTGGGTGACCAGTGGTTATCTGCTGGCCTATGCCGTGCCGTTGCTCATTACTGGCAGGCTCGGTGACCTCTGGGGAGTCAAGCACACCTATGTAGCGGGCCTGGTTATCTTCGTGTTGGCGTCGCTGGCGTGTGGGTTGGCGCCGTCGTTAAGCATGCTGATCATTGCCCGCGTGGTGCAGGGACTGGGGGCCGCGCTGCTGACGCCGCAGACGATGGCGCTGATTACGCAGATGTTTCCGCCGGCGCATCGCGGTGCGGCGATGGGCCTGTGGGGTGCGGCGGCCGGAATTGCCTCGCTGACGGGGCCGCTGGCCGGTGGCGTGTTGATTGAGCTGCTGAGTTGGCGCTGGATTTTCCTCATTAATGTGCCGATTGGGCTGATCGGGCTCGTTTTTGCGTTCCGCTATCTGCCGACCTTTGAGACGCACCGCAACAAGATTGATTATCTCGGTGTTGTACTCAGCGCGATTGGTATGTTCCTGCTGGTCTTCGGCATTCAGGAGGGGGAGAGTGCCGGCTGGTCCGGTTGGATCTGGGCACTGATTGCCGGTGGCGTGGTGGTTCTTGGACTATTCACCGCGTGGGAGGCCAAGACGACGGCCGAACCGCTGATGCCGCTGTCCCTTTTTAAGGATCGCAACTTCACCATCTCCTCGCTGGCGATTGCTGTGACGGGGGCGCTGGTGGTCGCGGTTGGTTTCCCAATCATCCTCTTCGCCCAGAATGCTCGCGACCTATCGACCATCCAGGCCTCACTACTGCTCGTGCCGCAGGCGGTCATTTCCGGTGTCATGGCACCGTGGACTGGGCGAATGCTGGACCGGCTGAAGTTCCGCGAGTTCGCGCTGATCGGTTTTGGGTCCTCGCTGGTGGGCATGCTCGGGTTCCACTACCTCATCCACGAGGACCTCTCCGTGCTGTGGCTGCTACTGCCGGGCGCCGCATTCGGTGTGGCAAACGCGTTTATTTGGGGCACGCTGTCGACGGCTGCTACTCGCAACATCGACCCGTCCCTCGCCGGTGCCGCCTCCGGTGTGTACAACACCATCCGCCAGATTGGCAGTGTGCTGGGCAGCGCGCTGATTGCTACCGTCATGGCCGCAGCTCTCAGCAGCAACCGTGGCGACTTCACCACCGCCATGAGTGACGCGATGTGGTTGCCGGTGGCACTGTCGGCCCTGGGTGTCGTGGCGGCGCTGGGGCTTAAGAATCCGAAGTAAAACGCTCCACCATGTAGTCCGCGATGCCGACGGGATCGGCTAGGAAATCCCTGGTTGCCCGTACCGCGAGGGTGTCTTCGAAGTGGGTGGTGTCGGCGTCGTCAAGCGAAATGATTGTTGCTTCCGGTGCGGCGAGCAGGATGGGGGAATGCGTCGCCATGATGATCTGTGCGCCGGCTTCCGCGAGCGCGCCGAGGCGGCCGAGGAGCTCCAGTTGGCGTAGGACCGACAGTCCGGCCTCGGGTTCGTCGAGGAAGATCAGTGATTCGGCGCTGAAGCGGCGTTCGGCCAGCGTCATGATGGATTGGCCGTGGCTCATCTGGGTGAGGTCTGCCATTTCTCTGCCACCTGGTAGCTGCCCAAGCGACTCGTAATAGCGCGCGAGGTTCAGGTGCGCGTCGCCGCGAAAGAAAAACGTATCCGGGGGATTGCGCCTGGTCAGCGCCAGTGGGACCGGGGAGGTGCGCTCTTGCGTCTTGTATCGCGAGCCGCCGTCTGTATCGACCCCCATCGCCGATGCCAACGCCTCCAGCACCGTCGACTTTCCCTTGCCGTTTTCGCCGGTCAGGATGGTAATCGGCGTGGTGAAGGTCATGGGGAAGGGCAGCGCGAGCTTTACGACGTACGCCGGGAGCTCGGCATCATCGTGAATACGGGCATGACGGAGATAGATCATGGTTGCGGCAGCTGGTCAATCTGTTTGAGCAGTTCATAGCCGTCGGCGCCCTCGATGAACGGGACCTCCTTGTTCTCCAACTTTTCAATTGGCACCGCCGTGCCGTGAGAGAGCACGTGCTCGCTGGGAGTGAGGTTGCGGATTGCGATTGCCGCGACCTTGTCCGGATGCTCCGCCGCGGCCGTGCCGTAGATGAGCGGGTCGTACTGGCCATCATCGCCGACGAGAATCCAGTTGATCTCGGGGAAGTCAATAAACAGGTCCCGCAGCCGCACCTTCTTGTGTTCCTTGCCGGAGCGGAACAGGCCGGTGGGCGTTGGCCCCCAATCGGTGAGAAGCAGTGGGCCCTTCGGCAAGTTGTTGCGGTGCAGGAACTTTTTTAGTGTGCTGAAGGTGTTCCACGCTCCGGTGGAAAGGTAGATGACGGGGACGTCCGTGTCCTCGTCCGTTTTGCTCGCGTAACGACGGCGAAGTTGCGCATAGAACTCGCCGAAGCCAGCGACGGCCTTGCGCTCATCTGTCTCCTTGACCCAGGAGTTGTAGGCGGCGATGAGGGCGCGCGGCAGCATAGTGACCAAAACGGTGTCATCAATATCGGAGACGATGCCGTATTTGGTCTCCGGGGAGAGGATGAGGACCTCTGCAGGAGTGTCGTTGATGGTAATTTCGTGCCAGCCGGGTTCGAGGCCGTGATTCCTGATTAGTACCTCGATATAGCCGTTGCTATCCGTGGTGGTTTCCACCGTGCGATTGCCAGCAGTGATGGTGACAGGAAAGTCCGCGAGTTCGACGGTAAAGAACTGCCAAAAACCGCGTTTTTTGTTTCGTTCTTCGTCTCGTTTTTTGGCCGGATCCTTCAGGAGGACACGGCCGAATACGCGCACGCGCTCTGCATTTCCGTACCCGGTGAAACCGATAATTTCCGGTTCCCAACCAGCGTTTTTGGAACGCTTGGCGGCCAGCGCGTTGATCCTTCTCTCGGTCTTGCGGACGACATCTGCCACGGACATGCTTTCCAGGATACGGGTTGACAGGACGGGGGAGGGGGCGCGTAGGTTGGTCGCCCAAGAGAAAAGTCAACCCTTTAGGAGTGTTCTCTTTTTATGCGTTTTTCCGGTAAGTTCATCGCATCCGCCGCTGTGGCAGCAGGCATGATTGCTGCCCCGACCGCGGCCGCTAACGCTGCATCAGTCAGCGCCTGGGATCAGGTTGCGGCTTGTGAGTCCGGCGGAAATTGGCAGACCAATACCGGTAACGGCTACTACGGCGGACTGCAGTTCTCGCAGCAGACCTGGAGTGGCCACGGCGGTGACCAGTACGCACCGACGGCTGACCAGGCCACTAAGGAGCAGCAGATTGAGATTGGCGAGCGCGTGCTTGCCTCCCAGGGTGCTGGCGCATGGCCGAACTGCGGTGGTCCGCTGGGTTAATCCTCCCCATCATCAAAGACCAGATCTGGCACAGCCGCGAATGACAGCCACCACTTCATGTAGTGGTCATGGCGTGCTTTCGTCTTCTGAGTAGCGCGTTTGTCAAATGTCTGTCGCCCGAACCCGGCTAATGGTCCGGCCGGGACGGTCGCCGCGGTAACGCCGTCGGCAGAGGACCACACCTCTGAGCCGTCCTCATAAGCGGTGATATCCCAGAGCTTGTGGGTTTTCAGGTTGTGGTGCTTCCTGCATAGGCAGTGCAGATTCTGTGTGTCGGTGGGGCCACCGGCTTCGGGGTCTTCCTGGTTGTACGGCGCGATATGGTCAATATCGCACTTGTACGCTGGGACTTCGCAGCCGGGGAAGCGACATGTTCCATCGCGACCGTGGACGCGGGCGACCTGCGCTGGAGTTGGACGGTAACCATTGGTGGCGCTGTCTGCTGAGAGGCGGACATTCGTCACCTTTTGCATCCACTCCTCCGTGACCAGCGCGCCTAGCCAGCCGGCACCGTCCAGCCAGGCGTCATCACTGTGGGGCTCGCGGAAAACATTGAGCACAACTTCCGCATTGGTGCGCTGGTGGATGAGTTCCACAAATGCATCCGCCTGCGTCATTTCCTCATTCGCGCGGAAGACCGTTTCAATTGCGCACATGGCAAAATAGGCGCGGTCCGGCCGCAGGGTGAGAATGATTTGGGAGTAGCTGTCGGGACGTTCCACCAGAGTCACCGATTCCGTATCGGTGATGGTGGGAATTGTGCCGTCGGCACGAGCGCGGTCATCCAAATCCGCAGCAATATCACCAATTTTGGTGGTGAGCGTGCGAGGACCAATCATTGCTTGACGACGCTTCCGTGGCGTAACCAATGCCAGAATCTTCTTCTCTGCATCGGGTATTTGATCAGGCTCGATGCCGACTACGCCATGTGCAATGATGCCGAGTTGCCGCATGGATAATGCGCAGCTTTCCCGGGCATATTCCGCCAACTGTGGCATTTTCTCCAGCAACAGGCCAATGTCACAGATACGTAGTGCCTCACTGCGAGTGATTCCCAACCGAACGCTGATGCGAGCGGCATGGTTTTCAACGTCATCATCACCTGCAGGGCAGCAGGCTTTAATTAACTCAAGTTGGGCGCGGTTGGTAGCCCGCGCGAGTGCTGAGAGCTCATCTTCAGGATTTTCGTGAGCCCAATATGGTTCGGGTACTTGTTCGGACTTCATTGGATCCCCCTGGTGCTCCAATGGTTGTCGGTTTTCTTTCGAACTTACTTGCTATCTTACAGGCGCTTTTCTGGCTTGTAAAGAGAAATGAAAGAGAATTTTGAGGAGTTTTCGAAGATGGTTAGCCGACTATAAAGGCACCGTTTAGCTGGGCATTTGCAGGGCGTACGCTAGGTCCTGGTCCAAAAACATAAATAAAACACCCGTTCGAAAACGAAAGCTTGGTAATCTCGCTTTCATAAAAGCAGAGCGCAGATAAACAGCGCAGAAACAGCGCAGACAGCGGGGAGTAAAACCATGATCATCCGGCACGCAACGCGGGACGATGCCGCGGCAATCGCGGAGATCTACAACGAAGCCGTAATCAACACCGTCGCCATCTGGAATGATGACACTGTCAGTGCGGAGGATCGCATCGCATGGATGGAGGCGCACTGTTAAGCGCGACCATCGATGCTGCTCGTGAGGCGAGAAAGCACGTCTTGGTTGCGGCGATAGAAGGCAGCAACGAGGGGTCGATTGCGCTGCACAAAAAGTATGGCTTCCAGCGCGTTGGACTATTGCCGCAGGTGGGGGCGAAGAACGGGCGCTGGTTGGACATGCTGTTGATGCAGGTCATGCTGACAGACGGGCAGCCACCCGCTCGGCCGCGCGCTTAGCAAAGGGGCCAACACCCATGATCGTGGCGGCACCGGGGCCAACCCAGTCGCCGTAGCCGACGAACTCGATGAGGTCAGAGTCGATGCTGCGGAAAGGGTCGAGCGCTGGGCGGAAACCGGTGCACCAGATGAGGTGGTCCGCGTGGACGTCGTCAAGCGAAGAAAACATGGGTGTCCAGGTGAGTGCGCCGGAGTCGCGGGCTTTGCGGACGGGCGGTAGGGCAACGATGTCGCCAATGCTGTCGGTGGCGCCCTGGCGGTAGCGTTTGAACAGGACGCGGCCGTCGACGTCGTCGGGCATCCAGCGTGGTTCGTGGCGGGGGAACCAGGTGGTGTCGATGCCGGAAAGCACCAGTTCAGAGGCTATTTGGGCGCCGGAGTTCGCCGCGCCGACAACGGCAACGCGGGAGCCTTCGAATGGCTCGGGACCTGGGTAGTTGGCCGAATGCCACTGTTTCGCGGAGGTCGTGCCGGGGTAATACGGGACGAAGGGCCGGTTGCCGGTGGCGGCGATGAGCTGTCGGGATTCGAAGTCGCCGGCATCGCTGGTGAGCTGGAAGGTGCCGTCATGGGAGACGTGCGTGACGGTGACCGGGCGCTGGACGCGCAGTTCGTAGCGCTTTTCGTAGGAGCTGAGGTAGTCAATCACGTGGGAAGCGGGCGGGAAACCGTCATAATCGGGCATCTGGATGCCCGGAAGGTTGGAAAAGTCCGGGGTGGAAAAGAGCGTCAGTGAGGGCCAGACATTGCGCCAGGAGCCGCCGGGAGCGGGCTGATTGTCCAGAATGAGCGGATCAATGCCGCGTTTGTGCAAGTAATAGGCGGTAGCGAGGGCAGCTTGGCCGCCACCGACGATGATGACATCCTCAAGCATGCTCCCAGCTTAACGACGAGTGCCGCACCTCGAGCTGTACTACCGTGGAGCACCATGAGCTCGCTGTTTGATCTTTCGGACAAGCCTATCGACGAACTACCCGGTTACCAGCGCACATTCGCGCCGGGCCGACTCACGGTAGGGCTGAGTCTGCCCATCGAGCAGGACGCCGAAGCCGAGCCCAGGGACGCGCTGAGCAACCAGATTCGGCTGATTCAGAAAGTCGAACGCGCAGGCATCGCGGCGGTCTGGGCACGCGACATCCCGCTGCGCGTGGAAACATTTGGCGACGTCGGCCAGGTCTACGACCCCTGGATGTACCTCAGCTACATCGCCGCACACACCACCGATATCGCGCTCGGCACCGGTGCAGTCGTCGTGCCCTTCCAGCATCCGCTGGTGATGGCCAAGCGCGCTGCCACACTGGACAGGCTTTCCGACGGCCGTTTCCTCTTTGGCGTTGCCACCGGTGACCGACCCGAGGAGTTCCCCGCCTTTAACCAGGACAAAGGCAAGCGCGGTGAGCGCTTCCGCGAGCATATCGAGGTCTATGAAAAGGCCCTCAGTACTAGCTACCGGCCCATCCGCTGGTCCGAGGGCAAGATGGGCGGATCCGATGTGGTGCCCAAGCCACTGGCACGCCGAGTTCCGCTGTTGGCCACTGGCTCCTGTCAGCAGAGCCTGGAGTGGAAGGCCGCGCATACCGACGGGTGGTTCATGTACCACAAGGGCCTGGAGATGCAGAAGAAAAACATCGCCAACTGGCAGGAGGCTGTGGCTCAGGAGTGCGGTGAGGACGTGTTCAAACCATTCCTGGAATCACTGTGGATTGACCTGCATGAAGATCCCGACGCCCCCGCGCAGGGCGGCCACTTCGGGTACCGCCTTGGTCGCAACAAGCTCATTGAACTGCTGCAATCCCAGCGACAGCTCGGCATCAATCACGTCAGCATCAACTTCCGCACCTCGAAGCGGGATGCGGAAGAACAGATTGATGAGCTGATCGAGTATGTGCTGCCGGCGCTCGATGAGCTCCCTACACAGACTCCGTAGCGCCCTGCCACTGATTAATCCCGCGGTCGACAGCCCACTTGTCGATTTCCGCGAGTTCTTCATCGCTAAACGGTGCAGCGTCCAGGGCGCCGAGGCTGTTCTTCAGCTGCTTCACCGAGGATGCACCGATCAGGGCTGAGGTCACTTCGTCACGGCGGAGCACCCACGAGATGGCCATCTGTGCCAGGGACTGGCCTCGTCGTGAAGCAATGGCGTTGAGCTCGCGGATGGCGGTGAGCGTGTCGTCGTTGAGGAACCCCGAGTTCATCTTGTGCGCCCCGAGACGCGAGGACTCCGGCACGCCATCCAAGTAGCGGTCGGTGAGAAGCCCCTGCGCAAGCGCGGAAAAGGCGATGACGCCCATGCCTTCGTCGGCGCAGGTTGCCAGCAGCTCGTCCTCGATCCAGCGGTTGAACATGGAGTAGCTCGGCTGGTGAATGGTCAGCGGTGTGCCCAGCTCACGGGCAATTTTCTGCGCGCGGCGAGTGAGCTCGGGGGAGTAGGAGCTAACGCCGACGTAGAGCGCGCGACCCGACCGGACGAGGAAATCGAGGGCGGCGACGGTTTCCTCGATAGGCGTATCCGGGTCGGGGCGGTGGTGGTAGAAAATGTCCACATAATCCAGGCCCATGCGCTTCAGCGAGGCATCGCAGCTGGCCACGAGGTACTTCCGCGAGCCGCCGAAGCCGTAGGGACCATCCTGCATGTACCAACCGGCTTTGGAGGAAATGATCATTTCATCGCGGTAGGGAGCGAAATCCTTGGCCATGATGCGACCGAAATTCGCCTCCGCAGAGCCCTGCGGTGGGCCGTAATTGTTGGCGAGGTCGAAGTGCGTGACGCCGTGGTCGAACGCGGTGCGCAGGATTTCACGCTGCGTCTCGAGCGGTCGGTCATCACCAAAGTTATGCCAAAGTCCCAGCGTAATGGCTGGAAGCTTCAGCCCCGTGCTGCCGGAGCGGTTGTACGGCATTGTCTCATAGCGGTTGTCATCGGCGTGGTACACGTCTGGATAAGCCATGTCTACGAGGGTACGCGTGCTTAACGACGGGTAGTTGCGCACAAGGTGGCCGACAACGAGGTGCGTGGCCGAATGGCTACCCCTGGAAGTAATAAAAGTGAGCTTGCTGGGGAACAACTGGGGCAGTTCGTCCGACTAATGAGGCATGACTTCAATAGCCACAGGCGATGCCGCTGGAACGCCAGCCGCAAACCCCGTCGCACAGACTCAGAAAAATGGTGGGCCACGAGCATTACTGCACCGAATCCATGTCGTTGCAGGCATCCTCGTTGCGCCACTACTCGTTATTGCAGCTATCACAGGCGTGGCGTATGCCCTCGCCCCGAGCATAGAAAAGGTGGTTTACCACGAAGAGCTAACCGCAACATCAAGCCTTCCCGCACAACCGCTGGAAAAGCAGGTTGAGGTCGCGCAGCGCGTGCACCCTGACCTGCCGGTGACCGCGGTGCAGGTCCCGGAAAAGCCGGGGCAGACAACGCGAGTCATGTTCAATGATGAGCAGCTGAAGTCGGAGTCCTACCGACATGCGGTGTTCGTCGACCCAGGCGACCTGAGCATCAAGGGTGACCTGGTGCAATACGGTTCCTCGGCGGCGCTGCCACTGCGGGCGTGGATCTCTGAAGGGCACCGCAGACTCTGGATTGATAGCAACTTCGGTCGCCTCTACTCCGAGACGGCAGCATCCTGGATGGGCGCACTGGCTATTGGTGGCCTCTGGCTCTGGTGGGATCGTTCGCGTCGCAAGCGGACACAGGGAACAAGTAAGAGGGCGCATCATATGCGTCGTCACGCGAATGTTGGCGTGGCGGTCAGTGTTGGACTTTTGTTCCTGACCGTCACCGGCCTGACGTGGTCGTGGGTGGCTGGAACGGGCATCGCAAAGCTGCGCGAGACGATGGACTGGTACGCACCGAAACCAGCCATGACTGCGACTGCACCAGCGAATTATGACTGGTCAGAGGCAGATAGTGTTATGAACCTCGCACGTGCCGAGGGCCTGTCCGGGAAAGTCGAACTGACACCACCGGAGGCTGGCACGGTGTGGATGGCCAAGGAAGCCCGCGAGGAATGGCGGATGGGCATTGAGACCGTCACCGTTGACGGTTCGACCGGAGCGATGGTCGATCGGATTCATTTTGCGGACTGGCCGCTGCCGGCGAAGCTGACCGAATGGCTGATTAACGCGCACATGGGCATCCTGTTCGGGTGGGTGAATCAGCTGGTCCTGGCACTGATTGGTGTCGCTCTGTTGGCGATGATTGTGCGCGGGTACGCCATGTGGTTTGGGCGCGGTCGAGGTGGCCGACCTGGCAGGCTCCCGGCGCCGACGCGTTGGCGGGACATTCGCCCGGGTGTTGCAGCAGCTGTTGTGGCGCTGTTGATTGCCTACTCGGTGGTTGCACCACTGTTTGGTGTGACGCTTGTTGGCTTCGTGATTGTTGATTGGGTCTGGCGGAAGCTGCGGAGAGGTTAGTGTAGGTTCTGTCGCCTTCGGGTTCCCTGTACCTAACGGCGTAGTCACACCCATGAAAAACACTCAGGAGGGTAAACGCATGACAAGGTATTGGGATCACAGCGGCAGTATCTACAAAGATGACGGTCAGGAAGACTGGTGCGTTTACAATCCGTCTTTGCGTGATTGGGAGCGCACCCCGCGCGCTAAGGAAGCCTACGACAAGGCAGGACAAGACTCGTTCGACCCCATCACCGAGCAGCAGGCACTCGCTGAGATTGCAGAGCAGCAGGAACAGCATGACGAAAGGGCGAAGAACAAAGTCAAGGAACTGCGCGCAAGAATGAAAGCTGTCGGCGCGCAGGCCAGGCAGACCACCGAACAGCCGTATCCAACCTTTTCTCAGCAATCCGCCGCATACCGTGAGGGCGCGCAGGCCTACAACGAGGGCAAATCTTGGCGCGATAACCCGCATGCCCCCGAGTCAGGTCTAGCCGCCCCGTGGCGCATGGGTTTCAATACCCGCAAGCAGCAGGTAGCGGAGATTAGGGCACAGCGAGCCGCCGCTGCGAGACAGGAAAACTAGGCCCTGGCCGCAAAAACGCTTAACCAAAGCTCTAAATTCCGTGCAAATTCCCGGTTCCAGCCCCGCGCAATCTGTTACACTTAGCAAAACGAAACTCAGGAGCTTGGTGTGCAGTACTTTTTCACGGTCCATGGCCGCAGAGATATCAACGCGTATGACTCTGATGAGGAAATGCACGCTGCCTTTGAACGGATTGGGCGCTTCAATCAGAAGCTTCAGGACGAAGGCCACTGGGTTATGTCCGGCGGGCTGGTACCGCCGGAGGATGCCATGACGGTGCTGCCGGATGGTTCACACAGCGATCTGCCGTACTACAACGCGATGACGTTCCCGTCAGCTTTTTGGATCGTCCAAGTCGCAGACGAGCAAGAGGCCATCAACCTAGCCCACGAAGCCGCGGAGGCGTGTGCGCAGGCCGTTGAAATGCGCGCCGTCGCCGATTAACTCACCGCAGCCCGTGCACCCGGCGCATGATGGTCAACATCGCTTGCGTCGGGATTCGGCGCATGAAGGGCACCGCAACGCTTGCCGACGACCCCCGCGCCACTAGAGCCAAAGGTCGCTCGGCAGCCACTTCGCGCATAACCACCTCAGCAATCTCAGAAGCGGGAATGCCACCTTTCTCATTGGCATTCAACTTCGTCAGCATGCGGTGGACATCAGCAGCGTAAACGGAGCCCTCATCGCCATACGTCGTCCGACGTGTAGAAATCCCCGTGTTGATGGCACCCGGCTCGACAACCGTCACCCCAATACCGAACTGCGCGACTTCACCGCGCAACGAAAGCCCGAAGCCGCGGATAGCGGCCTTCGTCGCCACGTAAGAAGAACGGTAGGACAGCGGCAACCCGCCGAGCATCGAGCCAACCAGCACAATTCGGCCACGACCGGCCTCGCGCATGCCGGGCAGCAGCTGCTGTAACAGCTCCACCTGTCCCAGAACATTGACTTGGAAGAGACGCTCAATCGCCTCGCGGGGTAGCTCCTCGAAAGCGCCCGACTGGCTCTCACCGGCGTTGGCGGCGACGACGTCGTAAGGCCCGTGGGCGACCACAGCAGCGATGTCGTCGGCGCTGGACATGTCGAGCGCCACCATCTGCACGCCCTCGGGGTGCGGCGCCTCGGCGCCCCTGCGGGACGTACCAACGACCTCGAAACCGGCCTCGGCCAGTGCCTCCGCGCATGCCCAGCCGATGCCGGAGGAAGCGCCGGTCACTAACGCACGGCCGCCACCTACACTCGGCAGTTTCGGTCCGCGGGTGAGATTCGCAAAAGCACCGGTCAGGCCGCCAATCATCGAGCCTGCACCGCCTCAATGGTCATGCCGCCCGCGCGGAGACGGCGGGACAGGGCGTCGCCAAGCGCGACAGTAGGAGTGAGCACGCCGGTAGCGTCCGGCAGATCGTCGTGGACGAGTGCGAGGGCGGCGCTGGAAATCATAATCGCGGTGCCTGCGTACCCCGGGTCTTCCTCGAGAGACACCTTGGAACGCCAGTGAATGCCGGAAGTATCGACAGTGTAGGCCTCGATGGTGAAGCGACCCTCGGCCTGTTCTTCAGCGCTCGGGCCCTCACCCGGCTTCGGCAGCTTCTTATCAATGAGCTTGGCCGTCGGCCCGAACGCCATCGCCGCCAGCGCCAACCTGCAGACAGCCGCAAAAATATTTGCGCGCACGAAAGCCCTCGGACCACGGCCGACATTGAGTAGCTCGCGGTAGCGGAAGGAATCACCGTAATCCGCCAGCATCGCCGAGCGCTGAACAATGCGGGTGTTGAACGGCGACATGAAGAAGGGCGCTCGCCAGTGGCGGCGGAAGCGCGCCGGGCGCAGGTCGACGCCGAACTTACCCTGGTCGGGACCCGGCTCAGCCAGGGCGTACTGATCGGCGATGATGCGACGCAGCTTGGGGTCCTTCTTGGCCTGTGCAAGCTGGACGCGGACCGAATCGATAGTGCCGCCGGAGACCCCGCCCTTGACGTGCTTGAACAACAGGGTTGTCTCACCGAGCTTGGTGTGGGCCGCCTCGTGGAGCTCGCGGACAGCGACGTCGGAAGGAATCGAGTCGAAGCCGCAGGAGTGGACAATCTTCGCTCCGGTCTGCTGCGCCACCTCGTGGTTATTCGCAATGGAGTCGTGGACGAACAGCACCTCGCCACAAAGGTCGACGTAGTGAGTACCGGCCTTGGCGCACTCGGCCACCAGGGTGCGACCGTACTTCGCATACGGCCCCACAACGGTCAGCACCACCTTTGTACTGGCCGCAAGCTCAGCCACCGCCGGCTGGTCGGCAGCATCCGCAACAATGACCGGCCAGTCCGATACGCCTGCGTTCTCCGCGACGTCGGCAAGCTTCTGGGCGTTCCTGCCTGCGAGCGCCACCTTCGTCTGACCGGCGTGTTTAGCCAGATAGTCCACAATCAAGCGGCCCACGAAACCCGTGGCACCGTAGACGACGATGTCGTACTCGCGGTCGTGGTTGCGACTCTGTGGCTGTGCGGAAGAAGTAGTCATGCCTACGAAACTAATAAAACGAAAGCGATACCGCGGGCGAATTAAAAAGGTTTTCTGAATCCGTGTATTCAGCGAGGGGTTTGGAGGGAGGGCTAACGTAGGACAAGTGACTAGCGCTAACGAAAACCCCGAACAGATCGAAGGACTGCGGCCAGAAGATCCCGGATTCCGTCGCGCGCTTATTGCTGTGCTTTTCGCTGGCCTGGCATCGTTCCAAGCGCTCTACGCAACGCAGGCGCTACTGCCCACGCTTTCCGACGAGCTATCGGTCGACCCCGCCACCGCCGCGCTGACGGTATCCGCCACCACCGGTGGCTTGGCCTGTGCGATTATCCCGGTGTCCATTTTGTCGGAACGCTTTGGGCGCAGGCGCGTCATCGTCATCAGCGCATTTGTGGCAACGCTACTGGGGCTCGTGGTGTCAATCGCGCCGGGCATCGGTTCGATGATTGCGCTGCGCCTGTTGCAGGGCATTGTCATTGCCGGTGTGCCCGCAGTGGCTATGGCGTATGTCAGTGAGGAAGTCCACGCCGACCACGTCAGTCGCGTGATGGGGCTGTATATCTCGGGCACGACGGTCGGTGGCCTGCTCGGCCGTATCATTCCGTCCATTGTGCTGGAGTTCGCCTCCTGGCGGGTGGCGATTGCGGTCTCGGCGACGGTGGCGTTCATCTTCGCCATTCTGACCTGGTACTTCCTGCCGCAACAGCGCAGGTTTAAGCCGAAGAAACTGTCGTTTGCAGGGGAGGGGCAGGCCATTGCGCGACATTTGCGCGACCCGCGCATCCTGGCGCTGTGCGCCCTGGCGTTCCTGTTTATGGGAGCTTTTGTCTCCCTGTACAACTACCTGGGCTTCCGACTGGGCGATAAGTTCGGGCTCTCCCCGGCACTGGCAGGGTTCGTATTTATTCTCTACCTGTCGGGCACGTGGTCGTCGGCACGCGCGGGTGTGTGGGCGAAGACGGTGAGCCGCCGTCGCCTCATCGCCATTGCGACTCTGGCGGCGTGCATGGGCCTGGGGCTGGCGCTGCTGCCGTGGTTGTCCGCGCTGATCGTGGGCGTGCTCGTGTTCACGGCATCGTTCTTCGTGGCGCACTCGCTGTCCTCGTCTGGCGTGGGCCTGGTGGCACAGCGCGACCGCGCCGAGGCGTCATCGATGTATCTGTTCAGCTACTACGCGGGCTCGTCCATTGTCGGTTGGGTATCCGGCATGGTGTTCAGTCGCTTCGAGTGGGCAGGGCTGATTCCGTGGCTGGTGGCGCTGTCCTTCATCGCTGGTGCGTGTGCTGTGGCGGGGTTGAAGCCGCGGCGGTAAGGGTAACGCGGTAGGGGGAAAATCGCCAGCAAGGTACATTTAGACACCAAGAAACGAACCCTTAATGTAAAAAACGGTGATTTTTTACATTAAGGGTTCGTTTTTAGGGCACTATATGTAGAAAGCATCATGTAAAAAGCATTGGAAACAGAAGGGGAGACTCGCCGTGAAGCACTATCCGCTTAAGAGGATCTTCCACATGTCTGCACACGATGCGGAACAGGCAGTGGAGAGCGAGTACCAGTCACGCAAAGACTCCCCGTCGACGATTCAGTGGCACTTTCCGCTGGGGCAGTGGCCACTCTTTTGCTGCATTACAAGCGATCTCGCAGCCAAGGTTGAAAAGATTCTGTCTCTAGAGCTGCAGATTTCACAGTTGTGGAATCGTCTGCCGGGTGCAGCGCGGACTCACTATCTCTTCAGTCTGCTCCTGGCCGAGGTGGTAGCCACCAATGAGATTGAGGGAATCCACTCCACACGGCGAGAAGTCGCCGAAGCGTTGGACAACACTTCGGGAACCCAGCACAAGCGCTTTCATGAGTTCAGTCAGCTCTATTTCCGGCTGGCAAACGATGAGCGGATTGAGTTTCCGACAACGCTCACAGGGATCCGGCAGCAGTACGATCAACTTCTCGGCGATGAAATTGGCGCCGAGGACGAGTTAGACGGTGAACTCTTTAGAGCATCAACGGTCACAATTACCGATGGGCAGCGACAGATTCATCGCGGTGTTGAAAGTGAAGCTGCCATTCACCAACTTCTCAATGAGTTCCTGGAAACGGTGAATTCCTCAGAGGACAATCGGCTTATTCGAATCCTGGCAAGCCATTTCATGTTCGAGTTCGTTCACCCGTTTTATGACGGCAATGGTCGGATGGGGCGTTTTCTGCTGTCAGTGGCTTTGCGGGAGACACTCTCACCTGCCACAGCGCTGACTATTTCTCGCCAACTCGCTGAGGATAAAGCGAAGTATTACAAGGCTTTTACCACTACGGAAGACCCAATGAACCGGGGCGAAGTCACGTTCTTCGTCGAGGTGATGGCTGATGTCATTCTGAATGCTCAGCAGTATTTGCTGGAAGAGCTGCAGATGAAGTCCCACCAGTGCGAGAAGCTTGAACAGCGGGTAGCTGAGCTAACCAACTCGCCCGAGCAGGCACTATCCGTGTCGCTGACAGACAACGAGATCGGGACGCTGTTTGTCCTGGCACAGGCTCGGTTGTTCGGACCTGATTATGGGATCAAGCTCGAACACGTCGCCGACACCATCGGCAAGGAGAAGCGGACAGCGCGAAAGTATCTCGCCGAGTTAGAGGCTCAAGGACTGGCAACGCCGACGAGCCGCCGTCCGCTGCGATTCCAGCTGGCGCCGGCTGGCGTAGATCTTCTAGGCCTTGAACCCACCGACCACTAATCTGCTTCCGGAACCTACTTCTGGCCCACAATCAGCTCAGTGCCTTCGGCTGAAAGCGATGCCTGACCAGCGGGCTTACGCGAGGGGCCAGAAACAACCTCACCAGTAGCAATATCAAAGTGGGAGTTGTGGTTCGGGCAAATCATCACACCATTGCTGACCTCAGTGATACGACCATTCTGGTGCGGGCAGGAGCTGGAGAAAGCGGCGAACTTGCCTTCCTCCGGCTGCGTGACGACGTAATTGCCGATCACCACACCGCCGCCAACCGGAATGTCGGCAGCGTCAACCTTCTCCACCGCAGACTTTGGTGCACAAGCGGCTACGAGTGCGCCAGCTGCAGTGGCGGCAGTTCCCAGGAGGAAACGACGACGGGAGCACGGGGAGACATCAGAACTCATGGCATTGAGATTACCTCTATTTCGCGACCTTTATTTCTGATAGGAGCGCTCACCGAAGATGGCGCGTCCCACACGCACGGTGGTCGCCCCCTCGGCGATGGCTTCGCGGTAGTCGCCGGACATACCCATTGACAGTTCGTTGAGGCTGACACCGTCCCGCAAATCCCCGAGCAGACTGTCCCGCAGCTCCCGCAGCTCCGCGAAGGTCTCGCGCACATTCGGATCATTCTGGGCCGCGATGGTCATAAACCCGCGCAGACGCAGGTTCGGGTATTCGCCATCGGGGCCAAACATGCGGACAAACTCCGCCGCGTGGCTCGGCGCCAGACCCGACTTCTGCGGCTCGCGGGAGGCATTGACCTGAATCAAGACATCGAGCGTGCGCTCGGAATCGGCCAAGCGACGCTGCAGTGCTCCGGCCACCTTCGGGCGGTCCAGAGCCTGAAACTCATCAGCACAACTGACCAAGTGGCCGGCCTTATTCGTCTGCAGTGGACCAATGATGGCCATATGTGGTGCCTTGTCGCCGAAGGCCTCCCGGAATGCCTCCGCCTTGGCCACCGCTTCCTGGACGCGGTTTTCCGCCAGGCCAGCGCAGCCGGCTGCTGCGAGCTCCGGCCAGGATTCCACCAGGGCGTCGACAGGCACAGTCTTGCTGACGGGCAGCAGGCGGACCTCGGAGGGCTGGCGCCCAGCTCGTCGGCAAGCGTCGTCGATCTCGGAGCGAACCTTGCGATAGTTTTCCACGAACATACCTCCCACTCTAAGGCCTGAGTAGGAAGAACTGTGCGGTAGTGTCGAATCATGCTCATGGACAGACTCTCGACGCTTTCCGTCATGCAGAGACGGATCTTGGCAATTGTATTTGGGCTGGTGTCGCTGGTCGTTGTCATCGACTTCATCTATCTTGCGGCAACTGCCTACATGATGGACCTCGAGGTCTTCCAAGACGCCGGCTGGGCACTACGACGAGACCAGGATCTCTACTCACCAGAGTTTCCCACCAGATCGGGTTTCCGCTTCATCTACCCACCGTTTGCGGCGCTGCTGTTTTACCCGCTGACCTGGGCGGGGCCGGTGACCCTGCAGATCATCTGGACGTTCGCCACGCTGGCGGCGGTGTGGGCGATGCTGTGGATGGTCTTCACTCGTCTCGGCTCTGAGCGTCCGAAGCTGATGGCTACCTGCGTGCTCGGTGTTGTGATGCTGCTCGACCCGCTGCGCGCCAACGTGCTCTTCGGGCAGATCAACGTCTTCCTCGCGCTGCTGGTGGTCTCCGATGTGCTGGGCTTTTTGCCCAAGAAACTGCGTGGACTGGGCGTGGGTATCGCGGCGGGAATTAAGATCACCCCCGCGGCATATGCGCTGGTGTTCCTCATGCGCCGTGACTTTGCGGCCGTGGCCAAGAGCTTCTGCTGGTTCCTGGTGACCGTCGCTATTGGTTTCGCCGTGCGCTTTAAGGAGTCCATCTACTTCTGGACCGATGAGTTCTTCGCCGGCAACCGCGGTGGCGCCCCGACCTATGAGGCCAACCAGGCGTTCAGTGGTCTGCTCGCCCGCGCCGGGGTGGAGGGTACCGCGCTCGATATTGGCATCTACGGTTTCTTCCTCATCGGTGCCATCGCTGCTGCTTTCGTGGCGTGGATCTACCACCGCAACGGCTATGATGTCGCAGCCCTTGGTTTCGTTGCGCTGGCGGTCAGCTTCGCCGGGCCATACGCGGTCAGCCACCACTGGTCGATCGTCATGGTCTTCGTGCCGCTGGTGCTCTTCGTCCGCGAGATTGGGCACATTATTGTCGGTGTCCTGTTCATGATCGCCCACTGGTGGGCACCGTACAAGGTGTTCGTGGGCAATGACTTCGGCCACGCTGCCAATGTGGGGCAGTGGTTCTACGGCAACATGCAGGGAATCATGGGGGGCGTGCTCTTCTTCACCTGCCTGGGCTACGCAATCTACCTCTGGCGCAAGCCCAGTCGCGTGCGGGCACAGGCAGCTGCTTAACGACGGGCTTGCTTAACGACGACGCTTCGTCCTCGCAGTAGCCTGCTCCTCCCACGGGTTCTCCGGCCACGGGTGCTTGGGGGTAACGGCCCCGCATCTCGGAGCGAACCTGTGCGTAGGCGCCATTCCAGAAACTTTCCAAGTCCTGAGTGACCGCGAGTGGTCGCTGAGCCGGTGACAGCAAATGCATTGTCACCGGCTTTTCCAATACCTGCGGGGTCTCCGCCAGGCCGAAGCACTCCTGCAACTTCACGGCGAGCACAATCTTTGCCTCAGGGTTCGTGGGGTCCTCCGGGTACTCCAGGCGAATCTTCGAACCGGAGGGGACCTCTAGGCGTTCGGGCACCAGCCGGTCGAAGTCCGAAGCCTCCGGCCAGGGCAGCAGGCGGCGGAGGTGCTCGGCATCTAGCTTGGGTGGGGTCGGGCGGTCCAGCTCGCCAGCAAAGAGGAGCTCGGCCTGGGCCGCGAGCCCTGCGGGGGAGACATCCGGCCATGGGGCACCGCGATGAGTGTGGAGAAAGGCCATGCGGCGGCGGAGTTGTTCGGTGTCGCGGTCGAGGCTGGGGGAGGCGTCGGCAAGCGCTTTGGCAAGCCAGGCGGAGTTGGCGGCAATGCACTGCTCGGGCGTCGGGGAGACCTGGCGGGAGGACAGCTCGATGGCGCCGAGCAGGTCGCGCTCGCGGGCGCGAACGCGGCCCTGTTCGACGCGCGCCGTGGTTTCCGTGTGGGCGAGGTGGCCGGCGGCGAGCATGGCGATTTCCAGTTCGATCGCCTCGCCGGTGCGGATGAGCGCACGACCGTGGGAGAGCCGCGAGATGTCGGCGGCCGCGATCCATTCGTGGCCGCGCAGGTCAGAACCACGGGTGAGTTCCGCAGCGGTGCCGCCGGTAAAGAGGTATTCGTCGGAGTTCGCACTGCGGCGTCGCCCGATGAAATCCGGCCAGGCCAGGGCCGTGACCAGCGCGGGGATGTCCGAGGGCAGCAGGTTGGCGGGGGCCTCAGTATCCAGCTCAATGCGGCGCACCTGCTTGGCCAAGCCGCGGGCGTCGGTGAGTTTCTCCACCGCGCGTGCGACCGCGTCGGCGTGCTGCGGCATCATGGCCGTGGCGGTCAGCAGCGCGCGTCCCATGCGCGGATGCACCGGCAGGGTAGCCAGGGTGCGGCCGAGTTCCGTGATGTCACCGGCCTCATCAACAGCGCCCAGGCCAGCGAGAATGCGGTTTGCAGCCTCGGCGTGGTGGGGTGGTGGGGCGTCGAGAAGCTTCAGTCCCTGCATCCCCGGCGTGCCCCACGCGGCGGCGTCGAGGAGCGCTTGGGTCAGGTCGGCGACCTCGATTTCCGGCGCGGGCCAGGCGGGAAAGGACGCGAATTCCGACTGGGAGACGCAGCGCACCACGATGCCCGGGCCCTCACGTCCCGCTCGGCCAGCGCGCTGGTTCGCGGAGGACTGCGCACACGAGCTGGTGACCAGGCCGGAGAAGCCACGCGCAATGTCGAGTCGCGGTCCGCGCGCGAGGCAGGCGTCGACAACGGCGCGCACGCCCGGCACAGTCACGGATGATTCCGCAATCGCGGTGGACACAATTACGCGTCTACCATCCGCTTGCCGACGGAACACGCGGTCCTGCTCCTCGGAGCTCTGCTGGCCGTGCAGCGTCAGCACCGCCACCTCCGAGGAATCCGCGATATAACCCGCGCAGCGTTCCACCTCGCGGATGCCGGGGAGGAAAACCAGCACATCACCGGCGGCTTCTTCCGTGAGTGTGCTGGCCTGGGCGGCAACGTGCTGCAGGAAGTCGTCGGTCACACCGCGTGCATCCAGCCGTTGCGGAAAGGGCGCGTAGCGGATGTCCAGCGGGAAGATCTCCGCCTCCGCCGCCACAATGGGGGCCGGGGTGGAGCCGCCGAGCAAGGCCGCGAACTTCGGCGCGTCCACCGTTGCCGACATAGCGGCAATGCGCAGGTCATCGCGGATATCCCGCAAGTCGCGCACCATCGCCAACACCAGGTCGGTGTCCAAGCCGCGCTCGTGCAGCTCATCGATGAGCACCGCGCTGGCATCCACGTCGCCGTCGCGCAGCAGTCGGCGCAGCAGCACACCGGGAGTGACAAACTCAACGCGGGTGGTGCGGGAAACTTTTGCGTCGCCACGCACCGAGTAGCCAACTTCCTCACCGAGCTTCGTGCCCGACAACTGCGCCAACCGCCGCGCCGCCGAGCGCACCGCCACGCGCCGGGGAGCCGTGACCACAATGCGGCCACCCAGGGTGTTGGCCACCGCCGGTGGAACCAACGTGGTTTTGCCGGTGCCCGGTGGGGCCTGGACTACTACGTCGTGGTCGCGCACGGCGTCGGCAAGCGAGGCGAGCTGCGACGCGAACGGCAGGCCTGCAGAAATGTTCTGCAAATTGAACTGGAAATCGGTGCTCATAGAACTGGTAGTAACTCCGGAAAGGCGGGTAAAGTGCCCGCATATGCAGGACTTATCTCGTTTTGGTTGGCTTTCAGTGGGGGCGGCGGTCGTCACCATCGCGCTGAAGTTTTGGGGCTACACTCTAACCGGATCGGTGGGCCTGCTTTCCGACGCGACGGAGTCGATTGTCAATCTGGTTGCGGCAGTTGTCGCAATTATCGTGCTCAAGGTTATCGCGCGGCCCGCAGACCGCGACCATGAGTTCGGCCATTCCAAGGCAGAGTACTTCTCGGCCGGGCTGGAAGGTGCCATGATCTTCGTGGCGGCGGCGGCCATTATTTATGTCTCCATCGAGCGGTTGGTGAACCCGCAGCCGATTGAGCAGATTGGCCAGGGCCTCGTCGTGACCGTAATTGCCTCGGTGATCAATGGTGCGGTGGCGCTGATTCTGCTTAAGGCCGGGCGCCAACACAACTCCCTGGCGCTGACCGCCGACGGCAAGCATCTGATGACCGACGTGTGGACCTCCGCCGGAGTGCTCGTAGGTGTGGCGCTGGTGTGGGTTACCGGCCTGTGGTGGCTTGACCCGATCATCGCGCTGGCCGTGGCCGTAAACATCCTGGTCACCGGCTACAAGCTGCTGCGCGATTCCGGTAACGGCCTGATGGACAAGGCCATGGAGGGCGACGACCGCGTGGCGGTGGATGAGATTTTGGCCTCGCACCGTGACCGGAGTCGTGGCATTGACGTCCACGAAATCCGCACTCGCGAGTCGGGGCATCAGCAATTCATTGAGTTCCATGTGCTGGTGCCGGGCGCGTGGAGCGTCGAGCGCGGCCACGATGTGCTCACCGCGATGGAGGATGAGCTGCGGGAGCGCTTCCCAGGTGTGCATATTTCCTCGCATCTGGAGCCAATTGAGGACGAACGCGCCTATGGGGATGTGCAGTTGTAACGCGCGTGAGGCAAATTCCACGAAAGCGCTGAAAGTGATGAGCCTTACACTTTAAGATTGTGTATACAAAATCATGCACTGTTTAAGTCCACTCGAAGGAACTGCATAAATGACCTCCGAAGCCTCAACCACTTCCACTGGGGATAGCCGTTTTTCCGCGAAGAGCCCGAAGTTGCCGGAGCCGTGCCCTCGGCAGGACATCATTATTCCGGCTAATGACCGCGTCCTGCTGCGCGGAACCATGTTCCGCCCGAAGGAGAACCCAGAGAACATTCCCAACGGCATCATCACCGTTCACTCCGGTACCGGTGTGCCGCAGGGTTTCTACCACCGTTTCGCTGAGACCGTGGCAGAAAAGGGCTACGGCGTTATCACCTATGATTACCGCGGAATTGGCCAGTCCGCTCTGAAGACTGACCAGAACAACGAAGACATCCGGATGTCGGACTGGATCACCAAGGATATTCCGGGTGTGATCGAGTGGGCCAAGGAGACCTACCCGGACGTACCGCACTTCGCTGTCGGCCACGCGGTTGGCGGTCACGGCATCGTCTACGCCGGCTCCGAGGGCACCTATGACGCAGCGGCGTTGGTCAACTGCCGCGGTATGCGTATTTCCAAGGTGCCGTCCGTGGCGGGCAAGGTCCGCGCATTCTTCATCTTCAATATTCTCGGCCCGATTAGCGGTTTCATTACCGGCCACATTCCGGCGTCGGCGTGGCGTCTGGCTGTTGAGCCGCCGAATGGTGTCATGCGTCAGTGGGCTCGCTGGGCTCGCAAGGAAGGCTACTTCTTCGACGATTCCGAGTTCGACTTCGCTAACCGCTTCTCCAAGGCTCCGCAGCCGTTCCTGTCCATCCGCGTTCCGGATGATTACTGGACTGAGGAGTCCTCGGCAGACCTGATCACCAATGTGATGAGCTCTGCGGAAAAGATTGAAAAGCGCCAGGCTCAGCCGGCTGGTGGTAAGGGCGTGGGCTACGGTGGGTACTTCCGCTCCGGTCACGAGAAGGAGTGGGACGAGCTGCTGGCCTGGTTCCAGGCCAACAAGGGCTAAGTAGGAGGTTTTATGGCGATTTCCCAGGTAGAAACGCCTTTCGGCGTGCTTGGAATCGCCACCTCCGCTCGCGGGGTCGTCGAAGTCAATCTCTTAGGCCCCGTGCTTGACGACGACCCCAGCGCCGCCGACCCCGAAGCGCAAGCGGTGGCGGAACAGGCAGCGCAGCAGTTCCGCGAGTACTTTGCCGGGCAGCGCCGCGAGTTTGCGCTGCCGCTGGACTGCGACATATTCACCCAGGATTCTTTCCGCGCTCGTGCGCTGACCGCACTGCGCGACGTGCCGTATGGCCAGGTTGTGACCTACGGTGAGCTCGCTGAAATGGCCGGATCGCCTCGTGCCGCCAGAGCTGCCGGATCGGCCTGTGCCACCAATCCGCTGGGCATTCTGATTCCCTGTCACCGCGTGGTGCCCGCCAGTGGGGGAGCGGGGTCTTTCGGATCCTATGCCGGCGGCCGCGAAATGAAGCGCTGGCTGCTCGAACTCGAAGGTTGGCAAACAGTTATTCTTTAATGCATGACTTCGCATTCTCCGCGCGACCAGTTCGCCACCGAATTTGAGAACATCATCCGCAACCGCCGTGCCACGCGCGTCTATGCTGACGAACCGCTTGACGACGCTGACGTGCGCCGCCTCCTGGAGCTATCTCTGGAAGCTCCCAGCGCCTTTAACATTCAGTCTCGGGCTATCGTGCGCATCGAGGACCCTGAGGTGCGCCAGCAGGTAGTGGAAGCTGCCGGTGGTCAGAAGCAGGTTGCCAATGCGCCGCTGCTGCTCGCCTTCATTGGTGAGCCGACCGGCTGGAAGCGCGGTATTCCACGCCTGGTTGAGGCCAACAAGGCGACTGGCCTGTGGGACGAAGTTGCCGCTGCCGAGCGGGAAGCCTCGATGACCTCCTTCCATAAGGCCCGCGAGGAAAAGGGTCTCTCCCGCGAGTTCGCAATCCGCGACGCCATGATTGCCGCTTCTTTCGCTATGGTCACTGCCAGCGCCTTTGGTTGGGCTAGCTCCCCGATGACGGGCTTTAGTGAGCAGAAGGTCAAGGAAGCTATCGGTGCCGGTGACACCGATGTGGCAGTAGCGCTGTTGCTGGCCATCGGTGTCCCGGGTGAGTTCCCGGCTCACCCGGGCCGTTTCGAGTTCGAGCAGCGCGCCTACACCGACCGCTACGAGGCGTAGCAGCCCTAGCCCTACAGCGCGAGCGCTACCTCAACGGCCTGGCGGATGGCACGCTTTGCGTCCAGCTCAGCGGCCACGTCCGCGCCGCCGATGATGGTGACATTGGAGTTATCGCCGGTGACGCTCTCGCGATCCTTTCCGCCCAGGCAGTCCAGATTGGATACCTGACCAGTACAGACAATCACGTTGTCAACCGCGATGACCTGTGGCTTTTCATCGATGGTGATGTGCAGGCCCTCGTCATCGATACGGTTGTAGGTGACGCCGGTGTACTGCTTGACACCGGCCTTCTTGATTTCCGCACGGTGAACCCAACCAGTGGTCTTGCCCAGGCCCTTACCGATGCGGGAGGTCTTGCGCTGCAGCAGGTGCACCTCGCGCTCAACCTCAAACTCCTCAGCTGCGCCAGAGACCGTGCCCGGCTTGGTCAGACCCGCGCGGAACTCCGCAGGGTCACCGACGCCCCAGGCGTCCTTCCAGGCTTCGATGGTCTGGTTCGGCTTGCGAGTGAGGTACTCACACACGTCCACACCGATACCACCAGCACCGATGACGGCCACCTTGTTGCCGGCCTGCTTCGCACCCGAGAGCAGTTCGTCGTAACGAATGACCTTCTCGTGGTCGATACCGTCAATGCCCGGGATACGCGGGGTAACACCCGTGGCCACAATCACGTGGTCGAACTTGGCCTTGAGCTCGTCGACGTCGGCACGCGTGTTCAGGTGAACCGGAACTTCGAGTACCTCCAGACGGCGGGAGAAGTACTTCAGCGTCTCGCCGTAGTCCTCCTTGCCCGGAATCTTTGCGGCGAGGTTGAACTGGCCACCAATCTGGTCGGCGGCCTCGAAAATCTCCGGGTGGTGGCCGCGCTGAGCTGCGGCTTCCGCGAAAGCGAGTCCAGCCACACCAGCGCCGATGACGGCGACGCGCTTGGCCTTGTCCTTCGATACCGGCACGGATACCAACTCGGTTTCGTAAGCAGCCTTCGGGTTGACCAAACAGGTGGAGCGCTTGGCCGCGAAGGTGTGGTCCAAGCAGGCCTGGTTACAGGCGATACAGGTGTTGATCTGGTCAGCTCGACCATCGCCCGCCTTGATGGCGAAGTCCGGGTCAGCCAGCAGTGGGCGGGCCATGGAAATCAAGTCCGCATTGCCGTCAGCGAGGATCTTCTCCGCAACCTCGGGGCGGTTGATTCGGTTGGAGGCTGCCACCGGGACGTCGACAAGCGAACGGAGACGACCCGTCAGGTCCGTGAATGCGGCGCGCGGCACGGACGTAACGATGGTGGGGACGCGTGCTTCGTGCCAGCCGATACCGGTGTTGAAGACATCGACGCCAGCCTCGACCAGACGCTGCGCGAGTTCAGTGGTCTCGGACCAGGTCTGGCCGTCTTCCACCAGGTCAAGAAGCGAAATGCGGTACTGCAGTAAGAAGTCCTCGCCCACTTCGGCGCGAATGCGACGGACAATTTCGATGGGCAGGCGCATGCGAGCCTCGGCGCTGCCACCCCAGTTGTCCGAGCGGTGGTTGGTGCGCTCGGCCAGGAACTGGTTGAGCAGGTAACCCTCGGAGCCCATAACCTCGATGCCGTCGTAACCGGCGCGCTTTGCGAGCTTCGCGGCGCGGACGTAGGCGCCAATGGTGCGCGAGACATCAAAGCCGGTGAGGCGGTGAGCCTTAAACGGGCTAATCGGCGACTGACCGGTATTGGCGGAGCGGGCCAGCGGGCTGTAGCTGTAACGACCGGCGTGCAGCACCTGCAGCACGATGTGGCTGCCGTGGGAGTGCACGAGGTCAGTAACGCGGCGGTGATTGTCCGCCATGCGCTTCGACGCCATCATCGAACCGGCCGGAGTCAGCCAACCTTCGATGTTGGGAGCATAACCGCCGGTGACGATGAGCCCCACGCCACCTTCGGCGCGCCGCCCCAGGTAGGCAGCCAGCTTGGGGATATCACGGGTGCGATCTTCCAGGCCGGAGTGCATTGAGCCCATGATGATGCGATTGCGCAGAGTTAGAGGACCGACGTCGAGAGGGGAGAGAAGATGTGGGAAGTGAGGCTGGTCAGACATGCAACCAGTATCGCGGTTTTAGCAGCTGCGTATGAGGTGAATCGGGAAAATTCCTGCACAGTTTTATATACGTTTCACGTGGAACATCAGGTGTAAAGCACGCGCAGTCTTCGGCGCAGGAGGGTGTCGTATGACTACAGTCGGGAATATCAGTAGACGCATGTAGCAAGGAGTTAAGCCCCCATGACCTCTGAAACTTCAACTAATGGCAAGAAAGTAGCTGTAGTTACCGGTGCTTCTTCCGGTATTGGTGCAGCCACTGCCAAGCAGTTCGCAGCTGAAGGTTTCCGCGTCGTGCTGGGAGCCCGCCGCGAGGACAAGCTTGAGGCTGTCGCGGAGGAGATTCGTGCTGCCGGTGGTGAAGCGACGGTCTACAAGGTTGACGTCACCTCTGACGCCGATGTGGCGGCGCTGGCTAAGGCCGAACCGCGCGTCGACGTGCTGGTTAACAACGCCGGTGGCGCCTGGGGCATGGAATCGGTTGAAGGCGCTGTCGAGGAAAAGTGGCGCTGGATGTACGAGGTCAACGTGCTGGGCACCCTGCGCGTCACCCGCGCGCTGCTGCCCGCATTGAAGTCCACCAGCGGCATTGTGCTCACCGTCGGCTCGATTGCCGGCCGTCAGGTCTACACCGGCGGCGCCGGTTACAACGCAGCCAAGCACGCTGAGCGCGCGCTGGTGGAAGTCCTGCGTCAAGAGGTTGCTGCCGATGGCGTGCGCGTCACCGAAATCGATCCGGGGCGCGTCCACACCGATTTCTCACTCGTGCGTTTCGACGGCGACGAGACCAAGGCCGCAGCGGTCTACGATGGCGTTGAGTCGCTGACCGCCGATGATGTTGCCGACATCATCGTGTTCGCGGACACCCGTCCGAAGCGCGTCAACATTGACTTCCTGCAGGTGACCCCCATCGACCAGGTGGGCGGCGCGAAGCCGAAGAAGTAAACCGACTACATAGAGGAGCCGTACATGAGCATCGATATTGCCGCTGACACCAAGATTGCCCTGGTCACGGGTGCAAGCCGTGGCATCGGCCTGGCGGTTGCCAAGGATCTCTCCCGTGATCACCACGTCATTGTGGGCGCTACCAGTGCTGAGTCTGCTGAGAAGGTGGCGTCGCAGTTGCCGTCGGCAAGCGTATTCGTTGCTGACCTGGGTGATGTCGACGCCGTAAACGCGGAAGTGGAAAAGCTGTTGGAGGCGCTCGGTGGGCGCGGGCTGGATGTGCTCGTGCACTCGGCGGGTGTGTACGTCGATGGGGACGTGGCGGAGGTTTCGCGTGCGGACTGGTCGCGGATTATGGACATCAACGTCGTCGCCGTCGCCGACCTGACCCGCCAGCTGCTGCCGGCGCTGCGCAAGGCGGAGGGCACGCTGGTGACCATCAACTCGGGCTCGGGATTCCGCGCTTCAGCTGGTACTTCGCCGTATGCAGCATCGAAGTTCGCGCTGCGGGCGTTCACCGATGCGCTGCGCGAGGAAGAGCGTGGCGCGGTACGAGTCAGCTCCGTGCACCCCGGACGCGTCGATACCGATATGCAGGTTCAGCTGCAGTCGAATTGGCACCGCGATGATGCGGATTGGCGTTACGACGGCACGAAGTTCATGCGGCCTGAATCGATCGCAGCCGCAGTACGTCTGGCCGTTGATACCGGAGCGGACGCCAACGTGGATGAAATCCAGGTGCGCCCGCGCGGATAGCCGCGCAAAAGGTAGCGAAGATACACAAAAAGTGTGCCCACGCGGCGGATAGCCGGTGGGCACACTTTCGTGTACACGCTTCTTACTGAGCGTCCAGGTTCAGGCGCTCGTGCATTGCCTTGACCTCGCGCGGAACAACCTTGCCGATGGCGTTGCGCGGCAGGGAGTCGACGAAGAAGACGCGGTCTGGAGTGGAGTGCTCGGCCAGAGTTTCGCGGACGTACTCGCGCAGCATGTCCTCGGTGAGGTTCTTGCCGGCCTCATTGTCCTCGCGGACAACGTAGAGGAACAGGTCAGCGAAAATCTCGTCGTTTTCGTTGCTGCCGTGGCAGAAGACGTCGGCGATACCCGGCACCGGGCCGAGAATTTCTTCGACCTCGCGTGGGAAGACGTTCTCGCCGCCCTTGATCACCATGTCGTCGGAGCGACCACAGATGTACAGGTAGCCGTCCTGGTCGATACGGCCGAGGTCACCGATCTGGAACAGGCCATCGACGGTGGTGAACTTGTCCTTCTTGTTCAGGTAACCGATGAAGGAGAGCTCCTGAGCGGTGTGGATCATGCCAACCTCACCCGGCTCGACTTCCTTGCCGTCGTCACCCAGGATGCGAACCTTGGCGCCAATTGCCGGGCGACCTGCGGAGTCCGGGCGGGCTGCGAGGTCCGCGCCGGATGCGATGGAGCACAGGCCGGCCTCGGTGGAGCCGTAGAAGTTACAGATAACCGGACCGAAGCGGTGAGTCAGCGCGGAGACGAGCCAGCCCGGGATGGCGTTACCAGAGGAGACAATGAAGCGGAACGGGCCAATCTTGCGGTTCGGCTCCTCATCCAGAACATCCTTGATCTGGCGCAGGAAGAAGGCCGCGGAAATCATGCCGTTACAGCCGTACTGTTCACACTGGTCAACAGCCTTCTTCGGGTCGAAGACACGCATGGTGACAATGGTGGAGCCGGTAGCCATGCCAATCAGCACATTTGCCCAGCCCCAGGCGTGGAACATGGATGCGGACTGGTGAATGACCATGTTGCGGCGCCACGGAATACGATCGGCGATTGCACCCACAGTTGCCGGTGTCTTCGGCTCATTGCGCAGGACACCCTTCGGGATGCCGGTGGTGCCGGAGGACATGATGATGATGCGTCCCTGCTCCGGCTTCGGATCTAGCTTGGCGTTCGATGTACGACCTTCTTCAATGAGGTCTTCCATGAACACGAAGTTCTTGCCCGCGTTCTTGCGGGTCTCCGGCTTGGTCACGGAGGTAATAACGACGGTGACATCGTCGAGGTCTTCTGGCAGGTTGCCCAGGAACTCGTCATCGACGAACAGGAACTTGGCCTTATTCTGGTCAACGACACCGCGAATCTGAGTCGGGCCGGAGCCGATGTTCATCAGCATAATTTCGGAGCCGATGAATCCCTTGATGGCCATCGGCAGGATGATGCCGCGGCCGTTGCGTGCGATAACGCCGAAGCTGGACTTCTGGGTCATGCCACGGTCCATCAAGGCGCGAGCCAGGGCGTGGGCGTTGTCAAGCAGCTGAGAATAGGTGAGTTCACCGTCATCGTCGACAAGGGCGAGGCGATCCGGGTAGCGCAGCGCACTCATGGAAATCAGGCTGGCGACGGAGAACTTCAGGCGACGCAGGTAATCGAGAATCTTCGGCGCCGTCTTCGGAGTCATGTACAGGGCACCAGTACGCAGGAGTGGTGGAATCGACTGGGCAAAAGCCTTGATTTGGAGCCCAAGTGGTACTTCCGGAGCCTTCATTTCAGCTGCCATGGGTGAGAATCCTCCAAGATGATGGACAAGCGATTAATAGCGCCAAGCGACTCTTTAGTCACACTGACACCATCAGTCACGGTAGTGCGATTTTGTAACAACCAGACTTTAACAAACCTGTGCCGCGTCAAAAAGTAGTTTCCACGAAGAAAAGTAAAAAATACGCAGTCGGCGTGCGCAATGCTTTACGACGGATACCTTTTCGCGTACGGGCTCGAGGATACAGTGTTATCAAACAGTTATAAACCGACAGGAAGCAGTGAATATAACGAAAGGATAACACTGCGGTAACGAATTCAATTCTGATATTGACGTATATAACTCTATGAACCCAGGGGTTTTCGGTTGGTTTGTTTGACGGGGCGGGCAGTAGCTGAATGGCGGTCGCCCCCAGAAATTAGGGGGCTAGGAATCTTCTGAAAAATAGAAATGTTCGAGACTAGGAGGGGCGGAGGTTGCGAGTGCGTAGCTGAATAGGTGGCATATTCGCTGGCTTGAGCCTCGGTGTGCGGCATCGGTGAGCGTCGGAGGAAGTTGCCCTAATTCAGGGTTAGGGCGGCAAGTGTGGGCTCATCCTCTGGTGTGCAGGTAGAGAGCCAACGGTCGATGGCATCGTACTCCGCCTGTGTGAGCCACAGGTGGTATTTCTGTTTTACTGCCACCTGGCGAGCGACATACTGGCAGCGAAATGGCTTATTGGCGGGTACCCAGGATGCGGCATCGCTATCCCGCTTCTGTTGATTGGCGGGGCCATCGACGGCCAAGAGGTTGAGGGGGTCATTGGCAAAGTCCTGCCGAACCTCGGGCGGGAGTTGCTGTGCCCCCTTTTGCCAGGCGTCGCTTAAGGCTACGACATGGTCGATTTGAACGGCAGAAGAGGTATCGCGGCCACGCTGGAACTCAATCATCGTGCCGGTATAGGGATCCAGTAATTGCCCTGAAAGCACGACGCAATCGTGGCTATTTGGTTTGTACTCCTTATTAATAAGGTCACGATTCAAAACATCGTTTCGCGTGTCGCATCCGTTGTGCCCAAACTCGGCAGAGACGTCATCGCTCCAACGTTGCCCGAACTCATCGCGCGCATAGCCGGTTTTCGGTGCGCGCCCTTTTATCTCCAGCTGGTTGAGGGCGCTACGGATGCCGTCGATAGGCGATGTGCCGGGCGCTGGGGTGCCGGGGGAGTCTGGGGTGTGGGGCGCTTCAGGAATCTCGGGCGCGGGTTCCGCTGGCTCGGGCGTAAAAGCGGGTGCCGGGGCCGGGCTATGCGACTGGCTCTCTGGAGTGGGGTCTATGGGATCCGTGCAGCCGCTGAGGATTGTCGCTGCGCCGATAAGGAGGGCGAGGCCCTGTAATGGCGAGCGGAAACGACGGTTGGCGAGCATGGAGCTAACCATAGCGGTAGGAGGGGATTGGGTATGGAGGGGGTTTGCTAAAGAATCGAACAACTGTGCGTGGATAGTGGGGGTGGTAGCTCGATTAGGGGGTTATGAGATTAAAACGGGTAGTAAAAGCCTGGTTTTATTCGGGCTGGCAGGCTGGTCCAGCTCCTTCGGGGGTGGGCAAATACAGTTAATTCCCTAAATACGTATTGCAATACGCCTAGATGAAAGTGCATTGTTAAAACAGTTGGAAATATAGATAACCCGTGTCCCCCAATTGGCACATTGCACCTATAAGGGGAAAACAGCCATGACAGCTAAGACAGCCATGACTCTGACCGAAACAGCGACCACATTGCCTCGTGGTCCTCAGAGGGAAGGTCTCTACCACCCGTCGAACGAACACGATGCGTGTGGCGTGGCCTTTGTTGCCGACATTTACGGTCGCCAGACCCATGACATTGTGGAAAAGGGCATTCAGGCACTGGTCAATCTCGACCACCGCGGTGCCGCCGGTGCAGAGAAGACCACCGGCGACGGTGCCGGCATTCTCATTCAGGTTCCGGATGCCTACTACCGCGCTGAGCTGAGCAAGGAAGGCGTTATTTTGCCGCCGGCGGGAACCTACGCCACTGGTATCGCCTTCCTGCCGCAGGCGCGGATGGCTACTCTCGATGCCATTCGGGCTATTGAAGACATCTGCGCTGAAGAGGGCATCGAGATCCTGGCATGGCGCGATGTACCAATCGACGCTGAAGGGCTCGGCCAGATGGCCCGTCAGGCTATGCCAGTGCTCCGTCAGCTCTTCGTTACCGCGAAGAACTACGAGGGGCGCCAGCTCAGCGATATTGATCTCGACCGCAAGATGTTCTTCCTGCGTAAGCGCTGCGAGCGTGAGCTGGGCGAACGGGGCGCCGGCGAGGGCTCTGGCGGCGACACCGTGTACTTCCCGTCGCTGTCCAGCCGCACAATTGTCTACAAGGGTATGCTCACTACCCCGCAGCTGAAGGATTTCTACCTTGACCTGCAGCAGAAGGAAGTTACTTCCGCGCTGGCCATCGTGCACTCGCGCTTTTCCACGAACACTTTCCCGTCCTGGCCGCTGGCACACCCGTACCGCTACGTCGCTCACAATGGTGAGATCAACACCGTGCGCGGCAACGAAAACTGGATGCGCGCCCGCGAGTCGCTGATTCGCTCTGGCAAGCTGGGCAATATCGACCGCGCGCTGCCGGTGTGCGACCCCAACGGTTCTGACACTGCGCGTTTCGACGAGGCCCTGGAGCTCCTGCATCTCGGTGGTCGCAGTCTCCCGCATGCGGTCATGATGATGGTTCCGCAGGCCTGGGAGCACGATGACAACCTCAGCCCGCAGGTTCGCGCGTTCTACGAGTACCACGCCTGCCTGATGGAGCCGTGGGACGGCCCCGCCGCTATCTGCTTTACCGACGGCCAGGTCATCGGTGCCACCTTGGATCGCAATGGCCTGCGGCCGGGACGCATTTGGGTGACTGACGAGGGCCTGGTGGTGATGGCCTCCGAAGCTGGTGTCTTGGATATCCCGCCGGAGCAGATTGTGCAGCGCACGCGCGTACAGCCGGGGCGTATGTTCCTGGTGGACATGAAGGCCGGTCGCATTATTGAGGACAAGGAGATTAAGTCCACGCTGGCCGCCACTGGGCCCTACGAGGAATGGATCAAAGAAGGCCTGGTCGACATCGCCGATTTGCCACGAGAGCGCTACCAGTACATGCCGCATGCCCGCGCGGTGTTACGACAGCGCGTCTTCGGCATCACCGAAGAAGACGTTGACCTAATCATCCGCCCGATGGCACTCACCGGCGCGGAGGGCCTGGGTTCGATGGGCTCGGACACGCCGATTGCGGCGCTGTCCAACCGACCTCGCATGCTGTTCGACTTCTTCTCGCAGCGGTTTGCACAGGTGACCAACCCGCCGCTGGACTCGCTGCGCGAAAAGTCCATCACCAGCATGAATACGTTGCTGGGGGCAGAGACCAACATCTTGGAGCCCACTGCCGATGCCGCCCGTCGTATCCGGCTAGAGCATCCAATCCTGGACAACCACGACTTTGTCACCCTGTGTCAGGCGGGCAAGAACGAGGAGTACTCCGAGTTCCGCGCCGAGGTCATCTCCGGCCTGTACCCGGTCGCCCGCGGTGGCCGTGGCCTGCGCAACGCTATTCGTCGTGTCCGCCGTGAGGTCTCCGAGGCCATTGACCGCGGTGCTCGACTGATTGTGCTGTCTGACCGTGAGTCCAACGAGCGCTTTGCGCCCATCCCGTCGCTGCTGCTGACCTCCGCGGTCCACCACCACCTGGTGGAGGAGCGCACTCGCACGCGCGCCAGCCTCATCATTGAGGCTGGCGACGCCCGCGAGGTGCACCACATGGCCATGCTGCTGGGCTTTGGTGCCGATGCCATTAATCCGTACATGGCTTTCGAAACCATCGATGAGCTGCGCATGAAGGATCAGCTTGGTGATCTGACGCTGGATCAGGCCTGCTCGAACTACTGCAAGGCCGCCTCTAAGGGCGTGCTGAAGGTCATGTCCAAGATGGGTATCGCCTCACTGCAGTCCTACCGTGGCGCTCAGCTGGCCGACACCGTCGGTCTGTCGCAGGAGTTCCTGGACGAGTACTTCACCGGAGCTGTTTCTCCGCTGGAAGGTATCGGTCTCGATGAGGTCGCAGAAGATGTTGCGGCTCGTCACCGCAGCGCATTCCTGCCGCGTCCGGAAGAGCAGGCCCACCGCGAGCTGGATCTCGGCGGCGAGTACAAGTGGCGTCGCGAAGGCGAGTACCACCTGTTCAACCCGGAGACCATCTACACACTGCAGCATGCCACCCGCACTGGTCAGTACGCGGTCTTCCGCGACTACACCAACAAGGTCGATGAGCAGACCAAGCAGCTGGCAACTCTGCGCGGCATGCTCGAGTTCGCCTCGGACCGCGAGCCAATCGACATTGATGAGGTCGAACCGGTCTCCAGCATCGTCAAGCGTTTCTCCACCGGCGCGATGAGCTACGGCTCCATCTCTGCGGAGGCACATGAGACGCTGGCCATCGCTATGAATCGCCTGGGTGCGATGTCCAACTCCGGCGAGGGCGGCGAAGATCCAGACCGCTTCGAAATGGAGGCCAACGGCGACTGGAAGCGCTCTGCCATCAAGCAGGTCGCATCGGGCCGCTTCGGTGTGACCAGCCACTACCTGTCCAACTGCACCGACATCCAGATCAAGATGGCCCAGGGCGCAAAGCCCGGGGAAGGTGGCCAGCTGCCACCGAACAAGGTCTACCCGTGGATCGCGGAAGTCCGCATCACCACCCCGGGCGTGGGTCTGATCTCGCCGCCACCGCACCACGACATCTACTCAATCGAGGATTTGGCGCAGCTCATTTACGACCTCAAGAACGCCAATCCGCGCGCCCGCATTCACGTCAAGCTCGTCTCCGAGCAGGGCGTGGGTACCGTCGCCGCTGGCGTGTCGAAGGCGCATGCCGACGTCGTGCTGATCTCCGGCCACGATGGCGGCACTGGTGCCTCGCCACTGACCAGTCTCAAGCATGCTGGCGGTCCGTGGGAGCTGGGGCTCGCTGAAACCCAGCAGACCCTGATGCTCAACGGGCTGCGCGACCGCATCCGCGTGCAGTGCGATGGCCAGCTCAAGACCGGTCGTGATGTCGTGGTCGCGATGTTGCTGGGCGCTGAGGAGTTTGGTTTTGCCACCGCTCCGCTGGTGGTTGAGGGCTGCATCATGATGCGCGTCTGCCACCTGGACACCTGCCCAGTCGGTATTGCCACCCAGAATCCGAAGTTGCGGAGCAAGTTCACCGGCCGTGCCGAGCACGTGGTCAACTTCTTCACCTTCATCGCCCAGCAGGTCCGTGAATACCTCGCTGAGCTGGGATTCCGTACCATCGATGAAGCGGTCGGACATGCCGAGTGCCTGCGTCTGCGCAAGGATCTGGGCAACCTTCCGCGCGTCGCAAAGCTTGACCTGGAGCGAATCCTGCACGTTGCCGAGAGCCCCTTCTTTGCGGACCAGGATTCCTACTGCACGAAGGCGCAGGACCACGGGCTCGAGGGTGCGTTGGACGAGCGCCTCATCGATGAAGCGCAGCCAGCGCTGCGTACGGCGCGCGCGAATGGGCTGGCGCCGACACCGGTATCGCTGCACCACGCCATCAGCAATGTGAACCGTTCCGTGGGCACGCGCCTGGGGTACGAAGTCACCAAGGTCGCAGGTAAGCAGGGGCTTGCCGACGACTCCATCGTCGTCAACCTGCTCGGTTCCGCCGGTAACTCGCTGGGCGCGTTCCTGCCGGCCGGTGTGACCATCAAGCTGGAGGGCGATGCCAACGACTTCGTCGGCAAGGGCCTGTGCGGCGGCAAGATTGTGGTCCGACCTTCACGTTCGGCCCCGCCGACCGCGGATGTGGCTACCGACACCATTGCCGGCAACGTCATTGGTTTCGGCGCCACCAGCGGTGAAATCTTCGTTCGCGGCACTGTCGGTGAGCGCTTCTGCGTGCGTAACTCCGGTGCTACGGCCGTGGTCGAGGGCATCGGTAATCACGGTTGTGAGTACATGACCGGTGGCCGCGTCGTAGTGGCGGGCCCGGTCGGTCACAACTTCGGCGCCGGTATGAGTGGCGGTATCGCTTACCTGCTGGATAACGAGGCGACGCGGGCGAACATCAACACCGAGTTGGTCGATATTGTGCCGCTCGATGATGAGGACATCAGCTGGTTGGAGGCCACGCTGTCGAAGCACCGCAAGCTCACGGGTTCTAAGACTCGGTTCCCGGCTGCACAGTTCATCAAAATCATGCCGCGTGATTACGCCCGAATTCTCGACGTAGTCGCGAAGGCAAAGGACAACGACGCTGACATCAACGAGGCAATCATGGAGGCAGTAACCAATGGCTGATCCGAAGGGTTTCATGAAATTCCAGCGCGAAGAGCCTGCTCATCGCCCGGTTCCGCTGCGTCTGATGGACTGGAAAGAGGTCTATGAGGAGGCTAGCAACGAGCAGGTGCAACAGCAGGCGACCCGCTGTATGGACTGTGGCGTGCCGTTTTGTCACTCGGCCTGCCCGCTGGGCAACATCATTCCGGAGTGGAATGACCTGGTTCGTCAGAACCGCTGGCACGAGGCTTTCGAGCGCTTGCACGCCACCAACAACTTCCCCGAGTGGACCGGTCGCCTGTGCCCGGCTCCGTGCGAGGGCGGTTGTGTGCTCGGCATCAACGACGATGCCGTGACCATTAAGAACATCGAGCTGGCCATCGTTGAACGCGGCTTCGATGAGGGCTGGGTTCAGCCAATTGTGCCGACTTTCGACACCGGCCAGCACATCGCTGTCATCGGCTCCGGGCCAGCGGGCCTTGCTGCAGCACAGCAGCTGACTCGCGCCGGGCATGATGTCACGGTCTTCGAGCGCGACGACAAGATTGGTGGTCTGATGCGCTACGGCGTGCCGGACTACAAGATGGAGCAGCGTTTCCTCGACCGTCGTCTCGAGCAGATGGAGATCGAGGGTACCGAGTTCCGCACCAACGTCTCACCGACAGCCGCTGACCTGGCAGAATTTGACGCAGTGGTTCTAGCTACTGGCGCGTCGCTGGCCCGCGACCTGCCCGTCGATGGCCGTGATCTGGAGGGTATTCACCAGGCTATGGAGTACCTGCCGGGAGCAAACCGCGTTGCCGCAGGCGAGCTCGACATCCCGCCGATTGATGCCAAAGGTAAGAAGGTTGTCGTCATCGGTGGTGGCGACACCGGCATTGACTGCTTCGGTACCGCGCTGCGCCAGGGAGCGGCGTCCGTCACGCAGTTCGATATTCGCCCCCGTGCACCGAAGTCCCGTGCGGCGTCGACTCCGTGGCCGATGTACCCGCTGGTCTGGCGCGTGGCGACTGCTCACGAAGAAGGTGAGTACACCATCACCGGTTCCGAACCGCCAGAGGTTACCGAGGCGCTCGGCCTTAACGCTCGCGTCACCGGCGAGACCCTGGGCAAGCGCGTCTTCAACGTCAACACCGTCTCCTTCCACGGCGAGGACGGTCACGTGACCGGCCTGTCCGCCAACGAGGTCGAGGTCATCGATGGCAAGCGTGTGCCTATGGAGGATACGGATTTCGAACTCGATGCCGACCTAGTTCTCATCGCGCTGGGCTTCTCCGGTCCGGAGCGCGGTGGTCTGTCGCATGAGCTGGGGATTCAGTTCAACGATCGCGGTGTGATGATGCGTGACGACGACTACCTCGCCGTGCGCAGCGACATCGAGCAGAACTTCGACGGTCCGGTGTTCGTGGCCGGTGACAATGGCCGCGGGGCCAGTTTGATTGTGTGGGCTATCGCCGAAGGTCGCGCCTGCGCCGAGGCCGTGGACCAGTACTTGATGGGCGAGTCCAATCTGCCGCGCGCTGTCGAGCCGGAGGATGCTCCAATTAAGTTGTAAACCCTGGTTTAGTTCACCACTATGTTGCCGCGTGCCCCCATTTCGGCATGCACCATCTGGTGGTCGACAAAGCGGTACGTGCCAGGCTCCGGGAATTCGGCCTCAACATAACCACCCTGCGCGGCACCGAGGTCAAGGGCTTGGGCACCGCCCACGCCGTCGTCAAGCAAAAGCGCGCCCTCCTTGTACACGCGATGGAACTGCGTGCCGACGATATGGAAGCTCGTGCCCTTGTTGGGGCCGGCGGCAAGTACCCAGAAACGTACCGTCTCACCTGCGCGAATGCGAATTGGGTGGGTGAGATACTGGTCGGGGTAGCCGTTGAACTTGTAGATATCGGGGTCCTCGGCCATGGTCTTGTCGGCGTCGGGGCCGTCCTCGCCCCAGTAGCTTTCCGACTGCACCAGAAGAACCTCGTGGTCAACATCAGTGAGATTCGGTGGGTCGATGATGACGGCACCGTGCATACCGGCAGCGATGTGCATGGACATGGGCATGGTTGCGCAGTGGTACATCCAGATGCCCGCGCGGTCAGCACGGAAGCGGTACTCAAGCTTCTCACCAGGGGCGATGTCGCGCATTGGCTCGTCCGGCGAAACAATGCCGGCGTGAAAGTCGATGGAGTGACTCATGGTGCCGTCATTAATGAGCGTGACGACGAACTCGTCGCCCACCTTGCCGCGCAAAGTTGGCCCCAGCGGTTTGCCGTTGAATACCCAATGCTGCTGCTCGACGCCAGGGGCAGCGTAGCCGGTGAACTCGCTGGCTCGCAGCGTGACGTGGTGAACCGTGGCGTCCTCGGCGGGCGTCAACATTGGATTGATGGTGGGGGAATCCGGGCCGGGTAGCTCGCCGACATTCCCGAGTGCGCCTGGCGTTGCGAGGTCGGAGTGGCTGCTGTTCCCAGTGTGGTGTGAATGATTCGAACCACCTGCATTGACCGTGAGCGTCATGCCCATCTGGCGGTGGCCAGCAATGGTGCACCAACCGTCAATGTCGCCAGGGACGACCGGCACTTCGATGGTGGCGGAGTCGCCGGGGGAGACTCGGCCGGTGTCCTCGCCGGTGGCCAAGCGCAGATCGTGGACTTGGGAATCCGCGTTGACCATGGTGATGACCAGGCGGTCGCCGGGGTTCGCCTCAATGACGTTCGGGGTATAGGTCATATCGTTGGCAGTAACCGTGACCTCGACGGTTTCTCCGGTGGGCGCAACATCACCGGTGGTTTCCATGCTGCTCGTACCACCACCGCTACCGCTCAGCGCAACGCCGACGGATACTACCAGGCCTAATACAGCCAGAGCAGCGGTAGTTTGAGCACCGAGACGACGCGCGGTTGCTTGCAGCTCGACCGGCTTCGGCGATGCTTCCTTGTTAGCTCGTGCCTTCTGGCGTTCCTTCAGCGCACCAATCTGTGCCTTTGCGGCCCGGCCGACAAGTGGCAGATAAGACACCAAGGCAAGGGAGACCATTGCGGAGACCGCCACTTTGGTCCAGGAAGGCAGCGGCATTAGCCACAGTGCCAGACCAATATTGATGGTCGACCAGCGGAATGCGCCCGCGCGGTCAAGTTCCTTCATACCGGCAGAGACTGGACCAGCACCTCCGCCGATGGTTGCGGGCAGGAGTTGGCTCATCATGCCGATAAGCAACTGAGCGCCGAAACCGATTACCAGCGGCAGCGTGAGGGTTGAGATTACGAAGCCGTCGTCAAGCGCCTTGACTGTGGCGACTGCGAGTGTGCCGATTAGCCATACGATGGCGGCCGCGACAGACAGCGCCGGGTAGCTGAGACGGTCGCGCGGGTCTTTAGCGACAGTCATGACGTTGTGTGCCCACGGGATGGCGGCTATGACCCAGCCGATAGTGATAATGCCAAGGCCGACCGAGGCGATCCAGTTGAAGCTGGTCAGTGCACCGATCGCGGTAACTGCGATACCTATGAGCTGTACTGCTAGTGCCAGCTTCGGGCGGGAATGCGGCGACATCTGGGTTCGCCACAGCGCTGGGAACATGGTGATGAGCGTGCCGCAGGCCGCGAGCCCGAGGAAGCCAATGAGGTTGACGGCTTCGTGTGCCAATAGGAGGTCGTCGTGAAGCGCTTTGCCCTTCGGAGATGCGAGGATGGCGCCGAGTGCAGCGCCGATGGGCAGTAGGCATGCCGACGCGACGTAGTGCGCAACGGAGATGGCGAATGGCCGATCGCGCTTCGCTACCAGGTCGCGTCCGAGGGAAATCGCATGCCATGCGACGGCGACGCCGATGACCGCCGCGCCGACGGTGGTCACTGGCCACCAGTCACCGAGCTTGCCGACGACCGTTGCGACAATACCTACGTTGAGCAGGTAAATATTTGCCAACTGAATCTTCCGATTGCCAACGGGCACGTCGATTTTCAGTAGCTTTTCGGTGAAGTGGCGGCCCCAGATGAGGATGGAGTTGGTGACGGCGCCGAGGGTAAAGAGATGCACCAACAGCCAACGGCCATCGGTGACGAAAGGGTGAATGAGTGCTGCCACAATGATGGAGGCGAACCACCAGCGCACTGGCATACCGGCCTTGCGATGCCAGGACATGCGGCGCTTCTTGCCAGGCTTAGTAGGCGGTTTGGTTGTGGGGGATTGGGGTTCTGGTGTGGCGTGCGACGACATATATCAATAATACGCATACTGGGTGCGCATTTAATATGGGCGCATGTAAGAGTGCTTTTATTTGGTCGGGTCTTCGCCGTTTTTGTGGGCCTGCCAGAACTGTGTGGTCTTCTGTGTCTGACCCATCCGGTTTTGAATCAGCATCAGGGCAGCAAGGAAGGGCTTCCGGGTGATGAAAGCGCGTGCCCGACGCATTGATGATGTGCTCACGGGGAAGTGTAACCCTTTTGTCAAAAACGATTGTTTGAGTATTCACGCAAATACTTCCTTGAATAAATATCTCAATAAAGAGGTGATTGTGCATTAATTGCAATCGTCAGGAAGTGGTTACGTTAGAAGCTAGTTTGTACAGCTAGTTAGATGAATGTAAACAGATTGAAGCTTCAGTAAACAGTTGGTGAAACGTTGTTTTACCAGGGAGAATGATGAGTGGTAAAGGTGGCTTTTTGGCTACCCGAACGATGGGGTAGCCCTTTGTAGTAGGGGGCTGTAAATGTAGTTCATATCGCATAGTATGCCAAGCCTGTGGAACGCATTGTGCGTAAGAAAATTTAACCAGCAGTAAAAGGCATAAGAATGTTTATCCGAGACTGGAAGCAGCTCGCCTGGTGCATATTTGACGTACTCGCCTGGCTGATTGCGCTGTCCGCCGCTAACGGAATCGTCCGCGGTGAATTGGTATCTTTCTCTGAAATATCAGGCACTAATTTTTTGGTTGTCGCTGTCACCGTGGCCGTCATCGTCCTGCTCGGCCTGCTGCTCGGGGAGTACACCAACCCGCAACGCGTATGGCCCGGCAGTCGAACTGAAGATATTGTTCTGCTGAGCATCAGCATGGGCGGCGCTACCGCAGCCACTGGGTTGGCTCAAATCCTGAAGACCTTCCCGGAAATTGCGTGGTACGTTCCGTTCGCCGGTGGCTGTGTCGCAACTTTGGCAAGTATCTATACCCGCACTCTCGCTCGCTGGATTACCAACAACTTTGGCTCCCGTCAGACGGATGATCGCTTGATTGTTCTCGGTGCAGGCCGTCGCGCCAAGTTCTTTATTAACAGTCTTACGGATTCCGGTATCTCCCGTGAGAACCGCTTCCACCTGGTTGGAATCGTCGATCCCAAAGAAAGCAGCGAGAGCCATATTTCTCGTATCCATGGTCTCCGCGTGATTCGTGGAATTGATCAGCTGGGTGAGCTCGCATCGCGCACTTCGGCGCAGTCGGTCATCATTGCTGCTGATGAGCCACTGTCCACTGAGTGCATCAACGTCCTCAACCACATTTGTGAGGAATCGTCCCTGCGCCTGCTCATTCTGCCGCCGGTGGAAGAGTACTCGCGCCACCGTGGTGCTGTCGCTACCTCGCAGGTGCGCGAAATTAACATCGCCGACCTCATTGGCCGTCAGCCTCTGCACCTGGATGAATCCAAGGTCGCTTCCATAATCCGCGGTAAGAAGGTGCTGGTCACCGGCGCTGGAGGTTCTATCGGTTCCGAAATCTGCCGACAGGTTCACCGCTTTGAGCCGGCAGAACTGATCATGCTGGATCGCGATGAGGGCGGCTTGCATGCCACGCAGCTGTCGCTGACGGGTTCGGCGCTTCTCGACGGCTCCGATACCGTCCTGGCTGATATCCGTGACGCGGAAATGCTGACGCAGATCTTCACCGAGCGCAAGCCCGATGTTGTCTACCATGCTGCAGCTCTCAAGCACCTGCCGCTGCTGGAGAGCTATCCCGCAGAAGCAGTGCAAACCAATGTCATCGGAACTCAGAACGTCCTGGATGCAGCGGCTGCGGCCAACGTTTCAACCGTTATTAATATTTCCACGGACAAGGCTGCGAACCCGGCCTCGATTCTGGGTGAATCCAAGCGCGCTGCGGAACGTCTGACTGCGCACATGGGGAAAACTCACGAAGGTGTCTGGGCATCTGTCCGCTTCGGTAACGTGTTTGGCTCGCGCGGCTCGGTCATTACGACTTTCCAGCGTCAGATTGAAGAGGGCGGCCCGGTGACGGTGACGCATCCTGACGTTCAGCGCTACTTCATGACCATTCCGGAGGCATCGCAGCTGGTGCTGCAGGCTACCGTTATTGCAGAATCCGGTGAGACTCTGGTGCTGGAGATGGGTAAGCCGGTCAAGATTGCTGAGCTGGCGGAGAACCTGATCAGGCTCCATGACGCAGACGTAGAGATTGTCTACACGGGTCTTCGTGACGGTGAGAAGATCTCCGAGGATTTGGTTGATGACCGCGAGGTTCCCAAGATCGGTGATCGTCATCCGCTAATCACTGAGGTACGTGTTGAGCCGGAACGGCTGAATTCGCGGATTCTCCCGTGCACACATAATCACGATGCTGCACGTCGTTGGCTTGCAGAGCACGGTGGGGCGCAAAGCAGTATTGAGGCGCATCCCACCGGTGCACAATCACTTGCAACCGTTAGTGCGAAAGCAAAAAAGTTAGGATGACTCCCCACCGTGACAACTACCAGCTCCTCTAACTCCGGGCAGCTGGCGCAAAGAGTTCGAACAGTTGCGACGATTTCGGCAGCTTCAGCGCTCGCCGCAGTCGTCGCCTTTGTGGTCAGTATTCTTTCCGCGCGAGTGCTGGGGCCCGCCGGTCGAGGCGAGGTCGCTACCGTTTTGCAGTTCGCCTATATTGTGGCGCCATTCGTCGGCTTTGGGGCCGATCGGCTTTTGCTGCGCCGCGATGATTACGACCACGGTCTCATTCCGAGTGGTTACGCCATGACCGTGGTCGCTCTGATTGCCTGCGCCATCGCAGGAGTCGTCTACGGACCGTGGACGGCAATGGCCGGCGTCGTCGCCTTGGTTACCGTGTCATTTTCCATGGTTCGTGCGATGGCTATCAGCCGCCATCGAGTGTCCTTCTTCGTCGCAGTATTCGTCGGCTTCCAGGGCTCAGTACTGCTGATTAGCGCTGCACTATATGTCGCCGGAGTCGAAGACTGGCGCTGGTGGGCTGCGGCCTATATCTTCCCGGCACTGCCACTGGCAATCTGGTCGCTAGCGAAGTCACGCAAACACACCGATTCTCGTGTTGGCGGAGTGGTAGAGACGGCTCGAACAAATGCCCCATTCATCGCATCGGGGCTGGGGCCGCTGACGACGACACGCTTGGGGCGCGTTTTACTGCCGGCGCTGGCCTCGCCGGCGTCGTTAGGTCTTTTCGTAGTCGTGGCGACGGCGACGGAACCGCTGTATTGGATCGCGCAGTCAGTCGCCGATCAGCGCACCAGCGACCAGAGGGGGCGCGAACTCACCCCGTCTCGTGTGCTCCGACACCTTGGCATAGTCACTGCAGCGTACGGCGCGCTTGGTGCGCTCGGTGGTATGGCACTCTACTTCCTCATCGTGCCGGTATTCGGCCATGAGTTTGAGCCTGCTCGGGAGTTGGTGCTGCCACTGACTATCGCGGCCGTGGTGCTCGGCTGCTACCGACACCTGTGCGGTGAAATTCTCGGCAGCGACAATCCCCGTCGAATTGGCCGAGTGGAGCTCATTTCCGCCGTTATCGCTGTCATTTGTTACCCGATTGGCATTCTTCTCGGAGACGCCCTCGGTCTCGCGTGGACCAGCGCAGTTGTCTACTTTGCAGCAGCCGTTGTTGCCGCAGTGGCGTTGATGCAGCCGAGCAGAGGCCCGAAAAATCCATCAACCACCAACGAAGAACTTCCCGTCGACGTAATCGAGGAAAGCTAAACAATGCGAATCACTTATATCCACCAGCACTTTGTTCTCCCCGGTGAGCCGGGTGGTTCCCGACCCTACGAGTTTGCCCGCCGAATGGCCGCTGCAGGCCACGAGGTGACAATGATCTGTGGTCGCGATGAGGCCATGGATAAAACGGTCGATGGCATCCACGTGCGTCGTTTAGCGATTCCGTACCGCAATGAAATGTCGAAGCGCGAGCGCATCGTCAGTTTCTTCAACTTCCTGGTGCGCGCCTCCGCGGTTGCTGCCCGTGTGCCTGCCGACGTGATTTACGCGTCCTCGACTCCGCTGACTGTGGCGGTTCCGGGAATTGTGGCGAAGTTTACCCAGCGTGCGCCGTTGGTGGCGGAGATCCGTGACCTGTGGCCAGAGGTGCCAATCAAGTTGGGCTACCTCAATAATCCGGTGGCGATTTTCCTGGCCAAGCAACTGGAGAAGGCATTTTATGCGGCATCGAGCGAGGTCGTGGCGCTGTCGCCGTCGATGGCCGATGGCGTCAAAGAGGTAGCTCCGAAGAAGTGCGTGACTGTCATTCCGAATGCGTCGGACTTTGAGCGTTTTGATGTCCCGGTCGAGCAGCGTGCAGCTTTCCGTAAGGAGCAGGGCTGGGGCGATGACGTGGTGGCGGTCTACGCTGGTGGTTTTGGCATGTCCTACCAGCTGGAGTGGCTTGTGGATTTGGCGGCGCAGCTGCGTCGTGATGGCGTGGAGAATGTGCGCTTTGTCCTGCTGGGGCAGGGAAGCGACTCGGATGCGTTGTACCAGCGCGCTGAGAACGCTGGCCTCGATGCCGATGCGATGTTCCTCGGCCGTCAGCCGAAGGAAGATGTCGCCAAGTACGTGTCTGCCGCCGATATCGCGCTATCGCCGCTGCGTGATGACCCCTGCCTGGAGGGCAATTCCCTGAACAAGGTCTTCGATGCCATGGCCGCATCGCGTCCGGTGGTGTTCAACCACGGTGGCTGGCTGGAGGAAGCCGCAACCGAGCACGATGCCGGCTGGCGTCTCTCGCGCGATATTCCGACTGCGGCCAAGCGATTCGCTGAGATCATCTCCGACCGCGATGAGATGCGCGCAGCGGGACAGCGAAACCGCGAACTGGGTGAGAAGCGTTTTGCTCGTGACAGCCTGTACTCCCAGCTCATCGAGGTACTCAACCGCGTCCGAAAGGTGCAGAAGTAATGACTAACGCTGACGCTAACAAGCCCAATGAGCGGATCTTTCTTTCGCTCGCGACAGTCACCGAAGCAGAAGAACAGGCTGTCGTTCGCGCACTCCACTCTGGTTGGGTGGCTCCGTTGGGACCCGAGGTAGACGCGTTTGAAGCGGAGATTGCCAAGCGCTGCGGTGTTGAGCACGCGCTCGCGCTGTCTTCCGGCACCGCTGGCCTGCACTTGGCGCTGCTCGCGCTGGGGATCGGTGAAGGTGACTACATTCCGGTTTCCACCATGACCTTCGCGGCCACGACCAACGCCATCGCTTACGTTGGCGCTACGCCGGTGTTTGTCGATGCGGCAGAGGACGGAAACATCGACCCTGAGCTGCTGCTCCGCACCGTCGATGAGCTGCTCACCGAGGGCAAGAGCGTTCCCGCCGTGATGATTGTGGACCTCTTTGGCCGCTGCGCCGATTACCCGGCCTTCGCGCCACGCCTGGAAGAACTCGGCATCGCGCTCATCGAGGACGCCGCCGAGGCGCTCGGTGCCAGTGTCGATGGTCAGCCGGCCGGCAGTTTCGGCCGTGCCGCCGCGCTGTCTTTCAACGGCAACAAAATCATGACCACCTCCGGCGGTGGCATGCTGCTGTCCGATGATGCCGATCTCATCGCTCGCGCGCGCTACCTGTCCACCCAGGCGCGTCAGCCCGTCGCTTGGTACGAACACACCGAAATCGGCTACAACTACCGACTTTCCAATCTCCTTGCCGCACTGGGGCGGGCGCAGCACTCGCGTCTGGACGGCATGATTGCTCGCCGCCGCCAGATTCGCGATGCGTACATCGATCTGCTCGCCTCGCTTGACGACGATGCCCCTGGTAAAGGTACCCGCTTGCTCTCTGACTCCGACGAGCGTTTCACCGAGAACTGCTGGCTGACCTCAATTGTGCTGCCGCAGGAGGCCGTCGATAAGGGCGTGCTGACCCCGGACAGCGTGATTGCAGCACTTGGTGAGGCCAGCATTGAGGCTCGTCACCTGTGGAAGCCGATGCACCTGCAGCCGGTATACGAGGACGCACGAGCCAGCATCAACGGCACCGCTGAGAATCTTTTCTCCCGTGGCATTACTCTTCCTAGTGGTCCGGCGCTGGATGATGATGACGTCGCGCGGGTGATAGGTGTTTTGAAGGAAGTGCTGGGATGACTTCTACAGAGGTAGCAGGAGAAACTGTAAAACAGCGAAAACCAATACTGCAGTCGCTGTTTATTGTGGTGGCCGCGGGAATGTTTGCTGGTGTCCTCTACGTTGGCGACACGACGATGAAGGACGTCTCTTCGGCGCTTCCTAATCTCTCTCTTGCATTGCCGATTTTGGTAATCGTTGCAATCCTTACAGCCATCGGCACCCCAGAAGCGCAGCGCCAGAGTTGGCTGAATGCGATGAAAGGCGCTGGCAATGTAAAGCAGTGGCCGATGGCCGTGTGGGCATTAGTGGCTTTCTATGCCTGGTTGTTCTGGATGATGCTGTCCGGACTGTGGGCCCCCGAAGCTGCCGAAGTTGCTCCTGTCGTTACTGCGTTGATAACGCTTGGGCTCATCGCCACGATGTCAGCAATACTGTTCTATTTGCATCCTCAGGCACTGGTATGGCTGTGGTTAGCAGTAGCCATTTGCTCGCTTATTTTTCTCTACGGTGGCATTACTGGTCCGAAATATGTCGGGCGCATGACGGCGTTCGGCGGTGGACCGAATGTCTTTGCCCGTTTCATGCTGTACGGCATCGCGGCAGCTGTGTTTTTCATGCTGTGGCGTAAGTTCATGTGGGCAGTTCTCTTGTTTGCTGCACCATTTGCTTACGGTCTCGTTGCGTCGGGAAGCCGCGGTGTACTGGTTGCTACCACCATGGTAGTCCTCTTTACCGCAATAGCTGTGTTTTTTCACTGGGGTTGGAAGTGGGCGACTGTTTTTTACGTCGCAGTCGCCGCAGCGGTCGCGTATGGATACTCGCGGTTCATCGCAGGTACCGAGATTGAAGAATACTTTAAGACGCGCTTTATCCAGTTGACCTTCGAAAAAGAACATGATTCCGGACGCGGTTATCTCCATGATGAAGCTTTCCGAATCATGGGTGAACACCGCATCTTTGGTGGAGGCCTGCATAGCTTCGTTGTGCTGTCGACACCGAGGTCTTCACGTCCACTGGAGCATCCGCACAATATCTTCTACACAGTCGGGTCTGAAGCGGGTGTCATAGGTATCGGCCTGTTTGTGATTGTGCTGGTTGTGCTGGCAATCGCCTGTCGCCACCTATTCAAGTTTCTTCAAGCTGGTCTGACCGCAGCTGTGGCGTTAGCGGTTCTTGTGGCACAGGTTTTTTCCGGCTACTACTACGATTCCCGTTCGCTATGGCTATTTGGCTTTGCAGCAGCATTTACAATGCTGAGCCTACGGCGCAAGGACGCAGCATCGGCAGAACCAGAGCTGGATGAGCAGCCGCAACCAGAACCCGCAGCCGAGCCCGAACCAGTCATGGTCACCGATACCGCGGGGCCGGTTGTGCCGGAGCCGGAGCCAGCGGTGGCCGTCGTCAAGCAAAGTGCGCCTGACAACAAGAATGACAACAGGAAGCTGCGCGTTGCGGCAGCGTCGTTTGCCGCGGCCGGTGTAGTGGGTGCGGTTGGTTGGCTGGTCAGGAACCGTTCTAATGCGGAAGTCGATGCGCGTGCCGAAAATATTCTGCGCGAAATGTTCAACGAAAAGTAGGAGATGACCAATGGATTCACCGAGCATCCGCGCGCAACGCGTAATTAAGCGTGGCGTCGACATCGCGGCATCTGCAGCAGGTCTGATTGTGCTGTCGCCAGTTATGGGCGCTACGGCGCTGGCAGTGCGACTTTCCATGGGGAAGCCAGTCCTATTCCGCCAGGAACGCCCGGGCCAGGATGGTGAGCCGTTTAATATCCTCAAGTTTCGGACGATGCACCACGTCAATCCGGCAAAGGGGCTTGTCGACGATGCGTCCCGCCTCACCGAGGTGGGAAAATTCCTGCGTTCGACAAGCTTGGACGAGCTCCCGGAGCTCTTTAACGTCCTGCGTGGAGACATGAGCCTCGTTGGCCCACGTCCGCTGCGCATGAAGTACCTAGAGCGCTATTCGCCGCGCCAAGCACGCCGCCATGAGGTGCCACCGGGGATTACGGGGCTTGCCCAGGTCTCGGGCCGCAATGGCATCACCTGGGAAGAACGTTTCGAGTACGACGTGCAGTACGTGGATAATTGGTCGCTACTGCTCGATGCAAAGATTCTGCTTGACACGATCTTGGTGGTGCTCAAGCGTGAAGGGATCTCGGAAGAGGGGCAAGTGACTATGACCGAGTTCACCGGTTCGTCGGAGAAGGACGTCTCGGCTAGCGCAGGTTCTTAATCACACTTGCAGGAACACCGGCGACAACGGTGTAGTCATCGACATCGCTAGTAACTGCGGCTCCGGATCCGATGTACGCTCCCTCGCCAACGGTGAGGCCGGGGTTGATTACGGAGTTGGCGCCTAGGGTGCAGGCTTCGCCAAGCGTGACAAAGCCCGACACGGCATTGAGCGGGAAGATTGTGCAGTAGTCCCGCAGCACCGCATCGTGGCCAATCGTGACATTCATATTGATTTGGGCGTGCTTGCCTACCTCAATATTGCAGGTCAGGCGCGCTCCGGGGCAGATGACGGTGCCCTCGCCGAGCGTGACCAGCGCGCCGATGCTGGTGTCTGGGTGGACCAGAGTCGCAGGCACGAGCCCTTCGGTATCTGCGCGTTGCGCAATCGAACGTCGAGCTGCGCCGCTGCCGATTGCGACTGTGTAGTAGACCCCCTCGGGCAAGTCCGCGAGGATTTCGGTTTTGCCCAAGAGTTGCACGCCCATTTTGTGGAAAAAGGTCATATCTGGGGTGCCATCATCAATAATGCCTAGGATTTCCCACTGCGGTGGTAGGCCGTTGGCTGCTGCGTAGTCGTTGATGTCCTTGATGAAGCTGACCACGTTTCGGCCAAAACCACCAGCGCCGACGATGACAATCTTTTCGGTCGTCGTGTTGTTAATCCACTGCTTTGGCATGAGTGTCATTATCCCACTGATAGCCGTATTTAGCCGGAGTGCGTGACTGCGAATTCACCTACCACCAGTAGGTGGGATACCGAAGGCCGCGCAGTCGATTTGCGAGGATGCCAAGCACCACGATCATGATTGACGAAGCGAAAATGAAGCCTATGAAGCGGAAGTCGTTGGCAAGCCCATGGCCGTGTGGCATCAGCACGGTGACCATAGCGGTAGCGGTGGCAGGGGAGTGAGCCGCGCGAGCAAGAAGCATGAGCGCGAAGGCAACGCCGGCGGCAACCGCTGCAGCAATGATGGTCGAACCCAACATGTGCAGAGTTGCGATGCCAGTCGTGCAGCCGATGAGGTGTCCGACCACGACATTTCGTGGCTGAGCCAGGGGTAAGTTCGGTGCGCCGACGATAAGTGCCATGGCAGCGCCAATAGGAGGCAAAAATAGCAGGTCAGAGACAGAAGTTGAGATGAGTGCCAGGGTCATCAGCGGCAGGCTCACGGCTACCGAGGCGGCGATAACATGGCGCAGCGGCGGGCGGGGTGGCGCTTCGCTGGCGATTCGGGGCCACTTCGGAGACCGTGAATTAGACATGAGAACGATGTTAGGGTGTGCAGCCTCATCTGCGTCGCGGTTCGAGGTTTTTATTGAAATAGAAGTTTAAATGGGGTGGCGCCCAGGTCTCCCAAGCCTCCAAACCCGAACCAGACCCGAACCAACCCCCGACCATTTTCACCGGATATGACACACTTAAGGGCATGGAGCCTATCGATGTCGCAATCCGGGATGAGTCCATCCGTCTCGGGCAATTCCTGAAGTTGGCAAACCTGGTGGAAACGGGCGGTCTGGCCAAGGAACTCATTGCCGAGGGCCAGGTCAGCGTGAACGGTGAGGTCGACACTCGCCGTGGCAAGGTGCTGCGTCCAGGGGACGTCGTCTCTGTTGCCGGTATGTCGGCACGCGTGGCCACCGCCGATGAAGTCGATGATGACTACTTTGATGAGGCCACCGCCGACGATGACTTTGATCCTGAAAAGTGGAGGAACTTGTAACTCATGCCCGCATTTCCCGCCGAATTTGGCATGCCCCTGCGCGTAGATTTGCTCTCCGCCGCACCGCGTAAGACCGAGCGCTTCTACCGCGGCGTTCTTGGGTGGGCTTATCGCAATACCGCGCCAATCCATGAGGATGCCCGCGAGGCATCCGCTGGTCGCCGCGTTGCCATGCTGTCCGGAATGCCGGTGTCGGTGCTGCTTGAGGCCGATAAGGACGCTGAGGATGCCTTCGTCAACCAGTGGCGCGTGAATTTCCATGTCGACTCCGCCGCTGGTGCCGTCGAGAAGGCGCGTGAGCTCGGCGCCGAGGTCTTCCAGGAACCGACCCCGCTTGTCGACGGATCCACGATGGCCGTCGTTTCCGACCCCGCCGGTGGCCTCATTGGACTTTTGGAACAGCCGGGTGAGCAGGCCTTCATTGCAGCGGGCGAGCCCGGCACCCCGGTGTGGTTCGAGCTGGTCGCAGGCCCAGAGGAGACCTTTGAGCAGGTCGCGGACTTCTACCACAACTTCTTTGGCTGGGAAATCGCAGTGCGCAACAAGAACGAGCACGGCACTTTCGCAGTTGCGATGGAAGACGGGGCGCCGTTCGCTGGCTTGGTAGCCAGCTCGGTTGCTGCACAGACCGATGCGGCAGATAAGAGCTTCGTTGGCTGGCTGGCCTACCTTGGCGTGGAGAACATCGACACCGCTGTCGCCAAGGCTGAGGAACTGGGCGGTTCCGTGCTCGTTGCCCCGCAGGCCACCGAGTTCGGCCCGCTGGCAACTGTGCAGGATCCGTGTGGTGCGGCAGTTGTACTCTGCGAGGTGCCGCTGCCACCGGAGGAGGACATCCGCGAGTCCGACCCGCTGGAAGGCATTGACCTCAGCCAGTTCCAGTAGGAGCTAGAGCTCTTCTTCGTCGTCCTCAGGGTCCTGTTTTCCGGTGTAGTTAACGTGTAAAGGATCGTCTTCGTTTTTGGGTGGTTTGCTTACGCACTCGCGAATGCCATCAATGTGTTCGCTAAGGCTATCGGTAATCGGGGCCCACATCGGGTCGAGAATGAAATCTATCCCAGATCTGCGGGCATGTTTGGCTGCAGGGACGAAATCACTGTCGCCCGAAATCATGATGATTTGATTTACATGTCGTTGTTCAGCAAGAGAAGCGATGTCGAGACCGATTCGCATGTCCACTCCTTTCTGAGAAATATCAAGGGTGAAATCATTTTCGGTCAGCTGTGAAACATCGATAGTGCCACGGCAAAGCTTCTTGAGCGGAGCCTCTTTTAGGGTGTACCCACCTTGAGTTTCAAGAGGCTCTCCTCTTCTAATCGCAACCTTTCGTTTTTTAGCCAATGCAGCGAAGAAGTCATTGGTCCAGGTAAAAAGTTCACTTTTACCAAGGTTGACTTGCTGCTGGAGCAATGGGTGATAAACAACCCGCTGTGACGGTGGGCAGTCGTAGTAAAAGATTCGGTACAGTCCAGCGCGCGATTCACGTATATGGCGATGGCAGTACTTGACCAGTTCATCAGCGCGATCCTCTGCGGTCTTATGACCAAACAGTGTTGCCGCACGTTTGCGGTAAAAGCCACCATCAACAAGCACTGCTGTAGTGATCTCGCGTAAAGGCACAGCTCGCGCAGCACTATATCTGTTTCTACTCATATTTCTTGGCCCTCCCCCTATGAGTAATCCCAGTCATCGGCGCTCTCCTTATCGGCGGAGGGTCAACGGCTGGGATTGATAGCAACCACTTTAATTGCGCTTCGTAATCGAGTCAATGCCTACAACCCCAGCTCCGCCCGCACTGCAGTCACAAACTCGCTGGTAGTCGCGGTGCCGCCGAGGTCTGGCGTCGGCGCGGTGCACTTGGCGGCGAAGACGGCCTCGCGCAGCTTGGCTGCGGGCGCAAGTTCCGAGGTCGGATGCCCAAGGTGCTCCGCGCACATTGCCGCAGAGAGCAAAAACGCAGCCGGGTTGGCGATGCCGCGCCCGGCAATGTCCGGTGCCGAACCGTGCACCGGCTCGAAAACCGCAAAGTCGTCGCCAACATTCGCCGATGCCGCCAGCCCCAGCCCGCCAATCAAACCGGCACCGATGTCACTGAGAATGTCGCCGATGAGGTTTTCCGCGATGATGACATCAAAGCGCGCCGGGTCGGTCACCAGCTGCATTGCCACGGCATCCGCATTGGCAAAATCGAATGCGACCTGCGAATACTCCTCCGCCACTTCTTCAACTGCCCCGCGAATCACACGCGCAGAGTCCCGCAGGATATTCGGCTTGTCCGCCACCGTCACCGTCGGCGTGGCCTCCGAATCGGGGTTTGCCGCCTGGCGCGCGAGAGCCAACTTGGCCGCCTGTCGCGCAAGGCGGTGCCACGCAAAGGACGTCGTCACGCGCAAAGAAATCGCAACGTCGCCACGCTTATCGACGGCGCGAGCCACCGTCGAGTCCTCCGCCACCTCTGCCCACAGGTGGTGGTGCGGGGAGTCGGTCGGGGTGTCGTAAGGCGGGAGGAGATAGTCGTGACTGTAGAGACCCTCGGTGTTTTCGCGGACAATGGTGAAGTCGACAGCCGCGCCGGGCAGGGTGACCGGGCGGATGTTGGCGAAGAGGTCGAGGCGCTGGCGCAGCTGGAGAACAGGGGAGCGGTAGGTCAGGCCGGTATCGCGCAGATGCGGTGCTAGTTCTTCCTCAGCCTCGCGAGCGGGCTTGGAGGTAATCGCCGCGAGCAGAGCGGCGTCGCTGCGTCCGAGTGTTTCCCAAGTTTCCTGCGGGACGGGATTGCCGTGCGCGCACCACTGGGACCAGCCAATTTGTGCCTCTGTCAGCTCCCAGTGCGGGAAGACATCGGCGATGAGTCCTCGGCAGGCATCGGTGATTTCGGGGCCGATGCCGTCGCCGGGCAGGAGTGTGATGCGGCGCGGTGCCGCTTCTAAAGCAGTCGCAGGCTGGTCGGTTTCCATGGCTCTTAGCCTAGGACTGCGACGCCTGCGCGTGTGCGGTTTGGCTACTTTGCGAAAGTAACCGGGATCTCGGTGATGTCCTCGAAGCCCTCGCTGTGGTCACCGAAGAGCTTCAGCACGCAGTCCTGCTGGGTGCAGTCCACGGCCTCGCCGGTGGGGACGACGCTGAGCTCGAAGTGTGCGGTGTTGTCGTCGGCGATGGTGGTGGTGCCGCCGGACTTCTTGGTAATCCACTGCTGCGACTGGGTGCCGGCACTGCGGTCACCGGTGCAGTCCGGGACGGGGTTGCCTGGAGCCTTCTCGGCGGCGCAGAGTGCGGCGTAGTAGCCGTAGTCGGGGTCGAGACCAGACAGGTCGACGGAGATGACATCGCCCTCGGAGAGGTCGTTGACCGGCTCGGCCTCCATGGTTACTTCGCCGGCGCTGGCGTCGGTGTCGGTTTCTTGATCTGCAGCCGAGCTGGTGGTTTCCGAGGCGTTGGCAGCATCCTGCGCGGCATCGGACGCGTCATCTGCGCCACAGGCGGCGAGAAGTGGAAGTGCGGCGACGGCCGGAATAGCCAGGAAAGCCGCGCGACGCTGGAGTGTACGAGTAGTCATAGGAGGTAACGTCCTTCCGAAAAACTGTAGAAATTACTATCTTTATTTAAGGGTAGGCTAACCTAGAACTAAAAGATAGCCTAAGATTCTTTGGGTGAGTAGAGCAAAGTCCTTTCTAAGCTCTTTGTTACTAGTGTTAGTCGTTATTTAGTCATTCTTTTTGTCGTCTATCTCCGTGCAGCGTCAGCTCACAGAGGGGGAATATGTTCACCGTGCCTGCCTGTCGCGTTCGCAGTCTTGCCGGAACACTGCTGAGTGTTGTCCTAGTCGCAGGACTAGTCGCCTGTGGTTCCGATGATGCCGCGAGGGAGGGGGCATCGTCGTCAAGCGCTGGCGTGACGACGGTTCCGCGCGCCGACAACATTTCCGCTCACGGTGCCGCGCATGCGAACCTGCCTTCGGAAAACCCCGAAGTGCTGCTGAAAGACCCGAAACCGGCGGCGGACAAGGACTACCAGCGTATTCTCACGCTTGACCGGGCGGGAGCACTCAGTCGTGCGGTCTACACGCTTGGCCTCGGAGACCGTCTGGTGGGGCGCGACTCCACCTCCGATTTCCCGGCGGTAAAGGATTTGCCGAACCTCACCATCGGCGGGCATGCAGTCAATGCTGAGTCGGTGATGAAGCTAAAGCCGGAGCTCATCATTACCGATGGCACGATTGGCCCTAGCCGTGTCTTCGACACGTTTGAAAAAGCGGGGATCACCGTCGTCCATGTGTCGGACGAGCGCACTCCCGAGACGATCAACACGCTTATCGACGAAGTCGCGGGCGCAGTCGGCCTGGCTGACCAAGTTGGCCCGGTGAAGGAGCACCTGGACAAGGAGCTGGCGGCTGCGACCGAGTACGCGCAGGCCAAGGCCGATGGCCGCAAGATGATGATTCTGTATGTGCGCGGAACCGGTGTGGCCATGATTGCGGGACCGGATTCTGGTGGGCGTTCTCTGATCACTCGTCTCGGCGGTGTTGATGCCGGTGAGGGCGTGGGTATTGAGGGTGCGTTCACGCCGATTACTCCGGAGTCCCTGATTGCTGCGGCTCCAGACACCATCCTGGTTATGTCTGGTGGCCTGGAGTCCGTCGGCGGGATTGAAGGCTTGAAGGAAATCCCGGGTATCGCACAGACCCCGGCGGGCCAGAATGAGTCCGTTGTGGACGTGCCCGATTCGCAGCTGCTGTCCTTTGACTCGCAGTCGCCGCGTGCGATTCGCGCCATTGCGGATGCTCTCTACGGTGCTGACAAGACTGCGGGGAAGTGACTGGCTGAGCAATGCAGACAACCGCGAACAAAACTAGTCCGTTCAGACAGGTGGCCGTTTTCATTGGACTCGCCCTAGCGCTGGTGCTGGCAATAGGTTGGTCGGCCTCCGTGGGGCAGTTCGGCGCCACCATCGGCGAATCACTGAGCTCAATGGTGAGGCTAGTGTTCAATGGCGGTCTCGGTGACACGCCAGAGCCCATCGATACTGTGCTGTGGCAAGTGCGATTGCCGCGCATCGCGCTGGCCTGCCTCGTTGGTGCGGGACTAGCCCTCGCGGGTGTGGCGCTGCAAGCGGTGTTCGGCAACCCGCTTGCCGAACCCGGCCTCATCGGCGTTTCCTCCGGCGCCGCCGTCGGTGCTGCCACCGCCACAGTTTTGGGCACCGCCGCCGGGCTTTTCGGAGTGCTCGGCGGAGTGTTGAGTGTCTTCGCCAGCAGCTGGGCCATTGCGGTCTCAGCTTTTATCGGTGGTGCGGTGGCCACGGCTATTGTGGCCGCCAATGCGCACGGTGGCCGCGATATCGCCCGAATCATTCTGGTCGGTGTGGCTGTGAACTCTATCTGCGGTGGTCTGGTGTCGCTCCTGACATTCGTAGCCTCCACGGCTGCCCGCGACCGCATTGTGTTCTGGCAGATGGGCTCGTTTGCCAGTGCCACCTGGACGCAGGTTGTCATTATTACGTTGGTGACAGTTCCGGCCGTGATTGCCATGTGGGTCAGCTACCGCAAGCTGGACATTCTGAGTCTTGGTGAAGCGCAAGCCCGCCACCTGGGTATTAACGTCGTCACGCTGCGTCGCGCCATCATTTTTGGCACGTCCCTGGTCGTGGCGGCTGGAGTGGCATTTTCCGGCATCATCGTCTTCATCGGCCTGGTCGTGCCGCACGCTGCACGACTGCTGCTGGGACCAGCGCATCGCACGCTGATTCCCGCATGCATCCTCGGCGGCGCGCTGGCCACAACGCTGGCCGACCTCGCGGCCCGCACCATGATCACCGGTGCGGACCTGCCGCTGGGAATGCTCACCTCGATTGTCGGTGGCCCACTGTTCTTCTGGCTGCTCCTGCGTTCGAAGAGGGCGGTGCACTAATGGAAATTCACTCTGGCCTGGGTATTTCTGCCGAAAATGTCAGCATCACCCTGGGTGGTCACCGCATCCTCAACGATATTTCCGTGGTCGCCGAGCCCGGAAAAGTCACCGCGCTGGTCGGCCCGAATGGTGCTGGAAAGTCGACACTGCTCGCAGCGCTTTCTGGCGACCATGAGCTCAGCGGCGGCAACGTCCGGATTGGCGAGCACTCCATTGCCGAGCTCTCCATCGCCGACCTGGCCCGCTACCGCGCCGTCCTGGTACAGAGCCAAGAACTGTCCGTGCCATTCACCAGCCGTGAAGTCATCGACTTCGGACGCAACCCCTGGGGCTGCCCGAACGAGGAGCTGCTCGCGGAAGTGATCACTGAATGCGACGTCGCGCACCTCCTTGACCGGGAAGTCCCGACCCTCTCCGGCGGCGAGCGCGCCCGCGTCCACAGCGCCCGCGTGTTCTACCAGGACACTCCCGTCGTGCTTCTCGACGAACCGACCGCGGCCCTGGACCTCCACCACGCCGAAAAAATCATGGGAATGATGCGCGCCCGCGCGGCGGCGGGCAAAGCCGTGGTCGTGGTCCTGCACGATTTGTCCGCCGCAGCGGCGTATGCCGATCACGTTGTGGTGGTGGCGCAGGGGCGCGTCGTAAAGCAAGGCCCGCCTGCGGAAACCCTGGATGCACAGACCGTCAGCGAAGTCTACGGCATCGGTGTGGAAGTGCTTCAGGACTCCGCGGGCAACCCCGTGCTGGTGCCTCAGCGTGCGGGCCACAATCTCTCACCCCAGTCTCCGAACCTCACAGAGAAAGAAGAAAATCATGGTTGAAAACACGATTAAAGAAGGTGACAAGCAGGCTGCTCAGCCCCTGGCAGAGCGACTCAAAGTGGAGACTGCGGGTGTCCACAGTGAAGCGGAAAACTCCGACTTCATGTCGAGACTGCTGGCGGGTGAACTGGACGCGCAGGCGGCCATCGATTTAACTGGTCAGCTCTACTTTGTTTACGAAGCGTTGGAGCAGGCAGTGCGGTCCACTGCGGAGTCGCCGCAGGTCAGCGCGGTCTACGATGCGCAGCTGGAGCGCCTGGAGGCTCTGGAGGCCGACCTTGAGCATTTGGTGGGGCCTGGATGGCGGGAAAAGATCTCGCCTGTGGAGGCGACAAAGAACTACGTGGCCGAGCTTCGTGAAATCGAAAGCAACGGCAACGCCAACGCCGCATTGGCGCACCATTACGTTCGCTACTTGGGTGATCTTTCTGGTGGTCAGGTAATTGCGTCCATGCTGGCCAAGCACTACGGCATCGGTGCGGAGGGAACCCGATTCTATGACTTCTCCGCTATCGGAAAAATTAAGCCCTACCGCGACGGCTACCGACGGAGTCTGTCTGAGCTGGGCATTTCGGATGCCGATAAAGATGCCGTGGTCGACGAGGCGAAGAAGGCATTTCGTCTCAACCGAGCGATCTTCCATGACCTAGCTGGTGGTCTGGACGACGCAGTGGCGTAGGTTGCGGCGGAGGGCGCGGACTGGAGTGTTGCGACTGTGGCTGTGGGGGTGTGCATTAGCCGATGTACACCACTGCGTTACGGCCGCCCGTGCACTTGATGTTGCCGCCAGCAGGACGGCACCACATGTTGTAGGTCAGGCCAGTCGTTGGGCTGTAGGCCGTGATGGTGCCGGATTCCGCACCAGTGGAATTGCGGTAGCGGACGTAGGCGCTGTGTACATTTCGAACGAACGGATCGCTCGTTGAGGACGTGCCCTTCCATGCGCTGGAGAGGTTGCCGCCAGCCAGGCCCGATGAGCGAGACGAGCCCGAATTACCGGATGAGCCACTCGAATCTTGAACAACCACGGTCTCAGTCTGTGTGACCGGTGGGTTGGGCTGGCTCGAAGCATCGGCAGCGGCCTGTGTAGTGGCAGCCGTCTGTGTGTCGGCCGCAGTTACCGAGTCATCTTTACTCAGGGTGACATAAAGTACCGCGCCAACCAGGCCCAGCAGGACCACGACCAGCACTGAAATGAGCGCAATCATTGCGCCGGAAGTACCTGATCTTTGCTGCGGATACGCCGGGGCTGTGTAAGCGAAAGTTGGTGCCGGCTGCGCAGCGAATTGGGGCTGCGGCTGTGGTTGGGGTTGAGGTGCCTGGTTCGGGTACACGGGGCCGAAAGAACCGGTGGAAGGATTCGAATTGTAGTTGGGGTCTGAGCTGGGGAACTCGTTATGCGACATGCTGGACGTACCAATCACGAGGAGGAAGTGTTCCCCCTGTGATGAGCCCAACCCGCGTAGCGAATGGTGTTCCATCCCCTGGGGACACGGTTAACGGCTTTTATTGTATTACTGGGAAAACTGTAAAGCATGTTAGGAGACGCATGTTGTCCGCAAAATGCGGCAAGGACGGGTTTAGCTAGACCCGAAATGAGGTGGTGAGCTTCAAATGAGGTTGTGACCATCGAGAAACTGCCTAAGTTTATGTCAGTTTCGGCACTAATTTCTGCTTGTTTTTGTCATAAACCTAGTCAGTAACTTGTGAGCCGGCCCAAGACTCCGGGCTGCATATGTGAAACTGGGGCGCGCGTGAAACCCCACGGCCATTTTTCGGCCGTTTCGTTCATGCGCACCCCAGTTTGTTGCGAGGTGTAGCTGGTAGCTGCCTATTGGTTAGCTGCTTAGTGGCTACATCCCCAGGATTTCCTTGAGTTCGGCCTTAATCTGGTCGAGCCGCTCGGCCGCGGCCACGTGCGGAATCGCGGCCGAAGCGACCGGCAGCACGACTTCCAGGTAGCACTTCAGCTTCGGTTCCGTGCCGGAAGGCCGGGCAATGACGCGGTCGTTGGCCTCGGTGAGGATGAGAATGCCGTCAGTAGGCGGGATGTGATAGCTCTCGCCCTTGGCGTCGACCATGTCTAGGCCATCATTCATGTCCGTGACCTGCGTGACCTTCGCTCCGGCCAGCTGTGCAGGCGGGTTGGCGCGCAGAGTGTCCATGCCCTTGGTAATCAGCGACCGGTCCTCGACACGGAAGGTCAACGGGGCGGTCTTGTAGAGACCGTGGGCACGGGCAACATCATCCAGCAGGTCCTGGATGCCAAGACCCTGGCCCTTCAGTCGCGCCACCGCGTCGGCGACACGCACCGCCGCAGATACGCCGTCTTTGTCTCGCACGACTGCCGGGTCAGTGCAGTAGCCAATGGCCTCCTCGTAGCCGAAGACGAGCCCGTCCACACCAGCAATCCACTTAAAGCCGGTCAGTGTAGCGCGATAATTCAGTCCGTGACCTGCGGCAATCTTGCCCAGCAGGCGCGAGGACACAATCGAGTTAGCCATTGTGGCCGGAAACTCTGCGCCCTCATCATTGGTCACGGTCGCAATCCCACGGGCCTCGGCATCCGCAGCGATGACTTCACCCAGAAACGCACCGATGTCATCGCCGGAGAGCTGTCGCCAGCCGCCATCGACGCCGCTGTCCGGAATAGCTACCGAGCAGCGGTCCGCATCCGGATCAGCCGCGATGATGACATCCGCGTCTTCAGCACGTGCCAGCTCAAACGCAAGATCCAGCGCCCCGGCTTCCTCCGGGTTCGGGAACGATACCGTCGGGAACTCCGGATCCGGCGCGAACTGCTTCTCAACCACGCTGACATTCGAGAAACCTGCCGCGTTCAGTGTGCGCACGATGGTCTCGCCACCGACACCATGCATCGGGGTGAGAACAATCTTCGCTGCCTGCTTCTCTTCGCTTGACGACGTCGTTGCGAGCGCAGCCGCCCGTTTCACATAGGCGTCCAGTAGTTCAGGACCAACCTGCTCGACGGCATCGAAGTCACGCGGAACCTCATCAGCTGGTGGAGCAGCGGCAATGGCGTCCGCAATTTGCTTGTCATGGGGCGCGATAATCTGGACGCCTCGGCGGGAATCAGACTCCACCGCGCGGCCACCGAGGTAAACCTTGTAACCGTTGTCCTTCGGCGGATTGTGGCTGGCTGTGACCATAATGCCGGCATCGGCATTGAGGTGGCGTACGGCAAAGGCGGTCACCGGTGTGGGCAGCTGCTGCGGCAGGGCCAGGGCCTTGCCACCGGCTGCGGCGACAACCGCGGCGGCATCGCGGTGAAAATCAGCGGAGCCGTGGCGGGCATCGCAACCAATGACCACGGTGAAGTCATCGCCGACAATGTTCTTCAGATGCGCAACCAGGCCAGCGGTGGCACGGATGACCGTGGCACGGTTCATGCGAGACTGACCAGCGGCAACGACACCGCGAAGACCTGCAGTGCCGAATTCGAGTGGCCCGGCGAAACGGCTTTCCAGCTCGGCAATCGCATCGGGGTTGGCGGCCTTGGCTTCGTCGTAAAGCGAGGAGAGCTCAGCGGCGGTGGCCGAGTCCGGATCGTGGGCGATCCAATCGGTGATGGTGGCTTGTAGCTGTTCGGAGAGCATCGGGGTTAGCCTACTTCAGACCGTCGAGGACAGCGGCGGAGGAAGAAAGGCCCAGGCGAGAGGCGCCAGCGGCGATCATTTCCTCAGCGGCAGCGGCATCGCGGATACCGCCAGAGGCTTTGACTCCAAGGCGGTCGCCCACGGTTTCGCGCATGAGTTTCACGGCGTGAGCGGAAGCGCCACCAGCTGGGTGGAAACCTGTGGAGGTCTTGACGAAGTCTGCGCCTGCGGACTCGGAGGCCTTGCAAGCTGCGATGATTTCCTCATCGGTCAGGGCGGCCGACTCGATGATGACCTTCAGAACCTTGCCCGGAATGGCATCGCGAACAGTCTTGATTTCGGCCTCAAGGTCGTCGAAGCGGTGCTCCTTGGCGAAGGCGATGTTGATGACCATGTCAATCTCTTCGGCACCATCGACCACGGCGCGGGCGGCCTCGGTGGCTTTGACCTCGGCCTTCACCGCACCGGAGGGGAAGCCTACGACAGTGGCGATGTGCAGGCCCTCAGGCACCTCGACTGGGAGCTGCGAGGGGGAGATGCAGATGGAGTAGGTGCCGAGCTTGGCGGCCTCGGCGATAAGAGCCTTGACCTGGTCAGAGGTGGCTTCTGGCTTGAGCAGGGTGTGGTCAATCATCTTGGCAACATCAGCGCGGGAAGTCATGGGAGAAATCAAGTCCTTTCGGAAATTTGGGAGAGAGCGTCAAAGTAGGGAGATGGCGGGCTCGGGGCGGGGAAGTGGCGCCGGCGCGAGCCCGTCAGAAATTTTCTAGGACACGCGATCGAGGATAATCTCGCGCTCGGCTGTCGGCGCGGTGTCGCCGATTTCAATGCCCGGCTCGATGGACTCGAGAGCGCGCTCGAACTTATCCGGAGTTTCAGTGTGCAGCGTGAGCAGCTTCTGACCCTTGACCACCTTGTCTCCCGGCTTGGCGAAAATCTCAATACCGGCAGTGGCCTGCACCGGATCATCCTTACGAGCACGTCCTGCGCCCAAGCGCCAGGAACCAACGCCGAGAGCCAGTGCATCCAGCTTGGTCAGGTAACCGTCAGCCTGCGCAACCACATCGTGCGTGTGAGGTGCCACCGGCAACGCGGCATCCGGATCGCCGCCCTGAGCGCGGATCATCTTCTTCCACGAATCCATTGCGCGGCCGTCCTTCAGAGCCTGCTCCACGTCAGCATCGTGTACGCCGGCCAGCTCCAGCATGTTTCGGGCCAGCTCACAGGTCAGCTCCACGACGTCCGTGGGGCCACCGCCAGCGAGAACCTCCACCGATTCGCGGACCTCGAGGGCGTTGCCGATGGTCAGGCCCAGCGGAGTGGACATGTCCGTTAACAGTGCGCGGGTATTCACGCCCGCGTCGTTGCCCAGGTCAACCATGGTGCGGGCCAGTTCGCGGGCCTGATTCAGATCCTTCATGAAAGCGCCTGAACCGACCTTGACATCCAGCACCAAGCTGGAGGTGCCCTCCGCAATCTTCTTGGACATGATCGACGAGGCAATCAGCGGAATGCAGTCCACCGTCGAGGTGATGTCACGCAGCGCGTAAATCTTCTTATCCGCAGGTGCCAGACCCGCACCGGCTGCTGCGACGACCGCGCCGGAATCCTCCAGGATCTGCATCAAGCGGTCATTCGGAACATCAGCCTGCCAGCCAGGAATGGATTCCAGCTTGTCCAGGGTGCCGCCGGTGTGGCCGAGGCCGCGGCCGGACAGCTGCGGGACGGCCACGCCGTAGGAGGACACCAGTGGGCCCAGCGGCAGCGTGATCTTGTCACCGACACCACCGGTGGAGTGCTTGTCCGTGGTGGGCTTGCTCAGCGATGCGAAGCTCATGGTCTCGCCCGAGTCAATCATCGCCTGAGTCCAATCCACAATTTCGCGACGGTTCATGCCGCGGATAAAGATGGCCATGTTCAGCGCCGCCATCTGTTCATCGCCCACGACGCCGCGAGTGTAGGCGTCAATGACCCAGGAAATCTCTTCCGGACTGAGTTCACCGCCATCACGCTTTACCTTGATGACGTCAACTACATCGAACTTTTCAGCCATTGTTCGCTCCTTTTATAGGCGATTGTGCTTAGCGATATTGGTCTTGTGAACTCTGCTGATTCCGATTATCATCAGCACTAGAACAAATGTCAATAGTTAACTTTCCATTTGTACCCACATAAGTATGTTTGCATAAACACCTCGCACAGGCTCGGGGAGGGAGAGCACAATGTCCCACATCTCAGACGAAGAACTACTGGCTAAGGCCTACGCAGCCACGGAAAACTCGTACGTCCCCTATTCAGGTTTTCCGGTCGGTGCCGCACTTCTGCTTGACGACGGCACGGTGGTCACAGGCTGCAACGTGGAAAATGCGTCCTATGGGTTGACCAACTGCGCAGAGCGCACAGCCGTGTTCCGCATGGTCGCGGAGCACGGCGGCAACCATAAGATTGCGGCCTGTGCCATTGTCGGGCGAAAGGCGGCACCGTGCCACCCCTGTGGTGCCTGTCGGCAGGTCCTGCACGAATTTGGGTGCAAGCGTGTCATTGTGGAATCCGAGCGCCCGGAAAATGGTGGTTTAGGCGCTCCGGCCAGCATCGACTTCGAAAAAATTCTCCCTTACGCCTTTGGTCCCGAGGACCTGTAGGCATCATCACCACAGCCTCTTTTATCAAGAAAGAAGACCTTAGTCATGGATAGACTGCAAGGCTTACTGGGCATCATCCTCGTCATCGGATTTGCCATTGCTATCTCAAAGAACAGGAAAGCCATTAACTGGCGCACGCTCGGCGTTGGCCTGCTGCTGCAAGCGGTGTTCGCGCTGGTAGTGCTGAAGTGGGAACCCGGCTTCCAGGCGTTGAAGAGCGTCGCCGGTGCCATTGAGAAGATGATCGACTTTACAAATGAGGGCACCTCATTTGTCTTCGGTAATCTTTTCGACGGCACGGGGAAAAACTTCGTCTTCGTGCTCAACGTGCTGCCAGTGATCATCTTCCTGGGCGCAGTCCTCGGTGCCCTCTACTACCTGCGGGTAGTGCAGTACTTCGTTGAGTATGTCGGGTCCGCACTGAAGTTCATTATGGGAACCTCGAAGGTAGAGTCCGTCTTCGCTTCCACGGTGATTTTCCTCGGGCAGTCGGAGGCTCCGCTCGTCGTTAAGCCGTATATTCCGAAACTGACCAAGTCGGAGCTGTTCGCATGTATGTCGGGCGGTTTTGCTTCGGTGGCCGGATCGACGTTGATTGGTTACTCCCTGCTCGGTGCGCCATTGGAGTACCTGCTGGCGGCATCGGTAATGAACGCGCCGGGCTCGCTGCTGATTGCGAAGACTTTCTGGCCGGAGACGGAGGAATCCGATCTGGATGCGTCGGTGAAGGATGTCCGCGACACTGAGTCGAAGAACGTCATTGACGCGCTAGGATCGGGTGCGTTGGCCGGCGGTCGTATCGCTGTGGTTGTGGCATGTCTGTTGATTGCGTTCATCGCTGTGATTGCGATGCTGTCGGCCATGATTGGCGGCATCGGCGGCTGGTTCGGTCAGGAAAACTGGTCACTGGAGGGGCTGTTCGGCCTAATCTTCGCGCCGATTGCCTGGTTGATTGGTGTGCCGTGGGAGAACGCAGGGCTGGTCGGTAGCTTCATTGGTGAGAAGACGATTCTGAACGAGTTCGTCGGCTACACCTCGTTCTCGGAGCACGTCGACTCGCTGGATCCGAAGTCCATCATGTTGGCGACCTTCGCCCTGGCTGGCTTCGCCAACCTGTCTTCCATTGCAATTCAGATCGGTTCCTTCGGTGCGCTATCGCCGGAGCGTCGCGGTGAGATTGCCAAGAACGGTCCGCTGGCGCTGATTGCGGGTCTGTGCACCAACCTGCTCAACGCTGCAATTGTGGGTGTGATTGCGCTATAGCTCTTCCTCAGTTCGGAATTCGGCCGCCTGCTTTTCTAGATTCTGATGGATTTTCTGCTCGCCCTCGGCGGCCGCGGTAGCTCGGGGTGGAAGCTGGATGTATCGCTCTGCGGGCAGGCCGGCGCGCAGTTGGCGCATCCTCTCAACCTCGGCATCCAGCTTGAAGCCGAAGACCACGACGACATTAATGCCCCAAAGTGCAGTCATGAGAGCAATGACGGCACCCATGGCGCCGTAGGGGTTTGAAGCCGCAAAGTTGAACAGGTAAAGCTGCAATGCCTTGCCAATACCCAGCGAGCTGATAATTGCCAGTGCCGAACCGGTACTGAGCCAGCGGAATTTGCGCATGCGCACATTCGGTGTGAAGTAGTACAGCGAGCCAATCAGAATCATCGACATGACGATAATGACCGGCCAGCGCAGCCAACTCCAGACGGAGATGCAGAAGTCAATGACCTGTCGCGTGGTCGATTCAATACCCAACGGGCGGGCAACCGGTTCGACGATGGTGATAACTAGCTGGTCATTGACAACAATCGCAATGAGCAGTACCACCGTGCCAATGAGCAGCAATAGCGTAATGGCGACCATGAGCAGGTGGTAGCGAATAAGCGTGCGGCCTTCGGATACGCCATAGATGGAGTTACCCGTGCGCGAAAATGCGCGCGTGTAGGCCGACGACGAAATCAGCGCAAAGACAATACCGATAGTCAGTGCGACGAGACCGCCCGTGGCGGAGCCGATAATCGTTGAGATGACATTGCGAATCGGTTCGGCATACTCAGCTGGAATGTAGCTGCGGATGAAATCCTCGGTCAGTCGGTTGAGGTCATCGGTGTAACCGGACAACATCAGCGTGGCAATTGAGTAAATCGCAAGCAGTGCGGGTGCGAAGGTTAGCACCGTGTAGTAAGTCAACTTCGCGGCGGCGTCGAAACCGAGCTCCAAGAAAAACTCGATACCCGCACGCTTGAGAGCGTAGAGCGCTCCTTTCCACCCCACGGGTGGCAACTTCTTCGCGGACTGAGCAAAAGATGCGTCCGCCGACTCGTAGGCCTGGAGTGTGTGCTTGATCTGCTGTGCTGGTGACACCTAAAGAATCGTCCTCTCCGACCGGACAGCGGCTGCAACATATATGCGGACATCTGCGCTCGCTTAAGTCTATCGGTCGAAGAGGGCAGAGACGCTTCTCGGGCCCGGGTGTCAGTTCTTTGTACTGATGCGTCCCGAGACAGCTAATCCGTGGCAGAGGGAGGGGTGGAGCTAGTGGGTGAGTCTGGCGAGCCCGGTGAGTCCGATGAGTCGAGCGAAAGTAGGCGCTCGGCGGTGGCATCGTCAATGACCAAGTGAGTGGCCAACTTTGTTCGAAGGGCCACATCGATAGCCTCGGCCTTGTGTGCGCCACCGGCCACAAGTACCCGAGTGGGGATCCGGCGCAGGTCAGAGAGGCTGATACCTACCGTGCGGGCATCGACCTCTGGCAGCGCAATGCCACCGTCCGGGCGGTAGAAGCGTGAGCAGGCATCGCCCACTGCGCGCTCCACGAGTAAGTCCTTTTCGGTTGCCGACAGCTGCCCCAAGTTCAAGGCCAGTGAATCATGGTCGACTGCGCCGACAGTGAAAACGGCAATGTCCACCGTCCGGCCAAGCGCCAATACGCTGGCGATGAACCGATCCTGTTCCACGATGCGCTTGGTCTCGACCGAATCGAAAATCACCGGCAGCGGCAATGTGCGGGCATAGGCATGGAAAGCGTGGCAGAACCCGCCAATAGTGCGGATGTCATTCGTCGACTTATCGGAATGACTCATTCCGCCCTTGAGCTGCACAATTTCCACGCCCGAGACATCCTTGGACTTCAGTTGCGTGGATACGGAGTACATGGTCTTACCCCACGAAACACCGAGAAGGGTACCGTCGACCACCAGCTCGTCGAGAAGCTCGGCGCCCACACGCCCCAACTCGCGGAGCAAGACCGCGTTGCCAGCGCGTGCCGGTTGCGCCAGGCGCACATCGTTGAGCTGGTAGCGATCCCGCATCTGCGTCGCGGTCTCTGAGGCTTCCTCGCGCGGGTCGTGGATTTCAATGCGCACGTAACCGCGCTCACGGCCAAGGTTGAGCAGTTTAGAGACCGTTGGGCGGGAAACCCCGAGTTCGGTTGCAACCTGAGACTGTGTGAGCCCCTCGCCGTAATAGAGCTTGACGGCGGTGAGTGCTTGGATGTCGCGGGTGTCCACAGCGGCCTCCTCCAGCAAGAGCACTTAGTAAGCGCACTTGTAACAGGAACCTCGCTTGATTGGGACCCTGCCCGACTTGGTCATCGGGAAAGCGTGCGCCTCACCTGTGATTTTAGTTCTACGTTTGCAAAAACAAAAAGTCAGCTTTTGCATTTGTAGTAAACGGTGAGGCGTTTGCTGTCCCCGGAGGCTGCGGAAGGCATCGGAGAGCCCGGAAAGCATCGGAGGATAAGGCAGCGCAGGTTGGGTTCCCGCAGAATTACCAGATATTCACGCGCTCATTCGGCTCACGCCACATGCCGTCCCCCGCTGAAGTGCCGAAGGCCTCATGGAACTCATCGATGTTGCTGGCAATGACGTTGCAGCGGAACTCCGCCGGCGAGTGCGGGTCAATGGCAAGCAGCTGACGTGCAAACTCCGGACGAATCTTGGAACGCCAGACCAGTGCCCACTGCTTGAACAGGTCACGGTAGGTCTCGGGGGTGTCCTCCAACCCGAGTTCCTTTCCGCGGGCAGCGAGGAAACGGCGGAAAGCGACGACAGCAATACCAAGCCCGCCCAAGTCACCGATGTTCTCTCCCAGGGTGAAGCGACCGTTGACACCGGGCAGGTCAGCGCCCTCCTCGGCCTGCTCGCGCAGAGCCTGCGGAACCAGGCCCTCGTACTGGTCCACCAGTGCGGAGGTCAGCTTCTCAAAAGCTGCGCGATCCTCATCGGTCCACCACTGGTGAAGGTTGCCGTGACCGTCATACTGCGAGCCCTGGTCATCAAAACCATGACCAATCTCGTGACCAATAACCGCACCGATGCCACCGAAGTTCTCCGCCGGGGAAGCGTCCGGTGAGAAGAACGGCGACTGCAAAATCGCAGCCGGGAACGTGATGTCATTGACCACCGGATTGTAGAAGGCATTGACCGTCTGCGGAGTGCCATGCCACTCATCACGATTGGCCGGGGTTCCCAGCTTTGCCACCTCATAATCATGCGCAAAAGCGCTGGCAGCGCGAGCATTGTCCATCAGTGAATCCCCGAGCTCCATCGCCGAGTAATCACGCCAACGCTCCGGGTAGCCAATCTTGGCCTTAAACAGCGACAGCTTCTCCAGCGCCCGCTCCTGTGTCGCCTTCGTCATCCACGGCAGCTTCGAAATTCGCTCCCGGTACGCCGCCAGCAGGTAGTCCACCAGTTCCAGGACCTGCTCCTTGTACTCCGGAGGGAAGTGCTTTTCCGCATACAGCTTGCCGACGTCATGTCCAACCGCCCCGTCCGCAAAGGCAACACCACGCTTCCAGCGTGCACGCTGCTCGGTCGAACCCTGCAGGGTGCGGCCGTAGAAGTTAAAGCTCTCCGCAGAGAAGTCATCCGACAGGTAGGCGGCGCGCTGGTGGAGGACGCGCCACAGTGCCCACAGGCGCAGATCTGCCAGGTCAGTGTCCTGCCACAACTTGCTCAAGTGCTCGAAGTACGACGGCATCATCACCACGATGGTGTCGATGGCAGTCTGGTTCGTCTCATTGACACCGGTGGCCGCGAGCCACTCCGCGACCGGGAAGCCGGTGGGGAGGTCAGAAATGGCCGTCTTGTTATAGGTCTTCAGTGCATCGCGGGTATCGACCACATTCCAGTGACCAGCGGCAATACGCTTTTCAAAAGCCACGATGCGCGCCGCCGCAGCGGCCGGGTCCACCAACTCGAATGCAGCAAGCGCGGTGGAGAGGTTCCCCGCGCCGTCGTCATGCGAGGAGAGAAGCTTCAACATAGCGGCAACATGCTGCTCATAGGCAGCGAGGGTGTCGGCGTGACCAGGCTCGCGGTAGTAAGCCTCATCCGGGAGGCCGAGGCCCGACTGCAACAGATAGAGAGCATCCAGGTCCGAGCCGGAATCCTTCTCTACCCAGTACCCGAGCGCACCACCGACACCGAGGCGGTCGAGGCGGCCGAGCGCCAACGCCAGCTCATGCGCGTTCTCGGCGGAGGCAATCATTTCTAGATCCTGCGCGAGAGGAGCTGCGCCGGCGTTATTAATAGCGGCTTCGTCCATAAAAGAGTTGTACAAGCGAGCGACGCGGGAATTCGGATCCGCATCGGCGGCAGTGGTGATGAGCTCGCGGACGTTTTCCTCCGCCTCATCCCGCAGCTTGTAAAAGGCGCCATCGATGGGGCGGTCAGCCGGGATGACGTGATTGCTAATCCACCCACCGTTGGTGGCCAAGTAGAGGTCGTCCTGCGGGCGAGGAGTTGTTGAGAATTGGGACGTTGCGGACTGGGTCTCAGTATTAGTGCTATTTGTCATGCCGCCAGTCTAGGGGCAAGGGCGGATTGAAGCTGTGACTGGAGGGGTGGAATAAGTTTAGGCTTACGAATGGGGCTGAAGTGGTTTAGGGGGTAAGGTGCAAACCATGAAATTTCTTCCACTTTCCGCGAACGCGGTGTTGAAGCGACGCCCGGGACGCGCCACTTTGGCAAGTATCGTGGCCGTTGCGCCGCTGACCTTGGGTGTTATTGCACCGGCAGACGCACAAACACAGGACGCATCTGCACACTCCAACCAGTCCGCTGCTGATTCCAAGGGGTCGCTCGACTTTTTGACTGTTCAGGAGTCGCAGGGCTCTGATGCCAACGGTTCGTCAACTGGTTCGGCTACCAGCGCATCGTCAAACTCGGCTCGCACCGGCTTCAACATGGGGCCGACCGGCGTGGACGTTTCCAAGTGGCAGCGCCCAGGTGGCGTCGCGCTGAAATGGGACGAGGTCGCAGCCAGCGGCCAGAAGTTCGCTTTCATCAAGGCCACCGACGGTGTCGAAGGTGACCAGAAGTACTTCCTCGAGGACTCCATTGCTGCAGCGAAGGCCGGTCTGTATGTGGGCAGCTACCACAAGGCACATCCGGATCGCTCCGCAATTGCGCAGGCTGACCAGTACGTAGAAGCACTGCAGCAGCGCGATGAGCAAATCTCCACAGACAAGACACTGCCGCCGGTGCTGGACATCGAGCTGGATAATGGCCTCAACCCGACCCAGCTGCAGAAGTGGACCAAGGACTTCCTCGAGCGCGTAGAGGAAAAGACCGGCGAAACCCCGATGATTTACACCTACCGTTGGTTCTGGCAGAACCCGATGGGTAACTCGACCGACTTCACCGACTACCCGCTGTGGCTCGCCGCCTACGAAGACAGCGCTCCGACCTCACTGCCGGGTGGTTGGGAGAGTATGGCCTTCTGGCAGCGTTCCTCCACCGGCCGCGTCGATGGCATCCCGACCAACGTGGACGAGGACGTCTTCAACGGCACCGAAGCTGAGCTGCAGCAGCTGGCTGCTGCTCACTAGCAGGATGTTGTGGGGTCTGGGGTCGGGCTAAAACTTCGTCCGCCCCGCACGCCACGCAATCAACGCAGGCAGGAGCTTGTCGACGTCGTCGACGACAATAAGCGCATCGAGAAGCTCCGGCCGCACAAAACCCGCATCCACAACGTTGCGGAGCAGAGCCAACAGTGGCTCCCAAAAGCCCGAAGGACCCAGCAACGCCACTGGCTTGGCATGAATCCCCAGGTGCTGCTGGGTCCACACTTCGAAGAACTCCTCCAGCGTGCCCGCGCCGCCGGGGAGCGCAACAAAAGCATCGCCAAGCTCATACATGCGCGACTTGCGGTCGGCCATAGTCGCAACAGTTTCCAGGTGAGTCAGCCGCGGATGGGCAATTTCCTTCTTGACCAGGACCTCGGGGATGACACCGGTGACACTGCCGCCGTCGTCAAGCGACGCGTTAGCAACCGTGCCCATAAGACCAATCGCCGCGCCCCCGTAGGCGAGCTCCACCCGATTTTCCGCGAGTGTCTGGCCGAGGCGTTCGGCGGTGACGCGCCAGGCGGGATCGTTGCCGAAGCCGGAGCCGCAGAAGACAGTCAGTGACGACAGTGCGCGCTGTGGCTGCTCACGGCCAGCGGCAAGCTGGGGCAGCTCTTCGCGGAGCTTCGGCAGAGTGGTTTCGACCAGCATAGGGGCGATTTTCCCGGTCGGTAGCCAGGGGTCGAGCCAGCGGACCTCTTCAATTTCGGCGTGGGGCTGAACGTTCGCCAGCTCATCGGTGAACTCGCCGACATAGCGCACATGGTGGCCGACGACCTCGAAGCCCGCCTCGTTGGCGGCGGCCGCACGGGCGATATTCCACGGACGCAGCTGCGATAGCTCGATGTCCACGCCGAGCTCCTCGGAGACTTCGCGCGCGGCGGTGACCTCCGGGTGATCGACGGACTCACCCGGCTCGAACTTGCCGCCGGGCAGCATGAACGTATCCGTGCCCCGCTTACGAACGCACAAAACCCGCCCCACCGGGTCAGTCACAACCATTGCGGCGACAACGATGGAACGGGTTTGTGCAGTCACTCGGTCTCCTTAGGTGAAGGAGGCACCGAGGCTCTTTCGCCTAGGGATCCTTCACAATCATCTTCCCGGGCGAGTATAGACCCGAGCGAGTGATATCTTCATACTCAATTTCGGCGACATCCGGCTTGACCTTGTCCTTATTCGGACGCGGCGAGAGCTTCTCGACGGAACCCCAGTCGCGGCGCCAGTCGTTCTTGAGGTAAGTCGGTACGGACGTAGCCTCATTCACAGCGTCGGAGAATCCGAGCGGACCACCGCCATCGACCGACTGCCAGACATCTGCACCGACGACCTTCAGGCCACGGTCCGGAGTGATGCGGTATTCCGGAAGCTCTGCGACACCTGCGTAGTGGTCGAACGGACGCTGGCACGGGAACTGGAAGGCAACCGGCCAGTCCGGGATAGTCGCAGTTTCCGGCGAAATGACATCAGTCATCGACTGCAGCTCGGCCAGGCGCGGCGGGGTCAGTGCCAGCCACTGATCCTCGGAGACGTCATTGTCCTCCGCGACCAGTCGCACAGCGGTCGCTCCCTCTGGGATCTCCTCGGTCAGGAAGCGCAGGTTACGCCAGGTCGGAGCAGGGCCGATATCAATCGGCTCCGACTCGGAGAGGACCTCGAAGCCATCCTCGTCGCCGCCCTTGCGACCGTACTCTGCCACCAGCTTGCGACCCTGCTGAGCCACACCGTTGATGTCGTGGTGGAAGATACGGCCGGCCGCCGATACGACGAGTAGCGGGTGGTCCTCGTCAATCTCAGGCAGCTGGAACCAGGAAGTTTCCAGGCTTGCAGGACGCTGAATGTCCTCGGAGTAGGAGCCAAGCACCGGCACCTTATCCGGATCCAAGCCAAATGGCAGCTCGACCTGCGAGCCGTTGACACCCTTGTCGGCGCGCTTGCCGCCGTCGGTGCCCGACGCGGAGCCGCCCTCAACTGTGGCGTCCGGATCAGTAGACTGATCATCAGTGTCGGCAGTACTTGCCTGGCTCTGGCTGGTGTCCACAGCTTCGGCCTTCATGTTTGACGGGACGCCGTTCGGGTCGAAGCCACGGTTCTTCTCGCCACCGCGCAACGATTCCGCTAGCGGCTTGCCATCGACGGTATTCAGGAAGCCATCGTTCGGATCGGTTTCCATCAGCACATCGCTCGCCATATTACATGTCTGACCAGCCAAGGAGCGGATATTGCCCGCGGCGACCGAGTATGCCGGGTACTGCGATACTGCGCCCTTGCCCAGTGAAGCCACCATGAACATCGTCACCAGCAGCGTCGTCACTGCAATCGGGGACGATGCAACTGCATTGACGCGGCGCGCGCGTGCCGACTTTTCCTGCGACTTCGGCTTGGTACGGAACTCCTGGACGAAGTTCATTACGGCACCAGCCAGCAGCAGTAGCAAGGCCAGAGCCAATACTGCTGAACCCAGCTGGTGGCCGCGCAACTGAATGGTCTTGTCGAACCACGGCACGCCGTAGGACGACACATACCACCAGCCGTTAATGCCCATCAGCGAGAAAGCGAGGATGAAGGTGATACCACCGGCAAAGAACAGCTGGTTGCGCGGGTTACCTGCTACCCAATGGCTAATGGCCATAGCGGCAAGTGCTGCCAGGGAAGCCGCGATGCCCGCGTACACGCCGAAGTGGTGCGTCCACTTTGTCGGCGTGAAGGTCAGGAAGAACATGGTGCCGATGAACATGAACACCAGGCGTGCCGACGGGCCGGCCAGAGCCCCCGGAACGGTGCGGTGACGAAGCAGCGCGGCAATCGTGATGGTCAAGCACGCCAGTGCAATCAGAACTGGGAAACGACGCGGGAAGGCGCCGTCGACCGACTGCAGCACCAGCCAGTAGTAGCGGACGTACTCGTTGTACCAAGGCTCCGACGGGCCGATGATGCTGCGGACGCGAATGGACTCGCGGACCGTGGCCAAAGTCTGGTCGCCGAAGACACCGACCAAGATTGCGGTGCCCGCAGCCAGGAACGGCGCAATCTGCATCAGTGGGGCCTGCCAACCACCACCGAGAGCCTTATGGCGCTCAACGACAATGCGCACCAGCATCGGGATGCCTGCGAGCAGGGCAGCAACTGCCATTAGGCCCGTTGGGCCCGAGCCCAGTGCCAGCGTGGCGATAACCACTGCGACTGCAGCTGGCAGCAGGCGTCGAGTCAGAATTGCGCGCTCAATGAATACCCAGGTCAGCAGGGATCCCAGAGCAATGACCGGCTCCGGGCGCAGTCCGTTGTTGTACGGCAGCCAGAAGGCCAACAGCACACCAGCAGCAGACCAGTAGGCCACCCGGCGCTGGGCAATCTTGTCGCCGAGGCGCGGGATAACCATTCGGGAAATAATGAACCACACCAGCAGTGCGGACAGCAGCGCCGGTAGTCGCATCCACAGAGATGAGGTGGACACCTTCACCATCAGCGACAGCAGGTCGTAGTAAGGGCTGCCGAACGGTGACTCAGGAGCGCCGAACCAACGGTAGTAGTTCGCCATGTAGCCCGACTCGTCGGAGACGCGCGCCATGGTGAAGATGTAACCGTCATCGGAGGTGTTGCCACCGATGAAGTGCCAAACAACCAAAATCGTGCCGACCAGGATGTCCAGCGGAGTCGGCTTCAACGCACCGCGCTTGAACAGCGGAGTGAAAGGGGAACCGTCGATACGGTCAATGCGAGCCAACGCGACCAGGGAAGCCAGCGTCAGAAGCAGACCCAAGTACATGACGATGTACTTCACCACTGTCGGGTGTGAGGTGTAGCGGGAGTCGATGTTCATGTGGACATCGAGTCCATCGGCTACGGCCTTGGCCGCGTCACCGTCAGCGGGCAGGTCAGTGTAGATACCGGTGACCTGCGGACGGTAATCGCCGTGTGTGGTGGCGGTGAGCTTCTCACCATCTGAGTTCTTGGCGCCGTCGATGTTGACGGTGGTCTCATGCTCGTTTGAGCGGATCTCCAGGATCTTGCCCTTGTTGCTGGCAAGCTCCTTCTTATCCAGGCTCATCACCACGCTGTCGCGCAGAATGACGTCGAGGCCGTCCTTGCCCGAACGCACCATCAGGCCCCGTTTGGTCGGCTTATCCGCGGTCGGGGGGATAGTCGACAACAGGGTCGTCCGTTTGTCGGAAAGTTCATCCGTCAGGGACAGAGGCAGATCGACGCTCAGATCCAACGGTGCCTGCGCCATAAGCGGTGCATCCACTGAGTTCAGTGTGTCGCGCTGAGGCCAAGACACGGAGGACTGAGTATTCACGACCGGGAGGAACGGTGTGATGACAAAGCAAATGAAACCGACGATTCCAGCGATAATCGCTGTCCAACGAGTCAGTGTCGTAGGAGAGGGGCCGTCCATAGGCGGTCTCTCCACGCGGTCGATGGTCACTTCGGGTGAGCCGTCGACACTTTCTTTGATTTCTTTAGTTTCGGCAGTCACAAGGAAAGATACTACGGTAATTGGCGTTTTTCTTTGAGTTTGCAACGCGAAAGTTACATCACAGTTTCCACATTAGTAACAGGAATCACGTTTACAGCAGGGGATAGCCGCCCAATACCTACTTGCGAACCGCCACTACGAACGGGCCGACCTGGTTTAGCTCCCAGTGCTTCTCAAATGCAGAGCGGGCAAAATTCAGGCTCCGGAAGACCACATTCGGATTGTTCGGATAGATATCATCCGCGATGTCCAACGTCAGTGGAGCGGCATCCTCGCCATCAGGTGTCTCAACCTCGCCCCGCAGCACAATGGCATCCGGTCCGCGCCACGGCGTTTCATCCATGGCCTGTACGAGCTCATCGGGATCGCGAATCTCCGACCATTCCTCCAATGCCTGATTACGGCGGTCAAACTCACCCAGAGGGTTAGCGTAGTGGCTGGTCAGTGCCTGGAATCCATACCAGGGATAGAGTGCTTGGAAATTCTTCTCATCCGTCAGCACCACTGTCTGGGCCGGATCGAGCCCGGCCTCCTTCAGCGTTTGGTCCACCGCTGAGTACCACGCCCCGGCATTCGGTGGGAAGCGGTCCGCGCGCTCGCCGTTACCGTCGGTGTCGGTATGCGCCAAGTCGATGGCGCCATGCAACTTATTCGGAATCGACTGCGCGTAGCCAATGCCCGCCAGCAGCAAGACTGCCGCCATTACCGCGGAAACGCGCTTGGCAATGTGAGCTGGTGCCGCCTGCGGCCAATACTTCTCGATGCCGTTGAGACGGGCGTCGGCAAGCGCGACCACACCAGCCGCAATCAACATGAACGTAATCGGTGCGGTGAGGCGGAACCCCAGCAGCGTGCGTCCGAGCAGCGTCGCCACCATCGAGGCAACTACCCAGCCATAGAGCACCAGCGTGCCCAGGCCGAGCGCGCGGGCATCCGGCTCCGTGGCGCTGACCAGCATGCGCACGACGCCGATGAAACACAGCACACCGATTACGCTGGCGGCGAGCATCGGCAAAGGCAGCTGCGCGCCCTCCGGGGGCAGGTAGTGCGTCGCTGTCGCGCCCGAGCGCGGTGCCCCCGTCGCAACCGCCAGCATGTACGGACCCCACACCGTCGCCGCAATCAGCATCGACCCCACGCCCATAATGATCAGGCGCACTACGGGCATCCAAGAGCTTGACGACGTCCACGCGACCACGGCCAACACGACCACAATAAGCGCGCCTACGGCAGTGTAAAGAGTGTAGAAAGTCGCAGAAATACCCAGGAAGACGAGCACGCCAAACATGGCGGACCAGGCGCCGGTGAGACCGCGCCAGGCCATCACGGTCATCGCCGGAAGACCCATAGCAACGACTGCGGCGTAGGGCTCATCGGCGACAGTCGCCAGGGCGACCGCCGTGGTTGTCAGCGCAATGCCAGTGGCCACGGGCAGGGAGCCACTCAGGCGTTGCCACACCGGAATCAAAACACAGCCAGCAGCGGCGAGTGTCATCAACGCCCAGGGCTGGAAGACCTCCCAGCCGGCAATGCCCAGGATATTGGCCAGGCGTCCGCCCAGGAAGAACCAACCAGCGGGGTAGAAAGACGGGATGTCGATGTACGACATGTCATGCAGGCCAGGCTCCGCGGCCATCCTGGTGAGGTATTCAGTGCGGAACTCCTGGTCGACAGACAGACCGTCTAACCACAGCTTGGTCGAGCCCAGCGGCAGGCCGACGGCAGAGACCACCAGAATGGCCGGTGACATGTAAGCCATCAGGTACGTCAACCACGTTAGCCACCGGGGGCGATTGTCTTTGCCCTTGGTGGCGAAGAAATACAGCAGGACGGTGGTGAGCGTCAGCGTGATGACAATCAGCGCTGTTGCGACCGCCCTGGTCAGCTGCGAGCCGCCAAAGGCCGGCAGTGACAGGCGGTGGAACACAAACCAGGACGCCAGAGCGATAACCGAACCGCCCACAAGCGCTGCGACCAGGTAGAGGAGGGCAGCCTTGAGGGAGAGCTGGTCATCGTTGAAGATTTCGTAGCGATCTTCGTCAACCAGCTCACTATAGGATCGTGCGCCCGTTGAGTTGGCGCTAGTGATGTCGGCACCCGTGGTGTCAGCGCTCGAGGTTTCGGCCTGCTTGTCTACCATGCCCTCAAGTTTTGCACAGGAACCGGACTCCGACGAACGGCGGAGCCAAAGGTGGGTACGTCAGCCCGTCAAGCCCCGTCAAGCTCCGCCGAGTTCCATCGAGTCCTTCGAAACCCGCTCTTAAATCGGCAGCTTCTTGAAGATCGGGCGCGGAATGTGCTTCAGCACCATCATCACCAGCTGGAATGCCGGCGGAGCCCAGACCAGGGTTTTACCGGCCTCGACGGACTTCACCGCGAGCTTGGCAACATCTTCCTTATTCACGGTCAGCGGAGCCTCGTCCACGTCGGCGGACATACGGGTACGGACCTGACCAGGGCGGATCACCAGGGTCTTCACGCCGTACTCCTCCAGGGCCTCACCCAGGTTCAGGTAGAAGCCATCCAGGCCGGCCTTGGTGGAACCGTAGACAAAGTTGGAGCGACGCACGCGCTCGCCAGCAACGGAGGACATGGCAATGAACTGGCCGTGACCCTGCGCCTTGAACTTCTGACCGACGAGAACACCCATCGACATCGCACCGGTGTAGTTGATGTTCGCAGCCAGGACGGCCTTGCGCTGGTTCTGCCAGAGCTCCTCGGCGTCGCCAAGCATGCCGAACGCGACGATGCAGATGTCCACGTCGCCGTCGGCAAATGCCTTATCGACGACCTCTGGGTGGGAGTCGAAGTCCGTTGCGTCGAAGTCGAGGGTGACCACCTCGGAAGCGCCGGCGGCCTTCATCTTTTCAGCGGAGGCCTCGCGCAGCGGATCGTTCGGCAGGGAAGCCAGGATGACCTTGGCCGGGCCCTTCTTCAGGAACTCGGCGGTAATGGCCAGACCGATTTCACTAGTGCCGCCGAGCAGCAGGATGGACTGGGCAGCGCCTACAGCATTAATCATTGGGGCTTAAATCCTCTCGGTTGTCTTAGTGCAGTTCCAGTCGACGCGACATGTCAGAGGCGAAGACACCGTGTGGGTCAATCTCATTGCGGGTGTCCAGCCAGCTCTGCATCTCGGGGTACATCTGGTGGAAGTTAGCGGCGGAAGTGCGCGACTCCTTGGCCAGGTAGAGGCGGCCGCCGAACTCCATGACGCGCTTATCCAAATCATCGAGGAAGGCGCCGAGACCCGGTTTGATCGGGAAGTCCACGCAGACGTTCCAACCCGGCATCGGGTAGGACAGCGGAGCGCGGTTACCCTCGCCGAACAGCTTGAATACGTTCAGTGCCGAGTAGTGGCCGGAGCGCTGGATATCGCGGACAATCTCCTTGAACGGCTCGACGGCCTCGCGCGGAACAACGAACTGGTACTGCAGGAAGCCCTTGGAACCATATCCGCGGTTCCACTCGCCGATGAGATCCAGCGGCTGGTAGAACTGCGTGAGGTTTTGCACCTGGTTGCGGTAGGTACCGGACTTCAGCCACCACAGCTCACCAATGCTGATCATGGTCAGCTTGTTCATGGTGAAGGACGGGAAGATATCCGGCACAGTCACCAGCTGCGGAGCGTTGAACTTCAGCGGATCTTTGGCCAGCTTCGGGGCGTATTCCTCCAGCTGAGCCAAGGTTGCCAGCGAACCGCGGGAAATTGCGGCGCGTCCCAGCTTCGGCTCCGGTGAGATGGCGTCGAACCACGCGGAAGAGTAGGTGAAGTTCTCCTCGGAGCCATCGGAGTGGAACTCGATGGTCTCGTCCAGAGTGTGGGTCATGTCGCCGTCGGCGATGAAGTAGGCCGTCTCGGTCTTGGTCATCTTGATCCGAGCGCGGACAATAATGCCGGTCAGGCCCATGCCGCCGACGGTTGCCCAGAACAGTTTGCCGTCCGGGTCGTCTGCAGAGCCCTCCGGCTCAAGGTGCAGGATACGGCCGTCAGCGACCAGCAGCTCCATCGACAGCACGTGGTTGCCGAAGGAACCTGCGGAGTGGTGGTTCTTACCGTGAATATCCGGACCAATGGCACCACCGATAGTGACCTGGCGAGTTCCCGGCAGCACCGGCACCCACAGGCCGTAGGGCAGTGCGGCCTTCATCAGCTGGTCCAGCGTGACACCGCCGTCGACATCAACAATCGCCGACTCCTGGTCAATGGAGTGGATCTTGTTGAGCTTCTGCATGTCGATGACCAGACCGCCCGAGTTCTGGGCGGGGTCGCCGTAAGAGCGGCCCATACCGCGGGCAATTACACCGCGGCGCAGGTGGGCAGGCTTGTCGGAGTTCTGGTCTGCGACAGCCTTGACGGCGTTAACGATTTCATCCAAGTCCGGCGTCGACAGCACCTGGGACTTAGCGGGGGCGGTACGACCCCAACCGGTCAGGGTCCTGGCTTCTGTGTGTACGGCTCCGTAGGCACCGTTCGAAGCATCGGTGCTGGACTTGCCGTTAGTGTTAGTGGACATCAAGGCTAGGCTACCCCTTTGCACCGGCTCCGTCGCCCGTGACGCTCCGAGGTGTTGGTCACGCTTGAGGTCGCGCACGGGCCGTCGGAAAGCAAGCGAAATATACGGAGAGACTATAGATCCATAATTTTTCGGATCTCTTCCGGCAGCATTTCCTGCGAGGTGATCTGCGGGCCGTCGTACGCCTCGAGTGCGCGGTAGACCTGTGCGCGTTCCTTGCTGTCGAGGATGGGCAGTTCCTCGGCGAACAGCATGACCATCTGGTTCGACAGCGGGGTGTTGGTGTACTCGGCGGCCATGTTGATGGTTTCACGCGGCTTCTTCTTGAAAAAGTCGAACATGCGATAAAGGCTACCCCGCGTGGGATCCGTCACTCGCGATACCATCAACCTCATGACTTCCACGCCTGCTGCTGCTCCGCAGACCCTTGCCGTATGTAGTTCCACATCGCCCGTTGTCATTTGGCATGTGGAGCTCTCGCCGTCCTTTGCAGGCGAGAGGTTGTCGGGTGCATGGCTGGTGGATCCGCTTGACGACGGAGCCCTGGAGACCGCCACCAATCTGCTCACCGGTTGCTTTGTTGCGTCTGTGACCGCGGGCGATGGTGACGGTGACGCTGCGGCAGAGAGTGCAGAGAGCGCTGAGGGGGCGGACCTGCTATCGCATGCGATTGAACAGGCAGGGGCCACGGTGATTGACCTGACGGCATCCGTGGCCGGCATTCGTGACCACATCGGACAGCTGCGTGCTGCCGCGAAGGAAGAGAAGGCCAAGCCCGGCAAGGGAAATCTGACGGAGCCGCGGTTCCCCAAGGTCAACGACGTAGAGGTTATTGATTTTCCGCATGTAGGCGAAGAAGTCGCAGGGCCGGTGCTGGGGCTTGCCCGCGGGGTAGAAGAGCTGGTGGCGCAGTGGACCGCGGTGGAGTCGCAGCGCCTGCGTCGCAAGTACTTGGTAGAGCCGTGGGGTGCGGAGCCGCGCCAGATTCCGCTGGTAAAAACGCGCGCATTGTAGCGAGTTTTTGCCATCCAGGCCACATTGTTTTTCCTGCGTACGCTGTGAGGTATGGCAGCACAGACCGATAACGTAGTCGCCTTCCCAGGCGTTCGCGTGGCCACGGAACCGGCCACGCTCATTATCGGTGCCTCTTTAGAGGAAGAACCGTGCAGTGCCCACCGCGTCTTCGGGGTCAATGACCAGATGGATTTGCGAAGCCTGTCCCGCGTGTTAGCGGTCATCTTTGGGTGGGGCGAGGAAAGCGTGCCGACGAAGTTCCATTTGCCCGGCTCTGCGGTGGAGTCTGCGGCGCAGCTGGTGACTGGCGGCAGACCCGCAGCGGTCGGAGTCGTCGATGTTCCCCTGTCCACCACAGTTGCCGAGGTGCTGCAAAGTCCCGGCGATACCCTTATCTGGCAGTGGGGCCTGTGGGAACATACCTTGCAGGTCAGAGAAGCTTTTGCCCGCGATGAGGCCACCCCGGATGCCCTGTGCATCGGTGGCTCGGGTTCAATCCGCGCACTGGGGGATGTGGACGCGGAGGAGCCGGTAGATATTGCCGCAATCAATAGGGAATTGACCGGACGGGACTCTATTCAAAATACGCTGGCCACCGCTCGTGCCGATATCGTGGACATCATCGAGAGGTCGGGGGTGTTTGAATTCGTGCCCCTGTTACAGGCTCTGGACCTGCAGAGGTCGGAAGCAACCGCGCTGGAATTGACCGGGCAGGCGGGGGAGAGCGTCGTCAAGCGATTGCGTGCATTGCCTATAGAGGACGCCGAGAAAGACCCAGCCGGGCACGATGCGGCATTGGTGGAGCTGCTGTGCTTGGCGGCGCTGACCTCGGATGAGCTGCGGCATGATGTGGCGGCGCATGTCATGGAGCGCCTCGGCTGGGAGAGCGACGAGGGCATCCCACTATCCGGCGAGGACGTTGAGGAATTGGCGGCGGCTAGCTGGGCGGAGATGAGCGCGTTGGGGCTAGCTGGGGCGGATGCGCTCTCGCCGGTGGAGCGGCTGGATCTGCTGCGTGAGGCGCTGCGGCGTTAGTTCTTTTCTCCTCTTTATTGCCTGTTTATGTTCGCGCTGGCTGTTTGTTAGCTGGCCGGTGGCCTAGAATTCCTAGGCGTGTCAGCGAATGAAACAGCAAATGAAAACCCGAACCGCGACAACGGCAAGCTCGGAAACGGCTCCCACGAAAACGGATTTGTCGTAGAGGACTCGGCCGCAGTGCCAATGGCGACGGAGGCCAAGGACGAGCACGGACTGAAAGTGCAGATGATGCGCTTTATTATCTCCGGCGTCATCGCGGCGGTGGTGGACTTCGGCCTGACGTTCATCATGCTCAACGCCTTCGGGGCGACCAACTTCTGGGGCAAGACGGTCGGCTGGGTTTTCGGCACGATTACGGCGTACATCATTAACAGCCGCTGGACCTTCAAGTCGAAGTCCTCGGCGAAGAAGGTGCTGGCAGTTGCGGTGCTGTACTTGATTACTTACGCCACACAGGTCGGCATCTTTAATGTGTTGCAGCCCTGGCTTGTCGAGGCCTGGGATTGGAACGCGCAGTGGGCACAGTTCGGCGCATTCGTCGTCGCACAGGGCGTTGCGACGGTAATTAACTTCATCATTCAGCGTGTATTCATCTTCCGTGTGAAATAGCGCGATACGCTGGGGGACGTGACTTCGACTGCTTCTAATAAGGAATCCACTCAGCTGACCGCCGAAACCGATGTTGACATGCTGACTATTCAGCGCGTGCTGTTTGCTCCGCCCGCAGACTGGGTGGAGCCGGATTTGTACTACCGAGTCGAAGGCGTTGGCGCCTACGACAGCTCGGTGCAGGCCACCCGTAACTCGATCACGCTCGGTCGCCACACCGTGGTGCGCACTGACACCTACTTCGGTCGCTTCCGAGCTTCTTACTGGCAGCGCTGGACCTCAATTAAGCAGGTCGAAATCCGTGCGCGCGTGGTCGGTTCCGCGCGTGTGCTGGCCTACACCGAAGATATTGGGGGCCACCTCCGCTTGGAGGACTCCTGGGCAGCGGGCGGCTCGGATGCCGACGGCAACTGGACCGGTGAGCACTCGCCGATGTCAGGTTCTGCCAATGAAGAGGTGCGCCTGACCGTCCCGCTGGACCGCTTCGCCGATGGCGGTGCCATTCACTTGCGCTTCGACACCGAGGACGCAGGCGCAAAGATTTCCGATGTCCGCTATGTTGTGCCCAAGTCGGCTATCAAGCGCGATATTCCGACTGACCTGGTCATTTGTTCCTACAACCGGCCGGTTGACTGTGCTCGAACCGTCGCCACGCTGGCAGAGGACCTGCCAGCCCTTGAGCGCGTTCGCACCATCCGCGTCGTTGACCAGGGCGAACAGCACCCGGCCGACGAAGCCGACTTCATCCAGGCCAAGGAGATCCTCGGCGAGCGTCTGAACGTTGTCCACCAGCCGAACCTCGGCGGCGCCGGCGGTTTCTCCCGCGGCATGCGCGACGCCACCGCTGCGGGCGACTGCATGGTTCTGCTTACCGACGACGACATCCGCCCCGAGCCCGAAACCACCTTGCGCCTATCCGCCCTGGCCGTATGCGCGGAAAAGCCGATGCTGCTCGGCGCGCAGATGCTCTTCCTGTTCAACCCGACCAGCCTCTTCCGCACCGGCGAGACCTACAACTGGAAGGCGCTGACCGTCGAGGAGAACGACCCCAAGTTCGGTTACGCCGACGTGGACGTGCGCAAGTACCACCAGCTGCGTCGCCTGGGCGTTGACTACAACGCCTGGTGGACCTGCCTGGTGCCGTCCGAGGTCATTAAGAAGATTGGCCTGGCGCTGCCGCTGTTCTTCCAGTACGACGACATCGACTACGGATTCCGCGCCGCCAAGGCCGGCTACCCGACCGACACCATTCCGGGCGCCGCCGTCTGGCACGCCGATTTCTACTGGAAGGACATCGAAAACGCCGCCCAGTACTTCGGCCTGCGCAACTCGCTTATCGCCGCCACCATGCACGGCGATGTCACCGCAAAGGACATGGTCAACGTCGCTTCACGACGAATCCTCTCGAACCTGGTCTCCATGCGCTACGGCCTGGCCTGGACGCAGATGGAAGCTGTTCGTGACCTGCTACGTGGCCCGGAGGTGCTGAAGAACGCATCGCAGGGCGACTTCGCTCGCATTTCTGCTGGTCGAAAGAACTTCCCGGAGACCGAGCTGCTGCCGATGCACGAGATGCCGGGTGGTCTGACCCCAGTTCGTCCGCCGTCACACGAGATCTCCAGCGAAAACAAGACGATGGCAAAGCGGCTTGCGTACACCCAGATGGGTAAGAAGCGCCCGGGGCCGGTGGCTGTGGCCTTCGAGGACTCCTTCTGGTGGCACATTTCCACCTTCGACGACGTCTGGGTCACCGATGCCTCCCAGAACGGTGTGCGTCACCTGGTCCGCGACCTGGATAAGGAAAAGTCCATGCGCGCCGAGACCATCAGCCTCATGCGCGAACTGTCCTCCAAGTGGGACGACCTTGCGAAGCAGTGGCGTGCCGCCGTGCCATCTTTGACCAGCGAAGACAACTGGGAAAAGTTCTTCCAAGGCGAGTAGTTCTTCAATCATGACCACGCACACACCCACGCCTTCGACTAGCTCAGGTGACAAAACCCGCAAACAGCTCATCACCATCTTGGTGCTGCTGGTGTTGATTATCCTGTTGCTGGCTCTGTTCCTTTTCCTCCAGGTTTCTGGGGATCGAGGTGGCGATTCGGCGGCTGCTGAGGGCAGTGTGTCGTCGTCAAGCGAAAATGGCGATGCGCAGGTGCAGGCGCAGGCGGAGAAGGCCGTCGTTGTGTACAAGCAGGTGCTGGCGAACCCGGCGCCACTGCAGACTTTTGTCGGAGAAGTTAGTCCTGGTGGGGCGATGAAATATGCGCTCGTGCATCTTGATGATGGGTGCGTGCCCGAGCTGGTGCTGAACTATGGCACAAGTGCGATGAGCGCCGAAATTGATGCGATTGGTGTCTACGGCGTTGACGAAAATGGTCAGGAAATTCAGTTTCAGAATTCCTACCATGACGGCGTGACTTCTGTGGGCGGTGTACGTCGCGCTCTTCAGCGAGCTACTGGTCAGCCGGGTATGTTCTCGTTTTCTGCAGAGAGGATGGGGCGCGATCAGGAAGATTTGCTGGTGACGCGCCAGGGCAATGAGCTGGTGGAAACGCCTGCGAATCCGGGTGCCGGGGAGTTCGAACAGTTTAACTGGATTCCGGTTGACAACCTGGATGTCGTCGAGGCCATTGCTGCTGGTAATGACTGCGCGCCGGGCTCGGGCTCGAATGGTACTGGCGCTGATGGTGGTAACGGTGGCAACGGTGACCCGAATCCGACGGCGGGGCAGCAGGCTTCGGGGTCGGGTTCGAACTCGGACTCGGGCTCGGGTTCGCAGTCTGGGGCTTCGGGTTCTAGTCCGCAGGGGTCGAGCAATGGAACCAGCGGCCAGCAGACCGTAACCGGTACCGTGAAGGTTTTCCAGAACCGAGCCGAGGTTCTCGCTTATCAGCAGCGTGAGGATCCCAACCCCCATACTGCCGACAATCGACAATTTGCGATTCTGGTTCTCGACCAGCCAACTGAAGTGACAGCAACGCTTGCAGGAAGTAATGAAACTGAGACACGCACTATTGACCATGTTGTGATTAACCCAAATCGCCACAGCGATGGGGAAAGGGCAACGATTAGCTTCTCAGCTGACGAGAAGTACTGGCCGTCAGACACCGGCATTCCGTTCGGTCTCGCAGTTGAGGACGGCGCCAAGTATTAAGTAAGCGACAGCTGGGTGTCCGCAGCTAGTTATCCACAGCCGCCAAATTGTCCACAGATAAGTGCAATTCGGCGGCTTTTCCGCTGCCAATTTTCACGGAGTCGGTCATAAATGAAGGCACTAATTCCATGCGTGAATTCCTGTAGCCGACCTCGGGGAGCGTGCCTAAACCAATGCCTACCTGGAATTACGATTCCGATGGCCTCATCCATGCGGCTGCGCAGAAGCAAATCAAGCATCCTTGTGAATACGTCAGTGCCACGTCAGAGCTGGATAATCTGCACGGCCACGTCGAAAGCACAAATATTCGAGATAAATCCCTGCTCAGACTGGCGCACGGCACCTACATCGAGTGCTCTCGCTGGAATGCGCTGTCAGCATTCGAACGTTTTCAACTGCAGATAAAGGCACTGGTCAAGCCAGGTTCCGGGACAATCATTACGGGCGAAGCAGCCGCTGCGTTGCATGGCATCCCGTTGCTTGTTCGAAATGCCACAATCGCGCTTGCCAATTCCGGCCTGCGCCGACCTGGCGGCGGATTGCGCCATGTCGGTGGCAAAATCCTCGAACAAGACATCGTTCGCATTGGTGGGCGCTGCGTTACCGATGTGCCGAAAACCGTCATCGATATTTGCCGCACCGCCGAGTCCGAAAACGGGCCAATCATCGTTGACACCGCACTACGACAGTGGTGTGACCTCGAAGAATTGCGTACAGTCTTCACAAATTACCCACGTTCGCCGGGGACCCGTCGCGCCCGCGAGCTACTTCGAACTGCCAGCGAACACAGCGAAACCATCGGTGAGTCGATCACAAAGAAATGCATAATCGACTCAGGAATTGCCACGCTTTACGACGAAAAATGCGTGCTCATGCAGCAAGTCGAGTTCTATGACAGTGAAGGATTCATTGGGCGCGTCGATTTTTATGTGCCTCATCTGAATTTGATCATTGAGTTCGATGGGCTGACTAAGTATTCCGGTGGCGGGGTAGCAGCTACGGAGACTGTGCTTCTGAAAGAGCAAGCTCGCGAGAAGCGTCTGCGAAACCTCCACTTAGATGTACTCCGCTTCCAATGGTCACAGGTCATTAATGGGGACTGCGTGGAGGTCTTGCGACAGTTCGCTATTCGGCAGAGGCAGCGCATTCAGGCAGGTGGATTGGTATTTTCGTCCGAAGTTGGGCGTTTTCGTCAAGCCACTGTCCCGTATAAAGATCGGCAGCTCCGTGAGTCCAGAATCCAGGAGCGTAAGCAGCGTTTGCAGCTTCTGGAAAATGCACCGGCCTCGCGCGACTCAGGCTAAGTTCAGCTGCTGACCTATTGCAATTGTGCTGACTTATGGCCAACTTTCCGCCACTTGTCGATGAGTTTTCAGGACTTATGGCCACGCTGTTGGCCTGGCCCGCGCACTTATCGTAGGACTATTCACTTATGCGCAGGCTGTAGCGCATCGATGAGTGAATACCTCATCGATATGTCAGTGGAGGAGAAGGGAACCAGGGGTTAGGTAACACTTTTGCGCACTGAGCACTCGAAATGCGGACTACACGACCCGGGCGAGATCAAATATGCAGGCCAGCGCCACAGCCTCAGCCCCACCAGCCCCACCAGCCGCAACGCCAGCCCGAACTACTTCGACTTTGGATCGAAGCGCTCGAAGTTCTCCGCGCGCCCCTGCTTCAGTAGCTTGAACCAGCGGTAGAAGCCGCGGACATCGCGGCGCTGGACCAGGAAGAACCAGCCGAAGCGCAGGAACTCCTGTGGCATGAGCTTGCGCATGCCGGGCTGGCTCATCAGGTAGCCGCGGTTGCGGTAGGTGAAGTAGCGCTTGAAGTCATTGGTCGGGTACTGCGTGTGCATTTTGCCGCCGAGAATGGGCACAAATTCACCCGAACCGGAGGGGTGCAGGTAGGCCGTCGTCAAGCATGTGCCGAACCGGAGGCCGGAGCGGACCAGGCGGCGGTGGAATTCGACCTCGTCGCCGCGGATGAATAGGCGGTAGTCGGGAACGCCGAGCTGTTCCAGCGAGCGGGCGCTAAACAGCGCGCCGTTGAACAGGGATGCGATGCCGGGCAGGAGATCGTGGTTGCCGTCGATGGTCTCGAGGTCGCTAGGCAGTTCGAGCCCGGTAGCAGCCTTCTGATCTGCGAAATTGGTGAACCACTTCGTGCCCTCGGAGTCGCGTACTTCCGGGAGTTTGGGGTTGATGCCGCTTTCGAAAAGCTCCTCGCGATGACGGCGCCACACCAGCCCGCGGCGCAGGGGGAATGCCAGCTTGTTCGGGGCCTTAATGTCGCAGACCACCGGCGAGACAGCGTCGAGCTGGTGACGTCGCGCGCAGCTGTGCAGCGCCTTCAGCACGTAGGAGTCCTCCGGGCGCCCGTCATCATCGGCGCACCAAATCCACTCCGCGCCCAGCGACAGCGCAGTCAGCATACCCAGTGCGAAACCACCAGCGCCGCCCAGGTTCGTCTTGGAGCCGACGTAGTGAATCTCCGGCGCCGATCCGCTTTCCGACGACTGCTGCGCCGCCACCTGCTCGGCGAGTTCCTTGACCTTCGGGTCGTTGCCGTTGTCGACGATGATGAGCCACTTCGGCATGTGGGTCTGGCTGGCAACGATGGGAAGCGATTGACGCAGGTCCTCGATGCGGTTGTGAGTCACCACGATTGCGGCCGTTGCTGCTTCATCGTGCTTTGGGTGGTCAGCCGAGTTTTCGCTCACTTCGTTCTCCATCGGGGGAAGTACCGTTTATTACTGTTTTTATTGCTGTCTATCTTGCCATGTTGCTCCGGGTGGGCAATTCCAAGCATCCGTGCCGCCCGCCAGCCGCCCGCCAGCCGTCCGCTCGGCCACGATGGGGAACTGCGCCCGGACTCCCGGCGAAGCTGCTACCGTCGCTGCGCGAGCACGCGGCGCACCTGGTCGGCGGCCTCTTTACCTTCGTAGGCTTCGACCACTTCGTCGACAAGCCCTGCCTGTCGAACCGTACCGTGATCAATCCACAGTGCCGTGTCACACAGCTGCGCCAGGAATTCATTCGAGTGCGACGCAAACACCAGCAGACCGGAGCGGTCGACCAATTCGGTCAACTTCGTCCGGGCCTTCGCCATGAATGCGGCGTCGACGGCTCCGATGCCTTCGTCGAGAAGCAGGATCTCCGGCTCAATGGACGTGACCACACCGAGCGCCAAACGCACGCGCATACCGGTGGAGTAAGTGCGCAATGGCATGTGCAGGTAATCGCCGAGTTCGGTGAATTCTGCGATTTCGTCGAGCTTGGATTTCATCTGCTTGCGCGTCTGCCCCAGGAACAGGCCACGGATGATGATGTTTTCCAGGCCGGAGATCTCCGGGTCCATGCCGACACCGAGGTCGAACACCGGAGCCACACGCCCGCGCACATCGGCGGCACCGCGCGTGGGCTCATAGATTCCCGACAGTAGTCGCAGCAGCGTGGACTTACCCGCTCCGTTGTGGCCAACCAAGCCGACGCGGTCGCCCTCGCGCAGATGGATGTTGATGTCCTTCAGCGCTTCAATGACCACGACGTTGGAGTCATTGCGGCCAATCGCACCACCCGCGGCGCCGAGGAACGCCTTCTTCATCGACCGCGATTTGGCGTCGAAAATGGGGAAGTCAACGCACGCGTTGTAAGTATCAATGCTGACCATGCTTATCCCTTGCTAGTTCTATTCGCTTTACGACGGCCTTTGCGGCCTAAACCCAGTAGCTCACGCGGGAGCGCCACAGGCGCATGGCCCCGAGTGCCAGCAGCAGGCCAACTGCGGTGCAGGCGAGGACGATCCACCAGTGGTAGGTATCCACCGGCTGGCCGGTCAGTGGGGCGCGGATGATTTCCAGGTAGTGGAACAGGGGATTGATCTCTGCGATGCGTGCGCGTTCGGCGACGGCACCGCCCTGTTCCTCCAGTGTCTTGGTGGTCCACACAATCGGAGTCATGTAAAACACCAGCTGAATTAGGGAATCCAGCAGTGGTGCCACGTCGCGGTAGCGCGTAGCGATGATGCCGAAGAACATCGTCACCCACACACCGTTGACCACCAGCAGCGCCATCGCGGGGATGACCAGGAAGAAGTTCCAGCCCAAATCCGGACGGAAGACCAGCACGAGAATCAGCCAAATCACCATGTTGTGGGCCAGGAAAAGCAACTGACGCCACACCAGCCTGTAGACGTGAACACTCAGCGCACTGGGCAACTGTTTGATGAGGCCTTCGTTTTCAATGAAGACGGTTGCGCCCTCGCGCACGCAGCCGGAGATGAAGCCCCAGATAATCAGACCAACGGTCACGTGCGGCAGGAAGAATGCCAGGTCCTGCTGGAACAGCAGCGAGTACAGCAGGCCGAGAGCCAGGGCCATCGCGCCGGTGGCAATGGTGATCCACAGCGGGCCAAGCGTGGAGCGACGGTACCGCTGCTTGATGTCCTGCCAGCCCAGTTGCAGCCACAGTTCGCGCTGGCCAAAGCCGGTAGCCAGATCCCGCCAGGCAGCGCCCATGGTACGGGAACGCGACTTGAAAGCCGGTGCCTCACCCGTTGCGTCAACCATTCGCGCAATGTCGCGGCGGAGGGTTTCCTCCGTGCGGAGAGCGGAGCCATTGCGCACAGTATCGGCAGACTGGTCGGCTGCGTCTGCGGATTGGCAATCATTTTCTGCGTTAGTCACGTCTCCAAACTACTAGCAAGGGCGGATTAGATTGAATACCGACAGCGCCGGGCGAGCCATTATTCCACGTCGTGACGGCGAACAACGGTCGCGTGGGATGGTCGTCATTGGTGGTTACGTGGTGCTTCTGAGGCTGGTTCCACAACTGGTTATGTGACTGGTTATGTGAGTCTGGAAAACTTACATACAATCGCCGCTGTAACTGCTTTATGGCCTGCGGCTGGTGCATATGATTCACGCATTGGGAGTGCTTGCGCATGGCTACAGGCAGGAAAAGTTCAGCCAATTTTAAGCAACTACTAAAAAGGGATAAAGATTATCCTATAGGGGGTTGCTTCGATAGAATTGGCTCCAACTAAGATGTGCAAGCGATACACGGTTCGAGGCATGGACACTCGATTCGTGGGTGATTGCACGGTTAATTCTGAAATAGATATCGCAGCTTGAATTCGAAACCGGGAAAGGGTTTTCATGGCCTTCGATGTGCCGACAACCAGGGGTGCTTACTCGTCGCTTTCCGACGGGTGGACATACCTCAATGCGGGTCAACGCACCCAGGTACCCGAGCGTGTCCAGGCTGCGATGATTTCTGCATTTCGCAATGCGCAGAAGTCCCTTCCTGGTGAGACTGGGGCGGGGGCTCATGGCCAGTCGCGCAGCTCGGGCGTTCCCGCTGCAGCGGAACTAACCGCCAGTGCGCGCCGGGCTTTTGCCGATCTCACTGGTGGCCCGGTCGCCGGCGTGGTGTTGGGATCTTCGCGTGAGGTGCTCATGGAGCAGTTCACGTCCGCAATGAGTCGACGCTTGACGCTCGGCTCTAACCTGGTGATTTCTCGCATTGGTTCGCAGGTCGTACACGCACCACTACGCCGAGCAGCCAATCTCTACGGAGCTCAAGTCCGCATTGCTGAGGCTGACTTGTCCTCGGGTACGTTGCCGTCCTGGCAGTTCGACGAGCTCGTAGACGAGCACACTCGCCTCGTTGTCGTCCCGGCCGCGGATCCGTTCATTGGCACCATTGCCCCGGTAGCTGACATTTCTCGGCGGGTGCATGAGTACTCCAACGCCTGGGTTTTGGTTGATGCCTCGGATATTGTCGCCTACCGCGATGTGTCGATGAGCAAGCTGGGCGCCGACATCATGCTGGTTGATGCCTCCGTGCTGGGCGGGCCTGAGGTCGCAGCATTGGTGTTCAAGGATCCCGAGATGTTCGAGCGCATGACGTCGTTAAGCTATGTGCCGAATGTGCGCGGCGTCGAGCGGATCGAGGTTTCCGCGGTGTCGCCGGCATTGCTCGGCGGAGTGTCGGAATCGGTGCTGCACCTGGCATCGCTGGATAGCACGGCGAGGGGGTCACGTAGGCATCGCATTGAAACGGCGATGCCGCAGGTTTCTCGCTACTTGACGACGTTGTCGGAACGCCTGATTGCAGCGTTGATGACCCTGCCTCGGGTGTACATCATCGGTATGGATACCGAAGATGATTCTTTCGCGAGTGTGTCGCGGGCACAGCACATTCCGCGCGTTAGCTTCCTCGTCGATGGGGTGTCGGCGAAGGTGGTTGTGGACAGGCTGCTGGATAATGGCCTGGTGACCAGCATTGTTGATGCATACGAATCGCCACTGCTGGAGGCCATGGGCATCGATGAGGCTGGAGGCGCCGTGGGAGTTGGCCTCCAGCCGTTCAATACGCCGCACGACATTGACCAGCTCGTGCGCGCAGTTGCCTCGCTCGGTTAACTAGGTAGTCAGCTAACTAGACGGTCAGCACAATCTTGCCGCTGACCGCGCCGCTGTCGAGCAGCTCGTGGGCCTTGGCTGCGTCGCGCATATCCATGACCTCATGAATTTGAGGGGTGACGGTGCCGTCGGCAAGCATTGGCCAGATGGTGTCCTCTGTGGCGTTGACGATGCGAGCCTTGTCAGCGAGATCGCGGTAGCGCAGGCCGGTGGCGGTGATGGAGCCGCGCTTGCTCAGCAGGCGGCCGATGTTGAGCTCGCCCTTAACGCCTCCCTGCATGCCGATGATGACCAGGTGGCCGTCCTTCGCCAGGGCCTTGACGTTTCGGTCGAGGTACTTTGCGCCCATGATGTCCAGAATGACATTGGCGCCACCCTCAGCTGCAACGATCTCCTCGAAGTCCTCTTCCTTGTAATTGATGAGGATGTCGGCGCCGAGCTCCTTGCACTTAGCCAGCTTCTCCGCCGAACCGGCGGTGACTGCGACGCGAGCACCGAGCCGCTTGGCCATCTGAATAGCGAAAGTGCCGATGCCACCCGCGCCACCGTGGACCAGCAGTAGGTCGCCTTCCTTGAGGCCGGCAATCATCACGACATTCGAGAACACCGTGCAGGCAACCTCGACGATGGATGCGGCCTCGGTGAAGGAGTAGCCATGTGGCAGGGGGAGAATCTGGCCGGCCGGGACTGCGACCTTTTCGGCGTAAGCGCCACCGGAGAGAAGGCAGCAGACCTCGTCGCCGACTTTCCAGCCCTGGGAGTCCCCCTTGACCTCTTCAATGACACCCGCGCACTCCAGGCCGAGGGTGTCGGTCACGCCTTTCGGTGGCGGGTAGTGGCCAGCGGCCTGCAGTAGGTCAGCACGGTTTACGCCAGCGGCCTTGACCTTGACCAGCACCTGCCCATCCTCGAGAGTCGGTTCCGGAGCATCGGCCCATTCCAGGGCGCGGGGGTTGGAAAGATCAGTCTGAATGATTGCCTTCATAGTCTTCAAAGGTAATGCAAAAACTGGTTATGCACGCGGTATTTCAAGCTCTTTTGCAATTAGCAAAAATAGTTATGTCTGTAGAGGTGGATGCTTGGGGTGTGGTGTGGGATGAGAAGGCTAGCGAAAGGTGCTGGCAAGGGGTGTTATGAGGGCGTTTGCTGCCTCACGGCGGTATGCGGTTATGATGTTGTCGTTGGAAGTATGGCAGAGCGGCCGAATGCACTGGTCTTGAAAACCAGCGAGGGTCACACCTCCGGGGGTTCAAATCCCCCTGCTTCCGCAGATGGAAACCCTCGGTAGTTGTTCTACCGGGGGTTTCTTCATTTGTCTTCAAAATTGGCGTATGTGGTGGGGCCAGCGACGGATAGTCGTACCGTACGTAACCGCGGTATTGCGCGCATTGCTGCATTCTCTCCGGCCGCAGGTATGACATGCGCGGACATGTGCGGGATTCGGCAGTATCGCACATGCTCAGGAACTGGTGGTCAATGACACCATCGCCAAGGGGCGCCGACGCGATTGCCGACGGTTCGTTGAATACAGGAACTGAAATCCACTTCAACCCGGGGCACTCGGTGGAAAAGCTGCATGACATGGACCCGAAACCGTTGTGGCCTGAAACAATACGGGCAATTTGCCAAAACCGGTAAGCTCGGTCTTGCTGTAATACAAACCCAGCGTCATACTGGCGGACGGTATTGAGGGAAAAGGTCGAACAATGGCAACGAATCGGAGCAACCACTCGGACGACTCGTTCGGTGAGTGGAGCATAAATCCGGACGCGTCAGATGATCAGCCCTCTGCAGATACGCCGGCAAATGCGTGGAGCGCTGTGGATGGGTCACAGTGGGAGCAGCCTGAGGGGCAAACGCAGTATCTGCAGCAGCAGTATCCACAGTCCCAGCAGCCTGAACCATACCGCCCTGCCCCCTATGTTCCAGGTCCGCAAGCTGGTCCGGCTGCTGCGCCGCGCAATGACAACAAGGGGCTGACCATCGCGGTTATTGTCCTGGCACTCGTTGCGGTCGCTCTCTTCGTCGGCGCAATGGCTTACTTCTACTTCTCCGATTCGAAGGGAGTGAATTCGGCCGGCAGCAACTCGCCCCAGTCGGTTCAGTCCGCTAGTGCTGAGGGTTCCTCCACCTCGTCGACCGCTGAGCAGAAGCGTCGCGCTGAAGGGTTCCAGCCGCCATCGAACTGGCGTCACTGCTCCGGCTCGGGCGATCCGGGTGATTTGAACTTGGTATATGCAGAAGATGTCGGTGGTAACACTACGACCTGTCAGTTTGCCACCAACGTCCGCAATTCCTTCGTTGAGCAGTACCAACTTACGAAGAAGCTCAACGGTACTGTCACCGCTAGCAGCCCAACAACTGGCAAGACATACAGCATGACCTGCCGCGATAACGGTGAGGTTGTCACTTGTACCGGCGGTACGAATGCGACGGTGCACATTGTCTAAACGTCTCCGAGCGGCTCTGGCCGCAACCGCCGTCGTCACGCTCGGCCTTAGCGCCTGCACCATTGGCACCGATTCGGCGGGCATGCCGTCGCCGACGCTGTCCAATCCGCTTGACGACGGCCCCGGCGGCGCATCCTCCGACGGGAAAGTTGTGCCCGGTGAGATGCCTCGCGAAGTTGTCGAGGCCGTGAAATCCGCGCAAAAGGAACTCGGTGGTTTGGCCGGCGCCGCTCTGGCAACGCCGGATAAGGATTCCGAAGTGGTTTCCACGGGTGACTTCAAAACGGGTCCGGCCTGGTCGACCTCCAAGGTGCCGATTGCGGTGGCTTATGTGCGCCAATCGGGCGTGGATTCCCTGGTCGAAGACGCAATCACGGTTTCCGATAACGATGCGGCTGAGTCCATGTGGTACTCCCTGGGCGATGACGCGACCGCGGGCGCGACCACCGACGAGATTCTCCGAGAGGGCCACGACACCCGCACCGTCATGGGCACTGACCGCATCCGTGCGGAATACACCGTCTTCGGGCAGACGCAGTGGGATTTGCGCGACCAGGCTATTTTCGGCGCCAATTTGCAGTGCATCGAGGCGGGCCCAAAGGTCGCTGACCTCATGGGACAGATTGCCGACGAGCAGTCCTACGGCCTCGGACGCATCCGCGGCGCCCACTTCAAGGGCGGTTGGGGTCCCGATGATGAAGGCGTCTACCTTGTGCGGCAGTTCGGCTATCTGCCGGGCAAGAAGCCGGGCACCTTCGTTGGTGTAGCTATCGCAGCCCAGCCTGACGACGGCACCTATGAGACCGGCCAGCAAATGCTTGACCGCATCGCAAAGGCGATTGAGCGCAGCGGTGGCGCGACCACCGGCCGCGCCGGTAGCTGCTAGCTGAGCGATAGCTGTTAGCGCTCAATTCCTAGCGCAGCCAGCAACTGCGAGGTCTCGTCCTCAGTAGTGATGGTGATACGAGCACCTTCGCCGGCAAAGCAGCGGATGAGAATGTTGCGCTGCGCCAAGAAGTCACCGAGATCCGTGGTGGTGGCCACCGAGACGTCGTCAAGCAAAGAGAGATCCGCAATCCGACCCTCGTCAATCCAAATGAAGTTGGCCTGCGAGTTCGGCAGCACCGTCTCGCGGCCGGTGGCGGCGTTGATGGCCTCTGTGACGGCGACGCGCTGTGCGCGGACCTCAGCAATGCGGGCGGTGAGCTCTTCCTGTGCGTCGAGCGAGGTGAGCGCGGCAATCTGCGCGAGAGTGTTTACGGAGAAGGGGATAGCGACCTTATTCACGGCCTCCACAAGCTTGTCCGGGCCGAACATGTAGCCCACACGAAGCCCGGCCAAACCGTAGACCTTGGAGAATGTGCGCAGGCCAACCAGGTTGGGGTAGGTATCCAGCAGCTCATGCGCCAACGGGGTAGCAGCATGAGTGGCCTCGTCCACCAGCTCGATGTACGCCTCGTCGAGAGCGACCACAACATCGCCCGGAACCTGCGCCATAAACTCCGCGAATGCCTCGCGAGTGATGGTCGTGCCCGTCGGGTTATTGGGATTACAGACGAAAACCAGGCGTGTGCGGCCGGTGATAGCGGCAGCCATTGCCGAAAGATCATTGCGACCCTGCGCATCCAGCGGCACCGGCACCGGAGTAGCCCCAGCGACGCGAGCGAGAATGGGGTAGGCCTCGAAGCTGCGCCACGGGAACACGACCTCATCCCCATCCGCACAGGTGGCCTGTACGAGCTGCAGGCACAGAGCAGAGGAGCCGCAGCCGACCGCGACCTGCTCCAGGGGCAGACCCAGATGCTCGCCGAGCTTAATGCGCAGGTCAACCGCGCCCATGTCCGGGTAGCGGTTCGGGCTGGTGGTTGGGTCAGCGATGGTCTGCGAGATGGCCTCCACCACCGAGGGCAGTGGCGGTTGGGTCATTTCATTGGACGCGATCTTCAGCGCGCCGGGCACAGCCTTGCCCGGGACATAGGCCGGAACCTGCTCGAGGTCGGCACGGGTTTTGGGCTGAACTGAAGATGCATCGTTGGTCATAGGCCTAACTGTAGAACATGGCCCGGATTGGGCAGTACAGAATCCCCGCAAAATCCCAAGGTGTGGTCGCTATTTGTGGCGCCGTATTTGGTGGCTCCGCGGGTGTTTTGCTTTTCAATTCTTGTGTTCTGTAGGATTGGCTGCGGTTATTTGGTCTCGTCCACGCAATGGCGAACAGCTTTGCTGAAGCGGGATCGATGCCAGTGGTTTTGGAGGCGTGCCAGAGCGGCCGAATGGGGCTCCCTGCTAAGGAGTTGCCTGTCTTGCGACGGGCCGGAGGTTCGAATCCTCTCGCCTCCGCCACACGCGCCCGTAGCTCAACGGATAGAGCATCTGACTACGGATCAGAAGGTTAGGGGTTCGAATCCCTTCGGGCGCACCATGTAGACCCGCACCTTGTAGGTGCGGGTCTTTTGTATTTATTACCTGGCAGCGCGAGCCGGGGCATTGCGGGGCGGGGGCAGCGAGGTCCTTCACTTGTGGCCAGGGTTCGGTCACTTATCGATGGTTTCTCGTGGCCTGTCGATGGTTTTGCGCCACTTATGCGCGCGCTGTGGGTGCTACGTGTGCACTTGTCGATGCGTTGTTCACTTGTGGCCAGGCTATAGCGAATCGATGGGTGAACTATGCATCGATAAGACAACGAACCAGCTCCCTTGCTTCAGCAACGTGCAACAACAGGTCGCAACGCGCAGCAACAGGCACCAACCCGGACCTGCCGCCCGACTCACCACCTCCCTGAGCCGCCACGGCCGTACCTCCAACACCCCCGCGCAGCCTTTGCCTGGCCGAATCCGATTAGCCTGGCCTTGTACTTGGTCAATCGGGGCTTCCGCCCCGCGCCGCCCCGCGCCGCCTCGCACGCCGGGGGACATTTTCCTATCCTGAACAGTTGCAATAGACTTAGACCCCGGTTGCCCTCCCCGTATTTCGATAGGAGCCTTGATGGACGCCCGTCTAGCCGTTCGCCGTAAGCCCGAGTTCCGCAATGAGGAAGCTACGCTGCTGTCCTCGATCGGCCAGGACGGTGAGGTGGCAATCTACTATCTCTACGATGCTTTCGATGCGACGGAGGAGGACCTCGTTGCGCTGCGTGAGTCGGTAGTTGCTGATTCGCGTGTCGACGAGCTGGCCGAGCTCCCGACGCCCGCCGAGCTGGGGAACTACCTTGCTGTCGAGCCTCTTCCTGGCCAGTACGACCAGCGTGCCGATGCCGCCGAGCAGGCCCTGCGGCTACTCCGCCCGGAAACCCGCGCGCAGATCACCTCGGCAACGCTGTATGTTTTCGACGCTCCGGTGAATGACGCCGTACGCTCCTTCCTCATTAACCCGGTCGAGTCGGGGGAGAAGAACCTGAACGTCCTGCGCCGTCCGAGCATGGGCGAGATTGAGCCGCTGAAGGAGTACCCGGGCTTCACCGAGCTGGATGACGAAGGCCTGGCCGAGCTGCTCGCAGCCGACGGCATGGCCATGTCGCTGGCCGATCTGAAGACCATCCAGGACTACTTCCGCTCCGAGGGCCGCACTCCGACCGAGGTAGAGCTGTCCGCGCTGGATACCTACTGGTCGGACCACTGCCGCCACACCACCTTCAACACCGAGCTGACCTCCATCGAGAACAACGAGCCGCGCTTTGCCGCGCAGTTGGATCGCGCGCTGCGTCGCTACGACGAGCTGCGTGAGCTCAACGGTCGCACGCACAAGCCACGCTCCTTGATGGACATGGGCACCATCATGGGCCGCGAACTGCGTCGCACGGGTGTCATGGATGACCAGGAAGTCTCCGAAGAAATCAACGCCTGCTCCGTCTACGTCGACGTCGAGGGCGATGACCGCAAGTGGCTCCTTATGTTCAAGAACGAGACCCACAACCACCCGACCGAGATCGAACCGTTCGGTGGCGCCTCGACCTGTCTCGGTGGCGCAATCCGCGACCCGCTGTCGGGTCGCTCGTGGGTCTACCAGGCCATGCGTCTGTCCGGCGCAGGTGACATCAACACTCCGCGCGAGCAGACCCTCGAGGGCAAGCTGCCGCAGCGCGATATTTCCTCCCGCGCCGCAGCCGGCTACTCCTCCTACGGCAACCAGATCGGTCTGGCCACCACTGGTGTGCGTGAGCTGGTCCACCCGGGATACGTCGCTAAGCGAATGGAACTCGGTGCCGTCGTCGCCGCTGCCCCGGCAGACAACGTCAAGCGCCTCGAACCTGCGCCGGGCGATGTGGTGATCATGCTCGGTGGCCGCACCGGCCGTGACGGCGTCGGCGGTGCGACCGGCTCGTCGAAGGCCCACGATGAGGACTCGCTGGGCCGCTCCGGCGCCGAGGTGCAGAAGGGTAACCCGGTCAACGAGCGCAAGATTCAGCGCCTGTTCCGCCGCGAGGATGTCGCCACCAAGATCGTCCGTTGTAATGACTTCGGCGCTGGTGGCGTGTCCGTTGCGGTTGGTGAGCTGGCTGACTCCATTGACATTCACCTCGAGCGCGTGCCGCTGAAGTACGCCGGTCTGAATGCCCGCGAAATCGCGATTTCCGAGTCCCAGGAGCGCATGGCGCTGGTCGTGCGCCCGGAGGATGCCGACTTCATCATCGCCGCCGCTGCCGAGGAGAACATTGAGGCCGTCGCGCTGGCCGACATCACCGACACTGGCCGTCTGCGCATGTTCATGGGCGACGAGGTCGTCTTCGACCTCTCCCGTGAGTTCATCGACACCAACGGCGCCGACCGCGCCCAGAACGTCGAGATGGTTGCTGCGGAGGGCGGCGTCGTAAAGCAGGCTCCGACGAGCGTACTGGAGTCGCTGCGTGCGGCGACGGCGGGCTCCCAGGAGGGCATGATCGAGCAGTTCGACTCGACCGTCGGCCGCTCCACCGTGCTCATGCCGTACGGCGGTGCGTCGCAGAAGACCGACGAGCAGGCGTCGATCCAGACGCTGCCGGTCGATGGCGGCACGAGCACCGCGTCCATCATGACCTGGGGTTACTCGCCATCGCTTGCCGACGAGTCCCCGTACCTCATGGGTTCCTACTCCGTCGTGGAGGCACTAGCTAAGCTCGCAGCGGCCGGTGGCAATCCGCGCGGTGCCTGGCTGAGTGTGCAGGAGTACTTCCAGCGCCTGGACCAGGATCCGCAGCGGTGGGGCGAGGTTGCGCAGGCTCTGCTTGGCTTGCTCGAGGCTCAGGACGGCTTCCAGGTTGCGGCTATTGGCGGTAAGGACTCCATGTCCGGCACCTACGGCGAGGACCTGCACGTGCCGGCGACTCTGGTGACCTTCGCAGTTGCCGCGATGGACGAGACCGACGCTGTCTCTGCTGCAATCCCGGCAGGTAACTTCGACCTCTACCTGTTTGCGCACAAGCCACTCGAGTCCGGGGAGCCGAACTACGAGCAGCTCAACGAACTATTTGCTGCCGTGCGGGAGCTGCGTCCGGCTGCGGCCTCGGCTGTTACTAACGCGGATCTGGCTGCGACCCTGGTCAACATGGCTGTGGGCAATGGCGTGGGCCTGGAGGCATCCCTTCCGGAGGCTCCGCTGGGCTCCATTGTTGTGGCTGTTCCGGCTGGTCAGACTGTTGAAAGTGCTGTGAAGATCGGTGCTACCGACGAGTCGGGCACGCTGCGCTTCGGTGAGGAGTCCTTCACTGTCGCCGAGGCTCTGGAGGCAATGGAGTCCGGTTACCGTGAGGTCTTCCCGCTCAATGACTACGAGGGCGAGGCCCTGCCGGAGTTCGCTAACCAGGTCAGCGAGACCAAGACCGACCTGCAGAGCCCGGGCAAGAAGGATGTCCACGTGCTGCTGCCGGTCTTCCCGGGTACCAACTCCGAGTACGACATGGCCGAGGCATTCGTCGCGGCTGGCGCTACCTACGAGTTCCACGTGATCCGCAACCTGACCCCGGCAATGCTGGCGGAGGACACGAAGGCGTTCATCGAGAAGCTTCAGGACTCCGACATCCTGGCGTTCTCCGGTGGCTTCTCCCTGGGCGATGAGCCGGACGGGTCCGCCAAGTTCATCGCCGCGTTCCTGCGTTCCGACGATGTCGCAGCCGCCGTCAAGGAGTTCGTGGCCGACAACGGTCTTGTGCTCGGTATTTGTAACGGTTTCCAGGCGCTGGTCAAGTCCGGCTTCCTGCCGTACGGCGACCCTGCGCAGCTCCGCGAGGACTCGCCGACCCTGGCCCACAACCGCCAGCTGCGTCACGTGTCCCGCATCGCCACCACTCGCGTCGCGACCGTGAATTCCCCGTGGCTGCGCGGTTTCGAGCCAGGTCAGACCCACCTCATGCCGGTTTCTCACGGTGAGGGCCGTTTCGTGGTTTCCGAGGACGAGGCCCGCCGCCTGTTCGAGGCCGGTCAGGTCGCTTTCCAGTACGTCGATGCCGACGGCGATGCCGAGGGCGTGCCGACGATGACAGCGCCAGCCAACCCGAACGGTTCTTCCTACGCCATTGAGGGCATTGTCAGTGCTGACGGCAGGATTCTGGGCAAGATGGGTCACCCTGAGCGTTTCCGCGAGGGCTTGATGCGCAACATTCCGGGTATTGGTGAGCAGGACATCTTTGGCAACGCTGTCCGCTGGGTCCGCGGCGAGTAGTTCCTCGGTTTCTTCGTTACCTCGGTCAGGGGTACCTCGGTCGGTCCTGTTCGGATAGGCCGGGGTAACCGCTACGAAACCTGTTGTTAATGTGCAACGAATATGTACTTGAATAAGTGCCGAAAAGGTTGCTTGAACAGGCGATTTTGTAAAACTTAGCAGGATGAGTAAAGTATCTATTCGTTGCAGGGGCCGAGGGGATTACCCCAGAGTCGCTGAATAACAACAAAATGCGCCCGTAGCTCAACGGATAGAGCATCTGACTACGGATCAGAAGGTTAGGGGTTCGAATCCCTTCGGGCGCACAATGCAGACCCGCGCCGATAAGGTGCGGGTCTTTTTGTCTGCCCGACTTATCGATGGTTTTCCGGCACTTATGCGCGCGGTATTGGCTCTGCCTGCGCTCATATCGATGAGCTATTCACTTGTGGCCAGGCTATAGCTCATCGATATGTGAATAGCTCATCGACAAGTGAATACCGCCCACGAGCCACCCATGAGCCCGTCCACCCACGAGCCACCCGCACCCGAATCCCCAAACCCCAAAACCCAGCGCCTCAGTATTCGAAGCATCTCAAACTCGCAATATCCGCCTAACGGTCTAGACTGTGGAACCATGATTCGTACTGAGTCCATTCTTGACCTTGCTACCGTAGCCTCGGGGCAGTCCCACGCCGACGCCCTACAGGGCTCCATCGATTTGGCGCAGACAGCGGAAAAGGCCGGGTATCAGCGTATTTGGTACGCTGAGCACCACAATATGAACTCCATCGCGTCCTCGTCGCCGGCAGTTCTTATCGCAGCCGTGGCTGCAAAAACCGAGAGCATCACCCTCGGCTCCGGCGGCGTCATGCTGCCAAATCATGCACCGCTGACGGTCGCGGAACAGTTCGGCACGCTCGCGAATCTGTACCCGGATCGCATCGAGCTGGGGCTTGGTCGCGCGCCGGGCACGGACCAGGCCACTATGCGCGCCCTGCGGCGTGACCCGCGTTCGTCCGATTCCTTCCCGCAGGATGTGCAGGAGCTGCGCGGTTACCTCTCCGATGAGTCGCTGATCAAGGGCATCAACGCGATTCCGGGCCGCGGCACCCATGTGCCGCTGTACATCCTGGGCTCTTCGCTCTTTGGTGCCCAGCTCGCAGCGGCGCTCGGCTTGCCGTACGCATTTGCTTCGCACTTCGCTCCGGACGCGCTTCGCGATGCCATCGCGGTCTACCGCGAGCAGTTCCAGCCCTCTGAACAGCTGGATAAGCCGTACGCTTTTGCGGCCATGAATGTGATTGCGTCGGAAAGCGAAGAGGATGCGCAGCAGCAGTACTTCGCTACCCGCAGGAACATGGTCAGGCGGTTCCTGAGTCGCGGTGGGCATCACCTCACTGACGATGAGGCGGAGATTCTGATGGATACCCCGCAGGGGCGTCAGGTGCAAAATATGTTCCGTCACACGGCGGTCGGCACGGTGGCGCAGGTGCGTGAGCAGATTGCGCAGTTCGGTGAGTACTCGACGGCGGATGAGCTGATTGTGGCTCATCAATCGCTGAAGGTTCCTGACCGACTGCGTTCGGTGGAACTCACTGCGGAGGCCGCGGGGCTGACGGCGTAAGGCTCCAGGCCCGGCTCTCCGAGGCGCGCGGCCTTAAACTGACCCGCTTACTCCACTGCAGCCAGCGGCAGTGCCTTTTCGCTGGCAAGCTGCGTGATTTCGGCGTTGGTGCGCTCGCGGAGGAAATCCGCAAGCTCCTCGCGGTTGCTCGCGCGTGTGGCCTCGGTCAGGGCGGCGGCAAAGTGCGGCTCCAGCGCTGCCACGGCCACGTAGCCGTCGGCGCTGGGGTAGAGGCCGTACGTCCACAGGCCGCCACCGAGTAGTCCGCCGGGCGCCGTCATGCCGTACTTCAGCGGCGCGGCACCGGCCTCACCCGCCTGCTTCAGGCCGATGCGGCAGTGCAGTCCAGGCTGCTTTACGACGTCCGCACCCGCACCCGCCCGCTTAATCAACCCGGCAAGGGCAGCGGTGACCGCAAAGTGTGCACCCAGGATGTCGCCCAACAGCACTGGCGGCATGGCCGGGGGCGTGAGAGTTCCGGCCTCCGCCTGGTAGGTCAGGTCATGGCCAGGTGTTTCTGGAGCTTTGGTATCACCGACAATGTCGATATGCACCGGCCCATTCGGGCGCTCGTGGAGCCCCGCCAGCCCCATGCGTTCCAGCGCGGACGGGCGAACCGAGGTGATGACCACATCGGCCTCATCAATCAGCGAGCTCAGCTGTGCGCGGCCCTCATCGCTCTTCAGATCCGCCTGGATAATCTCGTGACCTGCGGACATAGCTTCATACCAGGGGCGGCCGAAGGAACCGAGCGGGTCGCCTGTGGGTGGTTCGACCTTAATCACCCGGGCGCCTAGCTGGCCCAAGTGCTGAGCGGCCAGTGGTCCCGGAACGTTAATGGCGAAGTTGACGACAGTGATGCCTGCGAGGCTGGTGTGCAGCTCGGGGGAAAACATAGTTCCACACTAGAACACATCTACCTGCCCGCCGACGCTTTCGGCCAACTTCAACTGGTTGATCCAGTCGCCCTCGCCGACGCGCAGTCGGAAAATCGGGCGGTGAGCGGGGCGGGCCTCGTAGCGGACACGGGCAATCTGACCGGTTTTGGCCAGGTCCATAGCGGTTCCCTCGGTGGCCAACTGGGTGCGCGCGGCGGTGAGGCGCTCGATGACGTCGTCAAGCGCGGCGAGCACGGGTTCGGTGTTGTTCTCACACCAGGACATGACCATGTCGGGAGCAGCGGCGGCGACGCGGGTGCAGTCGCGGAAAGAGCCGGCTGCAAGCGAAATGGCCAGGGGGCCACCGGCTTCACCGGCGGCGGCAATTGCGTAGGCCGCCAGGTGTGGCATGTGGGAGATGCGGGCGACGCTGGCATCGTGGTGATCGCTCAGCGCTGGAATGAGCTGACTGCCAAGAGCTGCTCCCAAGTTGGCGACCTGCGAAAAGACTTCAATCCACCGCTCCGGGACGGGCTCGCCCGCAGCGTCGGCAGCGGCTGCCAGGTCGTAGGTGATGACCCAGGGGGCGCCGTCGAAAAGCCCTTCGAGTGTGGCGGACCAGCCCGCCTGCGCGGACCCCGCCATTGGGTGCGCGCCGACGAAGCGTTCCTCCATCCCGCGAGCGGAGACCTCGGCGGCGACGGCCGCCTTCACGGAGACCACATCCGTAATGCTACAGCTGGGGGCGTGCTCATTGATGGCGTCGAGCATCGTGCCGACGACTGTCATGGGGGTGCCGATCACGATGAGCGCGCGGCTGGCCTCAGCACGTTCGAGCGTGGCCTGAAGATCTGTGCTGGCGTCGAATCCCTCCTTCGTGGCTTCCTCGACCGTTGCGGACGAGCGATTCCAACCGAAGCATTCGACGTTATGAGCCCGCAGATCGCGCATCATGGAGCCACCGATGAGGCCCAAACCGAGGATGCATACCGCGGGTAGTTGTGCAGCTGACAGGGAGGACGAAGCAGGGGAGGGGGACTCGAAATTGCTCACCTGACAAGCATGACATACAGCGACTAGCGTTGTGGGTTATGAGCACGACCTTTTCCGGAGGGTACACCTCCGATGACGACCGCTCCTTCGCGGTTGCCGTAACTATGGGGGAGCGCGGTTGGCGCGTCGTCGATCTTGGGGACGACGCCACCGATTCCCTCGCTGACGCCGCACAGGCGCTGCGCAATCTGCGTTCGGAACGCGCTGCTGTCGGAATGCTCAATATCGACGACGACTACTTCATTCTCGTGCGCCAGGGAGTTGGGTCGCTGCGCGTAGTGCTTTCCGACGCTACCGCTGCCGTGACCGATGACATTGCGGCAGATGTGTTCGACGAGCTGGATCTGGATATCCCCGACCTCGACGAGGACGAGCTCGACGATGTCGATGCCTGGGCTGAGGGGGACATGGATATCCTCGCTGACCTGGGCTGTTCGGAGGAAGCCCTGGAGTCCATCTGTGACGATCAGTCGCTGTGGGCGTCCGAGCAGCTTCTGGCCATCGCTGAGGAGTTGGGGTGCGCCGAGGAGCTCGCCGATGTCGCCGACCTGGATTACGACGGTGACGATGACGACTACGACCCCTATGACGACTAACCCTGACAAAGGTCATCTGACCGGGCGGCCAAGCGCCCTTGCGGCCAGCCAGCCAGCTGGTCGGCCAAGCGCCCTGCCCCGTCGAAAACAGGACATTCTCGACGAAGAGTGGATGCGCCTGGCTATCGCCGAAGCTGCTCACACGGCCCCCGGGGATGTGCCGGTGGGAGCTGTGGTCGTGGATGCCGGGGGCAAGGTTGTGGGCCGGGGTTCGAACCGTCGGGAAGCTGATGGTGATCCGCTTGCCCACGCCGAAGTCATTGCGTTGCGCGAGGCCACCCGCGCTGTTGGTGACGGCTGGCGGCTGGAGCAGTGCACGTTGGTCGTGACACTTGAGCCGTGCGTGATGTGCGCCGGCGCGTGCGTCATGGGGCGCGTGGGGCGTGTGGTCTTCGGCGCGTGGTCGCCCAAGACCGGCGCGTGCGGCTCTATCGCCGATGTCATCCGCGATCCCGCCCATGCATTCACGCCGCAGGTGCGCGGGGGTGTGCTTGCCGACGAATGCTCCGTTTACCTGCGGGAATTCTTCGAACGGCAACGGCAGTCGGAAGCGTGAGCGGGGTCACAGTTAGGTCACAATTCCCGCTGTGGCCGTGACGAGTCTTCATTTTCACGTACCGTCGGAACTAGTGGGGCTGCTAGACGGTGGCTCTAAAGAATAGATAAGTCGTTTACATAGGAGGCTTACATAATGAGCGAGCTGCAGAACAAGGCCGACGAGTTGGGCGGCAAGGTTAAGGAAGCTGCCGGCGACGCCGTTGGCAATGACGACCTGTCAAACCAGGGCAAGGGCGAGCAGGCTGCGTCCAAGGTCAAGCAGGGTGCTGAGGACCTGAAGGACAAGGCTACTGAGACCTTGGGCAAGCTGACTGACAAGTAAAGCGCTTAGCTCTCGGGTAGAGATAACCCCAACCTTCTCCGCTTCTGATGTGCGGAGACGGTTGGGGTTCTTTGTGTTTCGATGGCCGGCTGTCAGCGTTGGGGCTGGCTACAGCTTCTGAGCCACCAGGTCATCCAGTGGTTCGGCGGACAGTAGGTACGGGGCGATCTCGAAGACGGTACGGGCACCAGTCTCGCCAGTCTGCTTCAGGCGGTAGGCAGCGCGACCGTAGGCAACCTGGACGGCTGCGGTGAAGTCGGGGTTGCGCTCCAGTTCGAGACCGAACTCGATGACGTGGCCGGAGGTACCGGCCTGGCCACGGGTAATGACCTGGCCGCCGTGCGGCATGCCCTGGTGGTCGCGGTCGAACTCCTCTTCAGAGATGAAGTCCACGATGGTCTCGTATGGGGCAAAGTAATCCGGCATGGTCACGATGGTTTCGCGGATCTGCTCCTTGAGCTTGGCGTCCTCCTCGGCGTTGCCGGTCTCTTCAGCGACGACGAAGCAGTGGCGCAGGTGGCACTCGTTACCCTTCAGGTCTGCGCCCTCGCCCTTCTTCACGGCCTCGATAGCTTCCGGGTTCGGCTTGGTGTACTGGACGCCCTTCTTCACTCCCGGCACACGACGCACGGCATCGGAGTGGCCCTGCGACAGGCCTGGTCCCCAGAAGGTCATCTGGTCTGCTCCCGGCAGGATGGCAGCGCCCAGGACGCGGTTCAGGGAGAACAGGCCCGGGTCCCAACCGGTCGAAATCATGGCGATGTTGTCACCCTCACGAGCGGAGGCGTCCATGGCTGCGCGGTGCTTCGGAATCTCGTGGTGGTTGTCGTAGGTGTCGACCGTCGTAAAGTTCTTTGCCAGCTCAGGGGCCTGCTCCGGGACATCGGTGGCCGAGCCGAGGCACACGAACAGCACGTCTACCTCGTCCTTGTACTTTTCGACATCCGCAGCCGGGAGCACGCGGGCCTCAGTGTCCAGCGAATCGCGACGGGAGAAAACACCGACGAGTTCCATATCCGGCTGGTCGGCAATGACCTTTTCGACGCTGCGGCCCAAGTTGCCGTAGCCGATGATGGCGGAACGAATCATGAGGGAGAACCCTTTCTGTGTGGCTGTACTTCTGTGTTTAAGTTTCTAGATTTCAAGCTACAGACTATTCCTTACATATCTCAGCGGGCGTTGGCCACCCCGAATAGCGCGGTGGAGGGTTGACGGGCTTGGGGTGGCGCAGGATGTAGTGCAGCGAGAGCGGCTTGGCGAAGGCCTGGCTACTCTGACCTGGGGATTTGGTAGATAAAGGGGCTACCTGTAACGTTTTCTAGCGGTGACGTGTCCGAGCGGCCGAAGGTGAAGCATTCGAAATGCTTTGTGCGGTAACCCCGTACCGAGGGTTCAAATCCCTCCGTCACCGCCAATAAAACCCCCGGTGGTTCCTTTAAGTAGGAGCCCCGGGGGTTTTGCATTTAATCGGCCCTGATTGCCTGGGTGTGGTGGAGGTGTGGGAGGTGTCCGTCGTAAAGCGGCAAATGGTGAGGCGTCCGACCTGGAGCACCTAAATCACAAAATTAACATCAGTAACACACACCCCATTGTTCACGTTTATCCGGGAAGTCCGCTACTCTTAGCAAAAGTATTTCCGGTTTTTATGTCGTGCCCGCCCCCAGTGACCGCGTCAGCGCCAGAGTTGATGTTGGCCAATCCGGGGTGGTCGCTAGCATCGGAGTAGCGAAGAGGCTTCAAACTGCAGGTGAAGTCCGAGGGAGTGCTTGGGTAGCGCGAACTTGGGGAAGCTGCAGTTGGGGGCGGTCCAGGCGAATATTAGACGTAAGGGAAACTTGACATGGCAAAGGCCTTGTTCAAACTCGGCAGGTTCTCCTACCTGCATAAATGGACTGTGATCATCGCGTGGTTCCTGATTTTGGCGGGGCTGGGCGGTGCAGTTGCCGCATTCCAGAAGGGGTTCATCGACCAGTTCTCGATCCCCGGCATGCCGTCGGCAACGGCTTCACACGTGATTGAGGAAAAGTTCCCCGATGTTCCGAACCCAATTCGCGAGCAGCGTATTTATGTTGCCTTCGAGGCCCCCGAGGGGCAGAGGCTCGATGACCCACAGAATAAAGAAGCTGTTGACCAGGTCATTAACGGCATCCGCGACAATGTCGGCCAAATCGCCGACGATTTGCAACTTCACAACCCGGTAGACCTCAATCCGAAGATGCAGGCGATGGTCAAGGAACAGGGCATGGCCGCCGGCCTGCCCAAGGATGTTGCCGAGGCCGATGCCAATGCCATGCGTACCGTGTCCGATGACGGTCGCTACGGTATTTCCACCTTCGTTTTCGATGCCAAGATGCCGCAGGACATCGAGCCGGAGAATATGCAGGCGCTTCTCGACGCCATGCAGGCCGGTCGTGACGCAGGTATCAAGGTCGAGGCCTCTGGCCCGGGCATGCAGCCCGCGATTGAGGTAGCTCCGACCTCGGAGATTATCGGTGTGACAGTGGCGTTTATCGTGCTGGTTGTCACTTTCGGATCTCTGGTGGCTTCGTTCCTGCCTATTGTGACGGCGGTAGTGGGCATCATCATCGGTGTCTTCGGTGTGACATTGATGACCGCATTCACTGACGTCAACTCGATTACCCCGGTGCTTGCCGTCATGTTCGGCCTGGCTGTCGGTATTGACTACGCACTGTTCATCCTCTCTCGCTACAGGGCAGAAAGAGCCCGAGGGATGACCAACGAAGACGCCATCGGCATGGCTACCGGTACGGCTGGCTCCGCTGTGGTTTTCGCAGGCCTCACTGTGATTGTCGCGTTGGCAGCGCTGACGGTTGCCAAGGTGCCGTTCATGTCCCTGATGGGTATTTCGGCGGCAATCACGGTGGCCTTCACAGTGTTGGTCTCTCTGACTCTGCTGCCGGCAGTTATGTCTCTGTTGGGCGACAAGGTCTTCGCTGGTCGCGTGCCCGGTGTTGCTGGCAACCCCTCGCGTAATGCGCGCAAGGGACGCCGCTCTTCCTTCTTCGGCGAGATGACGATGGGGCGCCGTTGGGTCACCTTCGTGCACAAGGCCCCAGGGTTGTTCCTGGTCGGCTGTATCGTCTTGCTGTTGGCGTTGGCCTACCCGGCCATGCACTTGAAGCTGGCGCTGCCGTCGGACTCTACTGCGGCGAAGGACAGCACGAACCGCAAGGCCATCACCATGATTGAAGAGGGCTTCGGCGCGGGACGTAATTCACAGCTCATCATTATTGCCAAGTCGGATGATGTGAAGCCCGACGCACCGGTGCTCAAACCACTTATCGAGTCCCTGAAACAGACCAACCCGGAACTCTCTGACATCGAGGCCGCCCGTAAGGCTTCCTATAGCTACGCTGTCGACCAGTTCAAATCCAATGTCGGTGTCGAGCACATCCAGATGATTGGCATGAATCATGACGGCACTGCGGTCAAGATGATTATGACCCCGAAGTCGGGTCCGCTCGATCCTGCGACCAAGCAGTTGATGAACGCGGTGCGCGATCAGCAGAAGCAGATTGAGCAAACCACCGGCCTATTCACCGGTGTCACTGGCCTGGTTCCTATCGAAATTGACATCACCGACCGTCTCCAAGGCGCAATGCCGCTCTACTTGGGCGTTGTCGTGGGTCTGGCAGTGATCCTGCTGCTGATGATTTTCCGTTCCCTGATGGTGCCGGTGACTGCCGGTGTGGGTTTCTTGCTCTCTGTCGCAGCCGCATTCGGTGTCACGGTGGCATTTTTCCAGGATGGCCTCTGGGGTGTGATTAGCACTCCGGGTCCGCTGGTCAGCTTTGTGCCAATCTTCCTCATTGGTGTGACGTTCGGTTTGGCCATGGACTATCAGGTCTTCCTGGTTTCCCGCATGCGCGAGCATTACACCCACAACAAGGGTGAATCCTCGCCAGAATCGAAGTACAACGCGGTCGAAGAATCAGTCGTTGAAGGCTTTACTCTTGGCGCTCGTGTGGTCACGGCCGCTGCGATTATTATGATCTCCGTCTTCGCGGCGTTCGCCGGGCAACCCCTGGCGATCATCAAGGTATTCGGTTTCGCGCTGGGTGCCGCAGTGCTTTTCGACGCCTTCGTTATCCGCATGACCTTCATCCCGGCAGCCATGTTCCTGCTTGGCCGCGCTACTTGGTACATGCCGAAGTGGCTGGACAAGGTGTTGCCTTCTGTGGATGTCGAAGGCTCTGCCCTGGAAGAGGTTTCCGAGGAACTGGTGGAGAAGGGCCGCCGCGAGCGTATGGCTCGCGGTGAGTCCCTGTTGCCCGAAAGCGAAGGCGCTGGGCGTGGCTTTGGCGGGGCTGACGCGGCAGGTGCAGCGGGCGCGGCGGGCGCAGCTGGTGGTACTGCTGTGGCTGTCGCGACCAAGAAGCGTAACCGCTGGATTCCGAAGCGGAAGAAGGCAAAGCTGAAGGAGCTCGAACCCGCTGACCAGTCCGAGCATGCCGAACAGTCCGCGCGCACTGAGCAGGCCGAACTGTCCGCTCCGACGGCGCCAGCTGAGCCAGAGCAGCCGGCACAGCCAGAGCAGGCGGAGCAGGCAGAGTCGACCGAACCGACCGAACAGCTCATGCAGCCCGAACCAGCTGAATCAACCGACGCCCAGCCGAACCCGGAAAATGCCAAGGACATCGAGGTCCGCCCGTACTACAGCCCGGCTCGTAAGCGGAAGAAGATCACGGTTGCGGAACTGATGAGGCGCGAAGGACTCGAAGAGGAAGCGCCACGTCGTAGCCGCGCCGTGTGGGACCCGGAAAACGCGGCCCAACCCGAGGAAAACGACAGCGCTGAGTAACTCGCGAATAGCGCCCAGGTAACCTCAAGGCATTAGCACTGGACCACAACCAAGGAGCTTCATGTCGCAGTCGAGGACGACGGGCTTTGACGTCGTAAAGCAAATCGAAGGCGCGCGCGGACGTGCTGGCACCATCCACACCCCGCATGGCGATATTGCTACGCCGGCGTTCATTCCGGTCGGCACGAAGGCGACCGTGAAGACGCTCACGCCAGAGCAGGTGCGGTCCACGGGCGCGCAGGCGATGCTGTCGAACGCATACCACCTGTACCTGCAGCCCGGCGAGGAGATCGTCGACCAGGCCGGCGGGTTGGCAAAGTTCTCCAACTGGAACGGCCCGACATACACCGACTCCGGCGGATTCCAGGTGCTCAGCCTCGGCGCGGGCTTTAAAAAGACCCTTGCGATGGACGTCACCGGCATGCAGAAAGATGACATCGTCGCCGAGGGCAAAGAGCGCAACGCGTTCGTCGACGAGGACGGCGTGACTTTCCGCTCGCACATCGATGGCTCCGAGCACCGCTTCACGCCGGAGGTGTCCATGCGTATTCAGCACGCGCTGGGCGCCGACATCATGATGGCGTTCGACGAGCTCACCACGCTGATGAACACCCGCGGCTACCAGGAGGCATCCGTCGAGCGCACGCACCGCTGGGCGCGCCGTTGCCTGGAGGCTCACAACGAGCTGACGATTTCGCGCGGTCAGGTCGATGCGCATGTTCATTCGCTTGACGACGGCCAGTTGCCCATCCAGCAGTTATTCGGTGTCGTGCAGGGTGCGCAGTACGAAGACCTGCGCCGCAAGGCCGCCCGCGGGCTGGTGGAGCTCTCCCGCGAGTTCGAGGATGCCGGCCAGCTCGGCTTCCACGGCTATGGCATTGGTGGGGCGATTGAGAAGCAGAACCTGGGCCTGATCTGCGGTTGGGTCAACGACGAGCTTCCCGACGACCGCGCCCGCCACCTGCTGGGGATTTCCGAGCCGGACGATATTTTCGCCGCTGTCGAGGCCGGTGCCGACACCTTTGACTGCGTCGCTCCGACTAGGCTTGCCCGCCGTGGTGGTGTGTACACGCTCGATGGCCGGATGACCTTGACGAATGCCCGCTTCAAGAACGACTTCCGCCCCGTGGATGCGGAGGTGCCCTCCTACACTTCGCTGAATTATTCCCGGGCCTACCTGCATCATCTGTTGAAGGCCAAGGAGTACCTGGCTGGCACGCTGTGCACGATTCACAACCTGTTTTTCATGGTGCAGCTGGTGGAGAACATTCGCGCTGCGATCCTGGAGGACCGGTTCTTCGAGTATCGCGATGAGTTTATGGGCCGCTACTACGCCAACGGTGGCCGTGCGGTGGGGAATTAGGGCTCGGCTGGGGGCTGGGGTGTGCTGGGGAGTGCTTGGGTCGGTTGGGCTGTGGCTGGGCTGGGGCTAGGCTTCTGCCTTTTCGCACTTCACGACAGCCATGTCACCTCGTGCCATCTGTGGAGGTGGCATGAGGTGACACCAGTGGCGTGAAGTGGCAGGGAACACCCGAATCAGTCCAGTGGCGTGAAGTGGCGGCTGGGCGGGCCCGGGGGAAGCCCAAAACTAGACCTAGCTCTACTGCGCGAGGCAGTCTCAACCGGCATCATGGAGGACATGATCACGGTTGAACGACTCAGCAAGAAGTACGGTTCGAAATTAGCCGTCGATGACCTGTCCTTCACCGTTCCCGACGGTGTAGTGACAGGTTTTCTCGGCCCAAATGGCTCCGGCAAGTCCACCACCATGCGCTGCATGCTGGGCCTCGATACCCCGACCACGGGCCAGGCCTTGTTCACCGGGACGGATTCCCAGGGCAACACCTACAGCAACCAGCCCTTTTCCACGCTGAAGAATAAGCCCAGCATCGCCGGTGCAATTCTGGATGCCGGTTGGCACAACAAGGCTCGTTCGGGCCGCGCTCATCTGCGGGCCCTCGCCCGCGGCGCCGGCATCCCCGACACCCGCGTGGAAGAGTGCCTTGAGCAGGTCGGCATGACCGAGGCGGCGAAGGACAAGGTCGGCGGCTACTCGCTGGGCATGAAGCAGCGTCTGGGAGTGGCAGCGGCTCTGCTCGGCAAGCCGCAGCATCTGATTTTGGATGAGCCGGTCAACGGCCTGGACCCCGAAGGCGTCTCGTGGATGCGCCACACCATCAAGGCGCTGGCCGCACAGGGCTGCGCTGTCCTCGTGTCGTCGCACCTCCTTTCCGAGATGCAGCTCACCGCCGACCGCATCGTCGTCATCGGCCGCGGTCGCATGATCGGCGAGTACAGCATGGATGAATTCCTTTCCGACGGCACGGTCATCGAAGTTGAAGTCGATGACCCCGCTCGGCTGCTGCAGGCGTTAGGGCCGGTCGCGCGTGGGGTTGACGTCGATAAGCAATTGCGCATTCCGCTTTACGACGGCATCAGCGAGCAGCAACTCCGCCGCGACATTGCGGCCGCTGCTCTGCGTGAGGGGCTGTTGGTGACGCGGTTGCACACGAAGCGCGACAACCTGGAGGAAAAGTTCCTGGCTGCGACCCAGGAATCGCAGGAATACCGCGCGCAGGCGATTGGGCAGTAGGGGAGTGACTGAGATGAGTTTTGGAAACGCTTTGCGGTCGGAGTGGACGAAGCTAGCCAGCCTGCGTGGCACGTGGGTGTATGTGGTGTTGTTGGTGGGCTCGATAGCTGGGCCGATGGCGGCTTTCAGCATGGCGGCGGACGCTGGTGCAACCGCTGATTGGGAATTGCTGCTGTTGGGGACCGTGATCTTCAACATGATCGTGATTGCCTTTGGTGGCTCCACCCTGGCGGGTGAGTACAACGATCAGATGAATGCGCATGCGTTCTTGACGCAGGACCGAAGGAGCCTGTGGCTTTCGGCACGGATGACGCTGACCCTTGTGCTGATTGCTGTCTGTTGGGTCATTGGTGTGGCGCTTGCTTGGCTATCGGTGACGGTTTCCCCGCGCGTGGAGTTCAAGGGCGGCGACGCTGCCACGGACATGCTCGCCGGAGTGCTTGGCTTTGTAGTGTTTGGACTAATCGCGATGTCGCTGGGAGTGCTGACGCGCTCGCGCGTGGCCGCTGTCGCTATTCCGCTGGTGTGGATTCTGGTGGTGGAAAGCATGCTGGAGTTCGCGGCGCTGGCGTATGCGATTTTCCGGCCACTGTGGCTGGTCACGCCGGGTGCACGCATTCAGCAGTTGTCGACGCAATTGGGCGGTCTGATGGCAAATCCGGAGAATCCACGCATCGGGTTTGAGGCCGGCATGACGCAGCCGATGTGGTTCAACATCGTGGTGCTGGTGGCCTGGATTGTTGTGGCGGTTGGCGTTGCGCAGTGGGTCAATGCCAAACGGGATGTGAAGTAAAACAGAAAAGTGCCGCGACTACTCGCTTCTCAGGCGAGGTCGCGGCACTTTTTTCGTCGTTAAGCGGGAACGTGCGTGTCGTAGTAGCCTTCGCGGCGCTTGACCCACGCGATGACGGCGTAGGTGACTGGCATGACTACAATCTCGACGGCGGTCTTCCAGATGAAACCGACGATGACGTAGTTGACGAAGGTGCCCCAGGTATCGATGCCGATCGCGGTGGCGGCGATGGAGCAGAAGATGAGCGTATCGACGAACTCGCCAACCACAGTCGAGCCCATCAGGCGCGCCCAGAGAGCCTTTTCGCCAGTGCGCTTCTTAATGGCGTTGAGCGACCAGGCGTTGAGCAGCTGACCGACGACATAACCGGCCAGACCTGCGAGAACAAGCTGCGGGACGGTGCCCAGCACAGTGGCGAATGCTTCCTGATTCTCGTACCACGGTGCCGCCGGGAGCTTGATGGCGGCAAAGAAGCAGAGCATTGCGCCGGCGAGGATGGCAAACCCGGTCCACACGGTGCGGCGGGTGGCTTTGTAGCCGTAGCACTCGGAAAGCACGTCGCCGATGACGTAGCTCAAGGGGAAGAGGAAGAAGGCACCGTCGGTGGCCAGGCCGAAGATTTCCACGCCCTTGGTGGCGGTGATGTTGGAGACAATCAGCACGCCAATGAAAATGGCCGTGAACATCGGGTACAGCGATTTCGGTACCGGGATGTGGCGTGGCGTGGTTGCTGTGGAGTCGGACTTAGTTGCGTTCTCGGGCGCGTGCGAGGTGCTCACAGCGGCAGCCTCGGCGTTGCCCGGCCCAGACTTGGGCAGGTTTTCGTTATTTGTCACGGGAGGGAATGTTACCTGCCGCTTAGGGCTCCAAGCGAGCGCCGATGAAGTCTTCGAGGTTGAATTTTTCTAGCGAGAGCCGAAATCTCCGGGGGCCAGTCTCTCTGTGAGCCGCTAGGATTTCTTCTCGTAACTAATATTTTTCATACGAATGCTGCAAATAAATAGTGCAATGCAGCTAACGATGAGAGACACTAGAGAAATTTCAGAATAGAGCAATGCCCTGTCGGCCTTTGCAGTGACAGCGGTTGTGCTCATGTGAGTAGTTTGCTGAGCAAGCTGTCCCAGCGTATACATGCCATTTGCGATACCTAGTATGCAAAGAATGCTTACCGCTATTCCTGCAGCGGAAATGAACTGTAGTGATTTTATCTGTAGATGTGGTGACATTGCTCACCTCGGAAAGATCCACTTACGAAAAGGCGGGCGCACATCATTCCAGGTTGGATATCAAAGTTTCTGAGTGGCGCATGCCCCACCATTCCGAATTGACAACCGTTATGTATGCCAGTCGATCTAGTAGATACAATTCGGCCGAAATTATCGCGATTTTGGAAGTCGAAACGATAATTGCAAATATTCGCAGGTGCGCTGTATGTGGCAGTTTCTTCGTTAATGTGAGTGCGCTGGCCATCAATGCGGTGGAAGATTTGTCCGCCGGGAACTGGGATGTTTACCCCTCCAAATTGGTAGTGGAATGCTGGAATCCATGCATATCCTGAAGCACTTCTCACGGCGGAAGTAGCTGTCGATGTTTTGGGAACATAATCATATGATGCAGGGTTGTTGCTCTGTGCGCTGCCTCCAAAGACGGTTGTTCCCTGGTCGAGTAATGTGTCAGCGCTATGTGGGCTTGCGGAGGCTGTTCCTGGATGCATTGCGCAAAGAGATGTGACGGTAGCGCTTACAGCTAGGATTAATGATGTGAATTTACGACGGGTTATGTGTCCCTTTTTAGTCATTATTGAGTGTCCTCAAATATGTTTGATAGGCCGACATGGGAAAACTATAACAAAATAATTAATGTCCTATGGGGATTAATGACGTTATTTTGGTAACCGTCTAATCTGGGGGTAGCCGATAGTCAATATGTAAGATTGTATGAACTTTAATTGGATGAAGGGATTGTCGCATTTCTTCTAGTCGGCTCGCTAATCTGTAATGGTGGCCAATTTAAAGCAAGTGATAACCATCAACTGTTCAACGCTCCTACCTCCCACCGGCCGCTACGCCCCTTCGCCGACCGGTCGGCTGCACCTGGGAAACCTGCGCACCGCAGTTCTCGCCTGGGCGCACGCCCGCGCGCAGGGTGGCCGCTTCATCGTGCGTATCGAAGATATCGACCGCCAGCGCTCCCGCCCCGAGTATGAGGTGCAGCAGCTCGCCGATCTCGAGGCCATCGGCATCGACTGGGATGGCGCCCCGGTCCGCCAGTCAGAACGCTCTGACCTGTATGAATCCGCGCTCGCCGACCTCACGCAACGCGGCCTGACCTATCCCTGCTTCTGCACGCGCCGCGAAATCCTCGCCGCCTCCTCCGCGCCGCATGGCGTGCCAGGTCAGTATCCCGGCACGTGCCGTTCGCTTGACGACGAGCACCTCGCCGCGAAGAAAGCCGAATTTGCGGCGGCGGGGAGAAGACCGTCGATACGCCTGAAATCGCAGGTGACTGAGGGGACCGCGACCGATGAACTGTATGGCGAGATTACCGCCCCGATCGATGACTTTGTCCTCCAGCGTGCCGATGGCATGTGGGCCTACAACCTCGCAGTCGTCGTCGACGATGCCGAGCAGGGGGTGACCGAGGTCGTGCGTGGCGATGACCTGATGTCCTCCGCCCCGCGTCAGGCGTACTTGGCTGGTCTTTTGAGGTACGCGACGCCTTCCTTCGTGCACGTGCCTCTGGTGGTGAACTCTGAAGGGCGGCGGTTGTCCAAGCGCGATGGCGACGTGACTCTCGGTGAGGTGCCCGCGGATGCAGCGCAGCGGTGGATTTTGGATTCGCTCGGTGGCGGTGATGGCATCGATGGTGGCGGGAGCGCAGAGCTTGACTCCATCGCTGACCTCCCGGAAGCCCTGCGTGCGGGTCTGAAAATTCCTCGCGAACAGGTGATTTTCTAGGGGCCGCCGAGAACTACGGCTAGTGCATATGTTAGGGGCAAGAGTGCGAATGCAACTAGTGCCGCCACGATTGTCAAACCGTTTGACCGGGCTTTCAGCGCTGTTAGGAAGCTGATTAGGCCGAATCCGAAGACACCGACAGCGAGGGGTATTGTCCAGGCATCGGAGAGTGCAGTGCTGACGAAAAACAGTCCAATGTAGCAAGCCAAGGCTAAGAGAAGTGCAGCAACTGCAAAATTGCGGGAGCGGTTCATGATATGGGTCTTAGGATTCCGCTAGAGGATCTTTGCCACCTAATTTCATTTCGAAGCGTTTGTAATCCTCGAGGGATGCGAAGTGGCGAGAATAGATGTCGATGTCTGTATCGACGCGACCGTAAAGAGCGGGGGCGACATCGACGATGTGGCGCAACGTGACAGATCCTCCCGAGTGGGAAGGATCTTCTGGGGCTAATTCATTTTCGTGGGCTAATGCTTCGACCTGCGCGTATGCGGCGCTATCAGAATCGGCAAAGACAATGTATAAGTCCTCACGGAAGAAGCTCTCATTCGCCGAGGTTGAATCTCTTTGCTTTGTTAACTCAAAAACTGCAATTCCGATGTATGGTTCCATCTATTTTTCCGTTCTTCGATTGCCGCCTAGTTCAGTACGAATTTGAGGCTTTCTTACTGGACGCCACGTTTACTCGAATTGATAAACATTGGATTGTTGCTGAAACCTGCGCTTACCCTATCACTGCCGATACCCTCGGGACATGCCTACTCTTCTAGTCGTCCACCATTCCCCGACCCCGCTCCTGCAGGAGGTCTTAAGTCACGCGCTCGAGGGCGCCAACGATCCCGCGCTAGAGGGCGTGGATGTCAAGGTTGTCGAGGCTCTCGACGCCACCATTGACGACCTGACCAGCGCCGACGCCATCCTGCTCGGTACCTCCGCCAACTTCGGCTACATCTCCGGCGCGCTCAAGCACTTCTTCGACACCACCTTCCGGGAGGCACAGGAAGTTACCAAGGGGCTGCCATTTTCCTACTGGATCCGCGGCGGCTTCGACACCACCGGCGCGGAAAACGCCATGAAAACCATCACGACCGGCTACAAGTGGGAGCTTGCGGCCGAACCCGTCGTGTTCGTCGGTTCGCTTGACGACGACATCTCCGACCGCCTGGTAAATCTCGGTGGCACCATGGCTGCCCAAATTTTGGGCTGATTGAAGATTTAGTGTCGAGGCCGTGAAATAATGGCCGGGTGAATGATTCAGGGGCACAAGGGTCGCAAGTGACGTCATCAAGCGAGAAAAACCGCAAGCCCATGATGAGTCTGCTGGGGCCTGCTTTTGTGGCGGCGATTGCCTACGTGGACCCCGGAAATGTGGCTGCGAACCTGTCCGCGGGCGCGAGCTATGGGTATCTGCTGCTGTGGGTGTTGGTGGTGTCCAACCTCATGGCGATGGTTGTGCAGTACCTGTCGGCGAAGTACGGCCTGGTGACGGGGCGGTCGCTGACCGAAGGTGTCGCCGACCGCTTCGGTTCGAACCGGCCGGGGCGGCTGGCGTACTGGGTGCAGGCCGAGATTGTGGCGGCAGCGACGGATGTGGCGGAAATTATTGGTGGCGCCACGGCGCTGTACCTGCTCTTTGGGACGCCGATGCTGCTTGGCGGTGTCATTGTTGGCGTGGTCTCGCTGGGGCTGTTGTTGCTTCAGGGTGGGCGTTCGCAACGCACTTTTGAGGGCGTGATTGTGGCGTTCCTGCTGGTCATTACGGTGGGGTTCCTGGCCGGGCTGTTTGTCACGGGCCTGAGTCTCGGGGAGATGGCCAGCGGAATTCTGCCGCGCTTCCAAGGCGCGCACACCGTGGTGCTGGCGGCATCCATGCTGGGTGCGACCGTGATGCCGCATGCGGTCTACCTGCACTCCGGGCTGGTGCGCGACCGCGAGTACAAGGTGGAAGATGACTCCTCGCTGCGCCAGCACCTGCGGGCCACGCGCCTCGATGTCTTCGGTGCCCTCGTGCTGGCTGGGTCGGTGAATATCGGCATGCTGTGTCTGGCGGCCGAAGCGCTTCCGGGAGTGGAGGGGACTGACTCCATCGAAGGTGCCCACGCCGCCGTGACCAGCGTGCTTGGCCCCGTGGTGGGCGTGCTCTTCGGCGTTGGGTTGTTGGCCTCCGGGCTGGCGTCGTCCTCCGTCGGTTGCTACGCCGGCGACCTGATTATGCGCGACCTACTGAAAGTGCACGTGCCGATGCTGGTGCGCCGCATAGTCACCATCATCCCGGCGCTGCTCATTATCGCCAGCGGCGTGGAGCCGACGTGGGCGCTGGTGCTCAGCCAGGTGGTGCTGTCGATTGGCATCCCGTTTGCGCTGGTCCCGCTGGTGAATATGACCTCCTCGCGTGCCGAGATGGGCATCTGGGCCAACACCCCACTACTGCGCCGGGTCGCGTGGGTTATCTGCGGGCTCATCATCGCGCTCAACGTGGCGCTGGTGGTCCTGGTGCTGACGGGGAAGGGGTAGCTTCCGGGAGTGGCGGGGTGGGGCCTCGTCGTAAAGCGTGCGGGAGATGGTAGACAAAGCTGTCTAGTTGGTGTTAGGGTGGGCGGCACGATCACAAGATATCGACGAGAAATGGCCTTTGACAGCGTCGATAGGCAACCGCCCGATTCGCGGACCCGGTGCCCCAAAGGAAGATCAGCCCCACAGACCGCCTGCGGGGAAGAGCGAATAGGAGCGCCAAATGCACACCACAATAAGCGACGTCCACATCATCCATCTCAGCCGTCACACCGCTGACCTTCTCGTCGACGGCCGACCCGTCGCCATCCGGCTGCAAGAAGCCGACATCGACCCCCACTCTCGGAATCTCGTCCAACTACCCGTCGACCCCGCCTTCTACGCCACCCTCCGCGGCCAACAACGCGCCGACTACCTCAGCGCCCACGTCCGCGACGGCGTACGCTACGGCCGCATACTCTGGCACGAGCTTGACGACGGTCGCCACTTCCTCACCATCCCCACCATTGGCGGCTACCACGTGCACCAGGTCTTTGAGGTCCGCCGCAGCCGCGAAGGAGTGTGGAGCCGGCACTGAGCTGCTGGTTTCGTGAGCATGCCTGGCGTGATGAGCGTGGCGCGGATGCGCGCGGGAACCTCTCCGCCTAGCCTTGGGCTATGCAGGTACGAGACTCCGCAACACCCCCGTTCTGGCCCACCGAAGGCGAAGGCGACTTCTACACCGACGCCGCCGCGGCCGTCGACCGGCTCACCGAAATCCACCGGGCAGGAATGGCCTACCTAGTCGAGCAGTACACCGCCGCCACCGAAGGAAATTCCGGGAGTGGGCCGGTGCGCGCCTACTACCCCGAACTACGCTTCACCGTCCCGGCCGGCAGCGCCGTCGAGGATGTCGACCCCTCCCTGTCACACGGCTTCGTCGACCGTCCGGGAGTGTATGCCACCACCATCACCCGCCCGGTGATGTTCCGCACCTACCTCATCGAGCAAATTACCGACCTGCTCGCCAACCACGGCGGCGAAGTCGAGGTGCGCGTCTCCGACCAGCCCATCCCACTCCGGATGTGCCGCGGATTCGACGCGGCCGCCGAGGAAGCGGCGGGGAGGGAAGGGGCGTCGGCAAGCATGCTGGCGGCAGTGGAGAAGACGTTTACCCCCATCGACTCCGCCAGCATCGACGACACCATCGCCGACGGTGAAGCCGACTACCTGGGCCTGCTCATCAAACCTTTGAGCCTCTTTACCGCCCAGCGCATCGACCTCGCCCTCCAGCGCCTCGAGCACTACACCGGGTCGCACGCCGCAAACATCCAGCGCTTCGTGCTATTTACCAACTACCAGCTGCACACGGACGTGTTCCTCGAATACGCCGCCACCCTCACTCCCGGAAATCCGCACGGGTACACGGCGCTGGCGTGCCCGGGTGGGAAGCGCTACGACATCGGCGCCATCCCCACTCCCGGAATTTGCCGTCAGCACGCGCACGCCTCGCAGATGCCGGCGTACCACCTGCTTCGCGACGACCAATGCGGCATCACCATCATCGACATCGGCGTCGGCCCCTCCAATGCCAAAACCATCACCGACTGCCTCGCCGTCACGCGCCCGCACTGCTGGATGATGGTCGGACACTGCGCCGGTCTCGACGGCCGCATGCGCATCGGCGACATGATTCTCGCCAACGGCTACGACCGCGCCGACGGAGTCCTCGACAACTACGTGCCCCTGGAAAAACCCATCCCGCCAATTGCGGAAATTCAGCTCGCCGTCACCAACGCGCTCGCCCGCGTCTCCGGACTCACCGGCGATGAGCTGAAAAAGCGCCTACGCACCGGCACCGTACTGTCGACCTCCGACCGCAACTGGGAGTGGCGCTCCCAGACCGACCTCTACCGAGAGCTGCAGAAATCCACCGCCATCGGCGTCGAAATGGAATCCGCCACCATCGCCGCCAACGGCTACCGCTTCCGCGTGCCCTACGGCGCGTTGCTCAGCGTCTCCGACATGCCGCTGCACGACAAACCCAAACTCCCGAAATCCGCCCGCGAGTTCTACCAGTCCTCCAAGGAAGAGCACCTCATGGCCGCCGTGCGCGCGTGCGAGGACATGGCCGCCGCTCCCGACACCCTCCACTCCCGGAAGTTGCGACGGCCGGTGGGAGAGGTCGCGTTCCGGTAGGGCACTTTCGGGAGTGCGTCGTCAAGCCCGTTTGTGCAGATTGTGCATGCTTTACGACGGCTGTGGACAACGCCAAAAAGCGATTGAAGCCGCCCACTCCCGGAAACTAGCCTTAGCCCCATGACGACATTGGGACTGCTCAGCGCGCTGGCGACACGGGGGATTGACGTGCTCGCCGACCTGCGCGCCGCACTCCCGGAAAAATCCACCGGGCACCGGGAGTTGGCAGCCAGCATCGGCTTCGACCCCTTCCGCCTCAAGCGCCTGCTGCGCTGTGCCGAGCGGCTGTTCGGCACGGTCGAGGGCGATATGGATGTCGAATCCCGCGACAAAGCCGTCGCGATCGCCCGGGAGCTGAAGCTGTCGCTGGACACGGTCATGCAGATCGACAAGCGCTCCGGGCAGCTCAACAACGTCGAAATCCGGGAGTACTACCGCCTGGACTTCACCCGCGCTGCCGCGGCCTACGACTTCGAGGGCCTCGACACCTACATGCGCACCAAGGTCAAGGAGCTCAACCGCACCGACGAGCCGCCGCAGCACCTGCGCGCCCACGTCTCCCGGAATCCGGACATCCGCGGGATGAAGCATCTGCAGGTCACCGGTCCGGCGAACATGATTGACGACCTGGTCGCGCCGCTGACCGTGCGCGCAGCTGAAATCGCCAAAGCGCACGAGGATTACACCCGGGATCGGTGTGTCGGTCAGGCGCTGGCAGAACGCCTGGCACACGGGTCGGAGGGGCCGCTTGACGACGTCGACAAGCTCCGTTACCAGCCCGCGCTCATCGTAACCGCGCAAGACATCGTGGAGTACAGTCCGCGGTTTGCGGCGACCTCCAACGGCTCCGTCCTCACTCCCGGACAATTCGTCGAGGCATTGCTCGCGGACACCGGCTGGGTGCTGGTCTACGACGAGCACAACACGCCGACCGACCTACTCCCGATACACAACCCGCGCCTGGCGACGGAGGAACAGCGCATCGCGATGATCCTCGACAACCCCATCTGCGCGTGGCCCGGGTGCCCGCGCCCCGCCCACGCCGGGCAGGCCCATCACCTGGTCGCCAGGAAAAACGGCGGCGCCACGACTATGGAAAACATGGTCATGACCTGCAAAGAACATAACGCCGCCAACGATGACGACAGGCAAGGCCTCAACGGGCACCTCGAGCGTGACGACGGCTCCGGCGCGGTCTACCGCCACCCGCCGTCTCTGCACGCGCCGCCCGAATTCAACCTTGCCTTCCCGACAGCTCTCGCGGGGCGGGCCTACTCGGGCTACCGTCAGCGCGAATAGCTTTACAGATATACCCATAGGGGGTATATATTGGGGTATGGCTAATCAAACTTTTACTGTTACTGGCATGACATGCGGACACTGCGAGGCATCGGTGCGGGAGGAAGTCTCTGAACTCCCGGGAATCACTGATGTCCAGGTTGACCGCTCCCGGAATTTCCTTTCCGTGACCTCGGATGCAGACATTGACACCGCTGCCGTAATCGCAGCAGTGGATGAAGCTGGCTACAAGGCGGTCGCAAACTAAACCCCCAAAGAGGAAAGCGGATGTCTGAGCAGCAACTTCTCACCCTTGATATCCCCGTCGGCGGGATGACGTGTGCGTCGTGCGCAAACCGTATCCAACGCAAGCTGAACAAACTTGATGGCGTTAACGCGAGCGTGAACTATGCGACCGAGAAGGCGCATGTGGAGGCGCCGGCGGACATCAACCCGCAGCAACTGATCGACACAATCGTGGCAGCGGGGTACACCGCTGAGCTTCCGCAGGAGGAGCCCGAACAGGAACCGGGTGCTGCTCCCGAAGGGAAAGACCGGGAGCTGGAAGACCTGCGCAACCGAGTCATCGGCGCTGTCATCCTCACTGCTCCCGTCATCGCAATGTCGATGATTCCTGCCCTCCAGTTCACTAATTGGCAGTGGCTGTGTCTCACGCTCTCGGCGCCGGTCTTTGTGTGGGCCGGCTGGCCGTTCCACCGCGCGACACTGAAGAATCTGCGTCATGGCGAGGTCACCATGGACACGCTGATCACTATGGGGACGACCGCTTCGTTCCTCTGGAGTGTGTGGGCGTTGTTCTTCGGGCGTGCCGGGCTGCCGGGGCTCAAGCACGAGTTCCACTTCACGGTCACTCCTGGTGATGCCGATATGAACATCTACCTCGAGGCGATGGCCGGCATCATCATGTTTGTGCTGATTGGTCGTTACTTCGAGAAGCGCTCCAAGCGCAACGCCGGTCAGGCACTCCGGGAGTTGATGAAGCTTGGCGCCAAGGATGTCTCCGTTCTCGAAAGTTCGGGAGTGGAGAAGCGGCTGCCCGTGGAACAGCTCCGTCCGGGAGTGGTGTTCGTCGTTAGGCCTGGTGAGAAGATCGCGACGGACGGCGTTGTCGTGGAGGGCGCGTCGGCGGTGGATGCGTCGATGCTGACCGGCGAACCGATGCCTGTCGAGGTCGGCCCTGGCGATGAGGTGACGGGAGCGACAATCAATACGTCAGGGCGGCTGCTCGTGCGGGCGACGCGCGTGGGCTCGGAGACGCAGTTGGCGCAGATGGCGGCGATGGTCGAGGCGGCGCAGACGGGTAAGGCGCCGGTGCAGCGGCTGGCGGATCGGGTTTCGGGAGTGTTCGTGCCCGCCGTCATCGTGATCGCCGCGGTCACGCTGGGCGCGTGGTTGTTTACGGGGCACGGCGCGAGTGAGGCGGTCACGGCCGCGGTCGCCGTGCTCATCATCGCGTGCCCGTGTGCGCTTGGCTTAGCGACGCCCACAGCGCTCCTGGTCGGCACGAGTGAAGGCGCCAAGGCTGGTGTGCTGCTGCGTGGCCCGGAGGTGCTGGAGTCGGCGCGGAAGGTCGCCACGGTTGTGCTGGATAAGACCGGCACGGTGACTACGGGTGTGATGGAGTTGACGGAGGTCCCTCCCACTCCCGAAAATCTGCTGCCGCTTGCCGCTTCGGTGGAGGCGGCGTCGCACCACCCGATTGCGCAGGCTATTGTGCGTGCGGCGGATCCGGATTCTCTACTCCCGGTTTCGGATTTCCGGGATATTCCGGGAGTGGGGGTTGAAGGCACCGTGGATGGCCACCGCATCGAGGTCGGCCGCTCCGGGGAAAATTCCGGGAGTGGGGGGACGGTGGTTGCGGTGCGCCGCGACGGCGAGCTCCTGGGCACGTTGGAGGTGTCGGATTCGGTGAAGCCGACGTCGGCGGCTGCGGTCGCGAAATTCCGGGAGTGGGGGGTGCGGCCGATTCTGCTGACCGGCGACGCCGCCGGCCCGGCGTTTCGGGTCGCAGATGAGGTCGGTATTGCTCGCGAGGATGTGATTTCGGGAGTGATGCCGGAGGATAAGGTCGCGACGATTGAGAAGTTGCAGGCTGGCGGCGCGTGTGTGGCGATGGTCGGCGATGGCATCAATGATGCTGCGGCTCTTGCGCAGGCGGATTTGGGCATGGCGATGGGCACGGGCACCGATGTGGCGATGGAGGCTGCGGATATCACGCTGGTGCGTGGTGATCTGTTGGCGGCTGCGGATGCGCTGCGGTTGTCACGCCGGACGCTCCGCACGATTCGTTCGAATCTTTTTTGGGCGTTTTTCTACAACGTTTTGGCAATTCCTGTCGCCGCGCTGGGGTTGTTGAATCCGATGTTGGCTGGCGCTGCGATGGCGTTTTCGTCGGTTTTTGTGGTCGGCAACAGTCTGCGTCTGCGCGGTTTTTCTCCGAGTCAACCAGCTATTCAAAAAGGAGTAACTCATGAGTGAGTCTTGTTGTTCGTCGCAATCGCATTCGCTTGACGACGATTCTTGCTGCCATGACACCACTGATCCCGGTTATCTCGTGGAGAAGCGGCGTTATGAATCCCGTATCCGTCGCATTGAGGGGCAGGTTCGTGGCATTGGTCGGATGATTGAGAACGAAGAGTACTGTATCGATGTTTTGACCCAGATTTCGGCGGTGAATTCGGCGTTGAAGTCGTTGGCGTTAACTCTTCTGGATGCTCACCTCCATCACTGTGTGGTGCATGCGGCTGAGGGCGGCCCGGAGGAGTTGGACGCCAAGCTGGAGGAGGCCTCGGCGGCGATTGCTCGGCTGGCTAAGTAACTCCCGGAAAAATTCCGGGAGTGGGGGGCGAAACAGCAGTCGGCAGTCGGCAGTCGGCAGCCGGAGTTGGTTGCTGTTGGTTGCACCGGTTGCGCGGAAGTGTCGCTTAAATGCCTCGTTTTCCCTGGTAGGGGGCGCGTTTTGGGAAAATGGGGTTTGTTGGGTAGTCTTTAACGACGTTGGAGGATTCGACTAGCGGCCTATGTCACACGCCTGGAACGCGTGCGGGAGTCACATCCCTCGTGGGTTCAAATCCCACATCCTCCGCAGAGTGAAAACCCCCGGTTTACGCCGGGGGTTTTCTTGTATTTATGCAGGTGAGTGGATTTGCGGGTTAAGTAAAGAAAAGTGTGTCTTTTCCGG
>NZ_KV810574.1:0-5366 GCF_001812845.1 Corynebacterium sp. HMSC065H09
GCATGCGGACACACTTTTCTTTACTTAACCCTCTAGCACGGCACGTCCACCGCAGCGATGCGGTGGGGTTGGATCGTGAGGCTCTCCCCGGTGGATTCGAGCACCGCGGAGATGGTGGAGGGGGTCATCATCACGATGGAGATCCAGTCATGGCTGGTGGCACCCGCATAGTCCACGTAGTGCAGGCGCACCTGTGTGCCCGCGGTATAGGCGCGGCGCAGCTCGGACATGATCTCCCGCGGCGAGCGGAAGGTCCGGGTGTCCGAGGCCTTCGTGCCGTCCGCCGGGTCCACGGCGATGGCCTGGTCGTGGGCGCGGCGAAAACCCTCCACGGCGCCGTCGATCTCCGAGGCGATCTCGGTGGAGTCCCCAGTGATGTCCATGATGTTGCGCTGGGGAGTATCCACGCGAGACGGGACACGAGCCGAGTGGGGTTCGGTGGCGGAGCCCTGCTGGAATGCCCTGGTGGCGTCGTCAATCAAATACCGCAGGGACTGGGGAACGGACGAGAGACCGCCGGGGGACATGCGATCCAGGAAGGCCTCGATGTCCTTCCATGGGGCGTCATAGCGCTTCGGCCCGATCAGGCTGAATACGTCGCCTTCGCGGCCGTCCTCGCGCACCAGGGTGGCGGTGAGCCCCAGACGGCGGCGAGACTGCAGGTCGGAGGTCATGCGGAACACCGGGGCAGGCAGCAGGTGAACCTCGTCGTAAATGATTAAGCCCCAGTCGCGGGAGTCGAACAGCTCCAGCGCCCGGTATTCGCCCTTCGACTTGCGCGTGACCACTTGGTAGGTGGCGATGGTCACGGGGCGGATCTCCTTCTTCTCTCCGGAGTATTCGCCGATTTCATCCTCCGTCAGGGAGGTGCGGCGCACTAGCTCGTCCTTCCACTGCCTGCCCGCGACGGTGTTCGTCACCAGGATCAGGGTGGTGGCCTTTGCCTTGGCCATCGAGGCCGCGCCGACCATCGTCTTGCCCGCACCACATGGCAGCACTACCACGCCCGAGCCGCCTTCCCAGAAGCTATCGGCCGCCATCTCCTGGTAGTCGCGCAGCTGCCATTCTTCGTGTTCCTGCGACAGCTCGATGGGGTGTGCCTCGCCGTCGACGTATCCCGCCAGGTCCTCTGCGGGCCAGCCGACCTTCAGCAGTTCCTGCTTGAGCCTGCCGCGCTCGGAAGGGTGCACAACGATCGAGTCCTCGTCGATCTCTGCGCCCAACATGGGCTTGATCTTTTTGTGACGCCGGATCTCCGTCAGCACAGCCCTGTCCGTCGTCTCTAGCACGAGCCCGTGCGCTGGGTGCTTGATGAGCTTCAGCCGCCCGTAGCGATCCATCGTGTCGGCAATGTCGATGAGCAGCGGCTGCGGGGCGGGGAACCGCGAGTAGGTTTCCAGCACGTCCATGATCTGCTCCGCGTCGTGCCCTGCCGCGCGGGCGTTCCACAGCGCCAGCGGGGTGATGCGGTAGGTGTGCACGTGCTCCGGCGCGCGCTCCAGCTCCGCGAACGGTGCCAGCGCGGTGCGCGCCTCCTGCGCCTGTTCGTGGTCGATTTCCAGCAGCACGGTCTTATCCGACTGCACAATGAGCGGTCCGTTTCCAATGCCCACGCTGTGTGTCACTTCCTTTTTGTTTATCGACGCCACCGCGACGGTGTTGCTCAAGCCAAAGACATCATTTTACGCTGCAGTGGTGCGAACTCGTGCTCCACTATGCTGAGACCCATGATTGCTCAGACGGGAAATCTGCGCCAATGGCAGTATTTCGTGGCTTTAGCGGAGACCGGTAGTTTTACAGCGGCGGCAGCGCGACTGGGAGTGAGTCAGCCGCCTGTCTCCAATGCCATTAAGCGCTTAGAAGCTGGTGTAGGTACACCGCTATTTATCCGAGGGGCGGGGGAAGTGAAACTAACCGAGGCAGGGTTGACCTTGCTTCCATATGCCCGGGTGATTAATCGCGATCTTCAGACTATGCATTCGATGATTGACGGTATCCGAAGTGGTGCGCAAAGCGGGTTTCGTTTGGCCATCAGTAGTGCGCTTCCAAGCGAGATAGGATCGCGTATTGCAGCAAAGGCACAGCAGCATGATGGAGTAGTTTTGTCGTCACTGCCTTCTGTTGAGATTCTTGCCCGTGTTGAAGAAGGCGCTATTCATGCGGGGCTTGTTCAAGCTCCGGTTCCCTTGGGTACTCACCGCAGTGCGAGGCAGTTTTCTCTGTCACGTGATCTAGTGGTGCCGCCGGGGTATTCAAGGTTGGATAAGACCTTGTCTCAATTGAATCTGCTGGTGGAGAACCTGAATGACAATTCAAGTGCAGCCAGTGGTTTGGCGAGAGAGCTATTTCGGTCGGGTGTGTCTTGCGAAATTAATGATTCAGAGGATGCTCTAGGTAGGGGCTTATTGATTGGAAGAGGGGAGGGGATGTCTTTGGTATTTCGCGGTTTTCACCAGTTTGACAATGCTATTGAGCTTCCTTCCCGTTTCGATTTTTCCGTGGATGTAGTGGTTCGCCGAGGTGGGATGGACAATGGCGCCGAGGCCATGGCGGTCGCCGAAAGAATTTGTCGAAGGATTAACCAATGACTGCACGGATGGAGATGGCCCTGGAAAACGTGTTGACGCGGTCGGGGTGTGAGGGATGGTGGTGTGCATCGCGACTGCACGATGGGGTGACTATCGGACGCAAACAAGACGAGAAAATTACGGTGGCATCCTTATATAAAATCCGGCTCCTCCACCTCACTTTGGAAGCGATTCAACGAGGTGATCTGGATCCTCGTCTTCGTGTTGACGTTGCACCGTCCAAAGGAACTTACGAAGGGTATGGGTTCGCTGCCTTTGATGACGCAGTGAACGTGAGTCTCCGAGACTTAATGAAACAAGTCGCATCGGTGTCAGATAACGTGGCCGCCCACGAGATTTTGCGTCTACTGCCTGCGTGGGCTCGAGAAGCATTTCTTAAACGGTTTCCACCTCATTATGACTTGCAAGATCGGAATAGCTTAGTGACGGCGGAGAAACAATTGCGTCAATATGTTCAATCCCAAGGGGGGAGTAGTACAGATATAGCGTTTTCTGCAGTCTCTTCGTTGGCGGAAATAACTAATGACTTGGAACAGGTTTGGAAAGACGATAGTGCAGCGGTACGTCGATCTATGTGTGAACTCTTGGGGTTGCAGGTGTGGCGTCACCGTGTTCCTTCAGGCTTTCCTCCAAGCGGCGTTGATATCTATGGAAAAACGGGCACTGTAGGACTTCTCCATGGTGAAGCTTCGATTATCCAGGTTGAGGGCGAGGAGCCCATTGTGGTGTCCATCATGCTGAAACAGGTGGTGCCAGAACAAGCAATGAGTACTCACGATGGTGCTATTGGCGAAGTGGCTAGACTGCTCGTGGACGCTCTTCGTTAGAATTTCTGCCACTTGAATACACACTTCTACCATCGCCTATATGTGAATGAAATGAGACAATTGCATTATGTGATATTGGTGGCATCCAATGCGTCTCACTTAACGTCACTCCCATGATGACTAAGCACAATCGTTTCCGTCAGTCGGTGATTGCACTCTGTTCGCTCTCCGCAGTGATGTTGAGCAGCTGTTCAGCTCTACCGTGGGAATCAGACTCAGACGTATTTCTCAAAGCTTTCAACGCGGGAGATGACAGCAAGGCTGCACGGTATCTGGATCATCCAGACCCGGAGCGCGCCCTTCATGAATTTCGGCAGTCACTTCATGGTGTGAAGGTCAACATCGAAAAATCTGATATTTCCAATGGAAAGCAGAATACTCATGTGACTTGGTCCAAAGATGGTGTGGAGTTGGAGAGCAATGGTCGGCTCGTCCTTAGTGGACAGGATGGTAAGCCTCAATGGTTGCCTTCGATCTTCGAAGCTCAGTTGAGCGATGATTCCGCACTCTTTTTTGCTGAAGATAAACAGTACGATCTTCCAATTAAAGATCGCTTGGGCAATGAATATATGACCTGGACGAAAGTTATTCAGGTACGAGGTCGCAAAGATATAGCCTCTAGAGCGCAGGAATTGGCCCAGATTTTTGCACCAGTGTCTCCCACAACGACTAAGGAGTGGATCGAGCAGACCTTGGGAGAGTCTCAGGATGAAGACACCGTGCTCCTCACTTTGAGGCAGGAAGAATTCCGGAAGATACAAGAGCAACTTAGGACCTTTGAGGGAATTTCCACTGTGGAGCAGGGGCGTCTCTTAAGCGTGTCCAAAACTCTTAACTCTCCGCTGGATGCTGAATTGAACAAATATTGGGAGTCAGTGCTCGATGCTAATTCAGGATGGTCGATACGCGCTGAGAGTTCACAAGGTATGACGACGGTAGCCTCTGAGCCGCCTCGCCGAGTTCAGCCAATCGCAACCACTCTGGATAACACACTGCAAAGCGCAGCAAAACAAGCAGTGGACAGTGAGCAACGTGCCGCAGTTCTAGTCGTGCTCAATCCTAGAACAGGAGGTGTCCTTGCCGTTGCACAAAATGACAAGGCAAATAACCAAGGGCCAATCGCACTCACCGGGCTATTCCCACCGGGATCGACGTTCAAAACTGTGACCACAGCGGCGGCACTAGAGGCAGGGGCAGTCAGCATGGATGAGGAACTACCTTGTCCTAGCAATATCACCGTCGCTGGACGCACGATTCCCAACGATCATGACTTCGATCTAGGTAGCGTTCGACTGGAAGAAGCTTTCGCCCAATCATGTAACACAACCCAAGCGGTCATTTCGGATCGTTTGGGAGAAGATGATCTGCAACGGACTGCTTTAGAACTCGGAATTGGCTCCGACTTCGACGTACCAGGGATGACCACACTTACTGGTTCGGTGCCGCGGACACCGGCTGGACCTCCTCGTGTGGAGGCTTCTATTGGACAGGGCGAGGTTCTAGCTAGTCCATTTGGGATTGCGCTCATGCAATCGACTGTCGCTAACGGCGGCTTGCTTGTTCCTCCACAGCTCATTCAAGGCGAACAGACAGTAGTGAATAAACAGGCAGACCAGCATGTCAGCGATACAACTATTCAAAGCCTCCGGACGATGATGAAATCAACAATTGACCACGGTTCAGCTAGGTCGTTGAGTGATCTTAGTGCACTTGGCGGAAAGACTGGTACAGCAGAAATTGATGGCAAGCTTTCCAATGGCTGGTTCGCTGGAACGACAGGGGAATTGGCGATTGCGTCCCTTGTAATCGAAGGAGATTCTTCTCAGCCAGCTGTGGAAATGGCCGGGCGTTTCCTTCGCTCGCCGGATGTTCAGAAATTCTCTGGAATTCAATAAACTTGCGTCATAACCTCTAGCACGGGTTAAGTAAAGAAAAGTGTGTCTTTTCCGGG
>NZ_KV810575.1:0-3477 GCF_001812845.1 Corynebacterium sp. HMSC065H09
GCGTGTGTGTTGCTGGTGGGTGCCGGGGGCCTTTGTTTGTTTTGGGTCCTTTTGTGCTTGCGGGTGATGGATTGCGTGGCGGCGCCTTTGTTTGGGTGCTTTTCGCGTGGTTTTTTCATTTGTGGGAAAGATCATGGTTGTTCTCTTCTTTTTTGGCCTCGTCGGTTCGAAGGGGAGAACGTTTTATTTTTGGATAACGGCCAGGCCGCATGCATTGTTTGTGTGTGGTGGTTGTTTGTCTGTTTTTGTCAGGTTTTTGGGCCTTTCATTGTTTTTTGATTCTTCTGATTTGAAGGGTTTTTGATGGAGGGTTTGATCCTGGCTCAGGACGAACGCTGGCGGCGTGCTTAACACATGCAAGTCGAACGGTAAGGCTCCAGCTTGCTGGGGTACACGAGTGGCGAACGGGTGAGTAACACGTGGGTGACCTGCCCTGCACTTCGGGATAAGCCTGGGAAACTGGGTCTAATACCGGATAGGACCGCACCGTGAGGGTGTGGTGGAAAGTTTTTTCGGTGTGGGATGGGCCCGCGGCCTATCAGCTTGTTGGTGGGGTAATGGCCTACCAAGGCGGCGACGGGTAGCCGGCCTGAGAGGGTGGACGGCCACATTGGGACTGAGACACGGCCCAGACTCCTACGGGAGGCAGCAGTGGGGAATATTGCACAATGGGCGGAAGCCTGATGCAGCGACGCCGCGTGGGGGATGACGGCCTTCGGGTTGTAAACTCCTTTCACCATCGACGAAGGGTTTCTGACGGTAGATGGAGAAGAAGCACCGGCTAACTACGTGCCAGCAGCCGCGGTAATACGTAGGGTGCGAGCGTTGTCCGGAATTACTGGGCGTAAAGAGCTCGTAGGTGGTTTGTCGCGTCGTCTGTGAAATTCCGGGGCTTAACTCCGGGCGTGCAGGCGATACGGGCATAACTTGAGTACTGTAGGGGAGACTGGAATTCCTGGTGTAGCGGTGAAATGCGCAGATATCAGGAGGAACACCGGTGGCGAAGGCGGGTCTCTGGGCAGTAACTGACGCTGAGGAGCGAAAGCATGGGGAGCGAACAGGATTAGATACCCTGGTAGTCCATGCCGTAAACGGTGGGCGCTAGGTGTGGGTTTCCTTCCACGGGATCCGTGCCGTAGCTAACGCATTAAGCGCCCCGCCTGGGGAGTACGGCCGCAAGGCTAAAACTCAAAGGAATTGACGGGGGCCCGCACAAGCGGCGGAGCATGTGGATTAATTCGATGCAACGCGAAGAACCTTACCTGGGCTTGACATATACAGGATCGCGCCAGAGATGGTGTTTCCCTTGTGGCTTGTATACAGGTGGTGCATGGTTGTCGTCAGCTCGTGTCGTGAGATGTTGGGTTAAGTCCCGCAACGAGCGCAACCCTTGTCTTATGTTGCCAGCACGTTGTGGTGGGGACTCGTAAGAAACTGCCGGGGTTAACTCGGAGGAAGGTGGGGATGACGTCAAATCATCATGCCCCTTATGTCCAGGGCTTCACACATGCTACAATGGTCGGTACAGTGGGTTGCCAGTCCGTGAGGGCGAGCTAATCCCGCAAAGCCGGTCTCAGTTCGGATCGGGGTCTGCAACTCGACCCCGTGAAGTCGGAGTCGCTAGTAATCGCAGATCAGCAACGCTGCGGTGAATACGTTCCCGGGCCTTGTACACACCGCCCGTCACGTCATGAAAGTCGGTAACACCCGAAGCCAGTGGCCTAACACATTTTGTGGGGGAGCTGTCGAAGGTGGGATTGGCGATTGGGACGAAGTCGTAACAAGGTAGCCGTACCGGAAGGTGCGGCTGGATCACCTCCTTTCTAAGGAGATTATTTTTTCTTTGTGTCATGTGTCATCGTGTTGGTGGCGTGTGGCTATTTTTTGTTTTTTGGGTGGAACACCTACTGGTTAGATCACTGAAGTGGTGGTCTGCGCGTGCGTGTGATGACTTTAAGCGTTTGTGCTTTCCTTTGGTGTTGGTTGGTTGTTGGTGCGCTGTTGGGTGTCTGGGATGACACATGTTGTTGTTCCTGTTGTACAGGTTGCTGCGTGCTGCGGGCAGGCTGCTGTTGTGGTGGTTTGTTTTGTGGTGTGTGGGTGTTGTGTGAGAACTGGATAGTGGACGCGAGCATCTTGTTTTTCTGTAAGTTCGATTTTGTCAAGCAGTTTTTCTGTTTGTGATTGTTCTTAGTTATTTGTTTGTGTGTTGTGTTGTAAGGGCGCATGGTGGATGCCTTGGCATAGTAGGCCGATGAAGGACGTGAGAGGCTGCGATAGGCCTCGGGGAGCTGCCAACTGAGCGTTGATCCGAGGGTGTCCGAATGGGGAAACCTGGCCGTCGTTGTGGGCGGTCGCCGTTAGATGAATTCATAGTCTAATTGGTGGTTACGCGGGGAAGTGAAACATCTCAGTACCCGTAGGAGTAGAAAACAATTGTGATTCCGTTAGTAGTGGCGAACGAACGTGGATGAGGCTAAACCGCGTGCGTGTGATACCTGGCAGGGTTTGCGTGCGTGGGGTTGTGGGGATGCATTGTGCAGGGTCTGCTAGCCCTGCGTTGTGTTGTGTGGGTGTAGCGGAAGTGGATTGGAATGTCCTGCCGTAGACGGTGAGAGTCCGGTACGTGAAACACCCGTGCGTGCAATTGGTGTGTTGCCCGAGTAGCAGCGGGCTCGTGGAATCTGCTGTGAATCTGCCGGGACCACCCGGTAAGCCTAAATACCTGCTTATGACCGATAGCGGATTAGTACCGTGAGGGAATGGTGAAAAGTACCCCGGGAGGGGAGTGAAATAGTACCTGAAACCATGTGCTTACAATCCGTCAGAGCCCTTTTTTGTGGGGTGATGGCGTGCCTTTTGAAGAATGAGCCTGCGAGTCAGCGGCATGTCGCGAGGTTAACCCGTTTGGTGGGGTAGTCGTAGCGAAAGCGAATACTAACTAGTGTGTTGTCAGTGGCATGTCCTGGACCCGAAGCGGGGTGATCTACCCATGGCCAGTGTGAAGCAGAGGTAAGACTCTGTGGAGGCGCGAACCCACTTAGGTTGAAAACTGAGGGGATGAGTTGTGGGTAGGGGTGAAAGGCCAATCAAACTCCGTGATAGCTGGTTCTCCCCGAAATGCATTTAGGTGCAGCGTCGTGTGTTTCCTCCTGGAGGTAGAGCTACTGGTTGGTTTAGCGGGACTATCATCTTAGCGACATCAGCCAAACTCCGAATGCCGGTGAGGTCAGAGCACGGCAGTGAGACTGCGGGGGATAAGCTTCGTAGTCGAGAGGGAAACAGCCCAGATCGCCGGCTAAGGCCCCTAAGGGTGTGCTAAGTGGAAAAGGATGTGGGATCGCGAAGACAACCAGGAGGTTGGCTTAGAAGCAGCCATCCTTGAAAGAGTGCGTAATAGCTCACTGGTCGAGTGGTTCTGCGCCGACAATGTAGTGGGGCTCAAGTACACCGCCGAAGCCGCGGCAATCACCTTTT